>CADAMY010000017.1 GCA_902789095.1 Oscillospiraceae bacterium | reverse complement strand
GTACTTTGTTCACGGACCAACAGACGAATTGAGTGTTGACGAGTACAAAACCATCGTCGGCGGAACTAAAGACAGCCGCGGCTACGGTATGATGGAAATTCCTCTCGGCATTGAGCTCAACGGCTCATCAACGTCTAAATGCCATATCAACAGCTACTATGCTGACGCGGGTCACGGCGATCTTGAAATCAGCACATCATGGCCCAGAACGGCTGTTGAAAAGAGCTACAATGCCGGCGGATTTACTCATATCAACCACATCGGCGAGTGGTCGGACGGTAAAGATACTCCTACGGTCTATAATGAAGACTGGCTCACAAGATTTACATCGATATATGAGGATTACTGCCCCAACAGAGGCGGTAGGAATGCTGCTGCCCAGACTCAGTGGATGCAGAGCCACAAGTTCGGTGCAGGATGTATCGGTATGGAGCTTGTAAATACTTCCGATAACCGTACAAAATACGACCGCCGTTATGTTTATGACGAAATACTTAAGCGCCTTGCTCCTCAGGGTATCAACGTTTTCGGTTTCTGCGAGGACGATGCTCATGAATTTTCAGATTGCGACAGAAACGCTCAGTATTTCCTTATCAACGGCGATAAGAGCGTAGCTGTTTCAGAAGCAAACGCAAGCCCGAACTCAACGCAGATCCAGGCTGCTCAGCAGCTTTACAGGGATTCGATGTTCTATGGTGAATTCTATACTTCATCAAAGAGCTCGAAAAACTCCTATGAGCTCGGCGACGGATTTACGGCAGTCGGCGATTATCCGTCAGTGAGCAATATCAGCGTTGATAACGCTACAGACCAGATCACTGTTTCCTGCAAGGATGCTACAAAAGTACGCCTTGTAGCCGACGGTACTATTATTGCTACGGCTAAAACAAACGCAAGCGGCGATACAGTAGTATTTGACCTTAATAAATATGAAGATAAAATCAACAGCTACGTCCGTATTTATATGACGGGCAACGGCGGTATTACATATCTTCAGCCTTTCCTTTTAACAAAAGATCAGCTTCATCAGGCAACAGTTCAGTTCATTCTTCCCACAAGTGATATTGCTGTTGTCGTAAAGGATTCAAACGGATCGATAGTTAATGACAGCCGCAAGTATGAAAATAACACTTATGTTCTTGCAGCAGGCACATATACTTATACTGCTTCAAGAAAAGGATATAAAACTAAAACAGCAGAGTTTGTTGTAACGCCTCAGGACGTTGCAAACAACGAGCAGAAAAAGATCGAAATAGAACTTGAAGAAGACGCAGATGTAACGCCCACATATTTCTATGTTCCGGAAACGATTTATCTTAAACCTGAAGACGGCAGAAGCTTCGGCCGTTATATCGACCGGGATAATACTACGACCGGCGCGCTTCACAGAGATGCAAGTACAACCGGCAACATCTTCTTCAGCAGAGAAAATGCTACGGACATCACACTTACATACGACTTGTACGAAGGCGTAGCTGTAAACAGCATTACAATCAATAATAATAATACGACTTCATCATCTACTTCTCTTGCTACAAAGATCACCGATGGTATTATGGCAAGAAAACTTGATGACGATGAACATTCACTTATCAAGTGGACTGTTACATACAAATACAGAGGCGCGATAGACCACGCCTATGCTTACACTTATGTATATAATACTCCGACAAGCTCAAGCACAGCTCTTGTCGGTTCCGGCGGCTACGGCGTAACTCATAAGAATACTCCGAACTGGTGGCATAATACAATGCATATAGCAATGTCTGCATTTATTACAGGCGTTCACAAGATTGAATCAGTAAGCGGTACAGGATATAAATATGCTCCTTATTACGGCGAAGCGCTTGCCAACCTCGGCAGACCTGATGACAACAGCCCGACAGTAGGCGGTCAGGGCTACAGATACAGCGGCGACAGCTCAAGCGGCGGCTCGGCAAATGATGTATTTACTAATGGCGATACAGGTATTTATTATGCCGATATCAGCCGTGTAAACAACTTCTCGCAGTTCCCGTATTTCACATTCGGAGTAGATATCAACTCTTCGGATGAAGCGGATACAAACCAGGAAGGCGTTGGCGCATACTGCGAATTTGACGGTGAAAGAGTATTGAATATCACTTACCCGAATGATGATACTTATACTCTTACCACAAAATATAACGGCACAAGCAGCTCTTCAAGCGGTGCAAGATCAGGCGACTATATGGCGCAGTTCTCCGGTCAGAGAGTTTATTTTGCAGATACTACCACTGCTAATAAATATTCAAGAGCGCTTCCCGCAGACAGCACTATATACACGATTTCTTATTATGCAAAAGGCTATAAAGCAAGCAGAACTATTGAAGCAAAAGGTAATTTCAAACTCGACCTTCAAATAGTTGATAAGAGCTCATTGCGTACAGCAATAGCTACTGCGCAGAGAATGTCCCTTCAGGAAGAATGGTTCTCTTCAGCTCAGGAATGGGAAACTTACATCAGCGCAATAGTTGACGCATCAAGAGTTCTCGGCGATCCGACGGCTGATGAAGGTGCTATCGGCAACGCTTATAATAAGATTGATAAGGCTGATGACAACCTTCAGCTCAAAACGGGTACAGCAACAGTTAAACATTACTGGACTTATAATAACCGTTCAGAACTTATCTATTCAGAAGACAGCTATTCATACTACTTCGGCGACGGTGTTGTAGCTAACGCTGTAGAGATGGAAGGTTATCAGTTCAGCAGATTTGAATGCTACGCAGACGGCTCGCTTATCGGTACAGGCACAACTGACGTTGATTCCAGAATAGCCGATAAAGGCAGTTATGAATGGAGATTCTTCTATTCACCAAAAGCTTATAATGTTGAGTACAAGGCAAACTCCGGTAAAGTATTCACTCCGGACAGCGGTACAACAGCATATTATGATCAGAATTTCACACTTGCACAGAATTATCCTTCAAGAGAAGGCTACACATTCAACGGCTGGTATCTTGACCTCTCATCAGAGACTTACAGCTCAGGCGAAACGTTCAAATGGGTTTATACTGAAAAAGGCGAGTTCTCAGCATTATGGAATCCGATCAAGTACAGAGTTACATACAATACTAACGGCGGCTCGGCAGTAAATGTTGATGATGATGCTAAAGTAGCCGAATATGATGCTACATACAGTATTATTACCGATATTCCCTCAAAAACAGGATTTACTTTCGGCGGCTGGAAGCTCAACGACGGCGCTGTGTATACCGGCGGCGGTCAGTTCATCTGGAATATTGCCGCAAACGGTGAGTTTGTTGCTCAGTGGACTGCGACACCTTATACAGTAACGTTTGATCCGGTAATCAGCGGAATTACAGTTGAACCTTCAACGAAGACTGTTTATTACGGATCATCTTACGGCGATCTTCCGGCACCGGAGAAGACAGGTTATTCGGTAGCATGGTATACTAACTCAAGCTATACAACAGCAAGCTTGGTTGACAGAAATACTGCTGTAAGTATTGCGTCAGACCATACGCTTTATGCAAAATGGAATCTGACTACATATAATATTACATATTCGCTTGACGGCGGTACTGTCAGAAACGGAACAAACCCCAACACATATAATATCGAAACCCCGACGTTCACTCTCAAGAATCCCGAGAAGACAGGTTACGTCTTCACAGGATGGACGGGATCAAACGGCGTTGAAGCTGAAACGACCGTATCTGTTGAGCAGGGTTCAACAGGCGATAAGACGTTTACCGCTCACTGGTCATTAAGCGGTTACAATATCACATATAACGGACTCGAAGGCGCGTCAAACGATTCAAGAAACCCGTCAACTTATAATTACAGCACAGCTACATTCTCAATTTATCCTCCTTCAAAGCCCGGCTATGCCTTCATAGGATGGACAGGTACAGGAATTGCATCACCGACAACTACTTTAACAATTCCTTACGGCTCAACAGGCGACAGAACATTCACGGCTAACTGGCAGAAGGAAACCTACACGATCACTTATGATCTTAAAGACGGCACTGCAACAGGCAGCAATCCGACGTCGTACGATATTGATACACCTACGTTCAGACTCAGCAATCCGACCAAAGACGGATATACATTCACAGGCTGGAACGAAACAACCGGCAGCCATTCAGGCGGTCTTCAGGTAGATATCGAACAAGGTTCAACAGGCAATCTGAACTTTGAAGCAACATGGACAGAGATAGGCAACTTCACCGTTACTTATGACCTCAAAGGCGGTACGCTTATCGGAGCTAACCCGACAGGCTACACAAGAGGCGACTACTACAAGCTTATCAATCCCACCAAAGACGGATATAACTTTGTTGGATGGATGAAGAAAATTGGCGACGGAGAAGAAAGAGGTCCGTTCCTTCCCGGCGAAATCGGCGGCAATGAAGGTCATGACATTGCATTTACCGCTAAGTGGAGCGACGCTGTAACATATTCTATCAGCTGTAATCTTAACGGCGGTAAACTTCAGACAGGCGCAAATGCAGAAGCCTATACAGTTGAGACTGAGAGCTTTACACTTATCAATCCTGTAAAAACAGGCTATGTTTTCACAGGCTGGAGCGGAACAGGCTTGACAGGCTTAAATCAGACTGTAACTGTTGAAAAAGGCTCAACAGGCAACAGAAGCTATAACGCTAACTGGACGCTTAAGAATTATACTATCACTTACGATTTTAACGGCGGCGCTGATTCCGGTCTTCCGAAGCAGTATAATTATAATTCAAATATTACTGTTCAGCAGCCGGTAAGATCAGGTTATAATTTCACCGGATGGAACGTGAAGTACAATAACTTTGATTGGATGAAAGGCGGCTTCAATACCAATACCGGCGCAGCATTAGCGACTACAACCAATCAGATTTCTGAGCCGATAATCCTCAGAGCAGGAAAGACATATTCGCTTTCGGCAACTAAAGTCACGCTGCTGAATCTGAAAGTGTTTAAGTTCAACGGTGAATTCATAGGCACTAAGTGCAAGTCAACCGAGCCGACTTTCACACCTTCTGAGGATTGCATAGCTTACATTGAGGGCTTTGCAAGCGCACTTAGTACAGATGAACTTAAAGGCTCTGTAACCCTTAATGTCAGCGGTACGCACTATGATTACGCAATTCCTGCCGGCAGTACAGGCAATATGACATTTATTGCAAACTGGACTCTTGTAGATTACAGCATCAGCTATGATCTCGGCGGCGGCGCACTCAGAGACGGCGACAGCAACCCTGAATCATACAATGTAAACACTGAGACATTCACACTCAATAATCCTACTAAGAATGGTCACACGTTTGAAGGCTGGAAGAATCTTGCAGACAACACCATCCTCAATCCTGTTACTATCGCAAAAGGATCTACAGGCAACAGAAATTACACTGCCGTATGGAATCAGACTGTTTATAACATTACATATATTCTTAACGGCGGCACAGCAAACAACCCGACCACATATACCTATGATGAGAATCACAGAGTTCAGATCCTGGATCCGACAAAAACAGGTTACACATTTGAAGGTTGGGTAGGCACAGATCTTACAGCTCCTTCAAAGGGAATTGCGATTCCTGCAGGAGCAACAGGCAACAGACAGTATACTGCAACGTGGACACCGGAGACTTATCCGATCAATTACACAATGAACGGCGGTATCAACAGCAGTTCCAACCCGAAGAGCTATACTGTTGAGAGCGCGGCAATCACATTACAGGCTCCCGAGCAGACAGGCGCTGTATTCAGAGGCTGGTCAGGCACAGGTATTTCAGGCGTTTCAATGAACGTTACAATACCAACCGGGTCAACAGGCGCAAGAACTTACGAAGCAAACTGGGATATCAACGAATATCAGATCACTTATGATCTTGTAGGCGGTACCCTTGCTGCAGCAAATCCGAGCTCATATACGGTTGAAACTCCTGAGTTTACGCTTAATAATCCGACTAAAGCGGGTTATGACTTCGGCGGATGGATCGGTACGAACCTTCCTTATATGACAGAGTATGTCACAATAAGACAAGGCTCAACCGGTAACAGAAGCTATACGGCATGCTGGATCCCGAAGTCATATACAATTACTTATGACCTTGGTGACGGATATCTTGCAGACGGAAACAACCCGGATTCCTACACAACGGATACACCTTCATTTACACTTGTAAATCCTGTAAAAACGGGCTATGTATTTGAAGGCTGGACAGGTACCGGTCTTTCGGCTCCGACAGAGACTGTTACAATCAGCATGGGCTCAACCGGCAACAGAAGCTATACAGCGGTATGGAGTGAAGACGGTTACAGCATCACTTATATCCTTAACGGCGGTAATGCTTCCAACCCGTCAAGATACACGATTCTTACAAATACCTTCACGCTTAATAATCCTGTTCGTCCGGGATATGAATTCAAAGGCTGGACAGGTACGGGGATTTCAGGCTCAGGTATATCAAAGAACGTTGAGATTCCGAAGGGCTCGACCGGCAACAGAACTTATGAGGCAAACTGGGAGCTTGAAACTTATACACTGACTTATGACCTTGACGGCGGTCAGGAAGTTCTTAAAAATCCCGAAACTTACACATATATCTCAGCTCCGATTACGCTGTTTACTCCTGTCAGAACAGGTTATATCTTCATCGGATGGGAAGGCAGCTATTACAGCGGAACAAGAGAATCTGTAGTTATCAACACAGGCTCGACAGGCGACAAGTCATTCAAGGCTGTATGGGAAGAGGGTATATATACTCTTACATATAATCTTAACGGCGGTACGCTCAGCACTCAGAACCCGTCAAGCTACAGATATGACACACCGACATTCACGCTTAATAACCCGACTAAGGAAGGTTATACGTTTGCAGGATGGTCAGGTACGGAGATCGGCGGAACTGAAAGAACGGTTACGATCTATCAGTATTCAACCGGCAACCGTAATTTCGTTGCTAACTGGTCTGAGAGTGAAAACATTATCACTTATACTCTCAATGGCGGTACGATAGCTAACGGTACAAACCCGACGAGTTATATTACAAAATCTGATGATATCTCGATTATCAACCCGTCGAGAACAGGATATAGATTTACGGGCTGGACCGTAAATCAGTACGGTAAGTCAATAGTCAGCGGTAAGGACGCCAACGGAACGACTGTTACTAATGTAACTTCAAGCACTAAATTATTTGATGCAGTAATCAATACCGAAACCGGCGGCAACGTTGACTTCACAGCCAACTGGGAAATTCAGACATATACTATCAGATATTTCCTCAACGGCGGAACAGTTGCAGCGGCAAATCCGACAAGCTATACTATTGAAAACAATATTACTCTTAACAATCCGACCAAGAACGGATACAGGTTTGGCGGATGGTCCGGAACAGGACTCGGCTCCAACAAATATGAAACTGTAAATATTCAGAAAGGCTCAACGGGAGACAGAAAGTATACAGCCAACTGGATTGTAAACAACTTCACAATCACTTATGATTATGACGGCGGTTATGTTGACAGAGCTAACCCGAGCACATATTCTATCCTTTCCACATCAATTTCGCTTAATAACCCGGTTAAAACAGGTTATAAGTTCATCGGATGGACAGGTACAGGATTGTCAGGCACGCAGCTTTCAGTTACAATTCCTTCAGGCTCAAGCGGTGACAGACAGTATAAGGCGAATTATTCTGCAGTCACATACAGCATTTCTTACCTCAACATTGAGGATGCAGAGTTCACCGGCACGAATAGTTACACAATTGAAAGCAACAGCTTTACGATACCCAGACCGACAAAGGCAGGTTATACGTTCACAGGCTGGACAGGTACAGATCTTACAGCCCAGACTCTTGATATCACAATAGCTAAAGGCTCAACAGGCAACAGGACTTACAAAGCCAACTGGGAGCTCGTTAATTATACGATTTCCTATAATCTTGACGGCGGCAGTGAAGTTGCTGCAAACCCGACAAGCTACAATATCGAGTCTCCGAATATCAAGCTTGTAAGCCCGACCAAGACAGGTTATGCATTCATAGGCTGGTCAGAAGGAACTTCAACAACAAAGGTAACTGACGTAACTATTCCGACAGGAACGACGGGCAACAAGTCCTACAAAGCCAACTGGTCATCAGAAGTTTATACGATCACCTATTCGGGATGGTTAGGCAATGTTTCAAATCCGGCAACATATACTGCGGCGGATCGTATAACGCTTAACAACCCTGTAAGAACAGGATATACATTCTTAGGCTGGACCGGTACGGGACTTTCATCCATTACAAAGAACGTTGTAATTCCCGAAGGTTCAAGCGGAAACAGATCTTACGCAGCTTTGTGGAGAATCACCGAGTATTCAATTACAGTTACACTCGGCGGAGGTACTAGCGACAGCATTCCGCAGTCATACACAATTGATTCTGCTGAAATCAAGCTGCCGATACCGAAGAAATCAGGTTATGATTTCGTAGGCTGGTCAGGCACGGGAATTTCAGGTACATCAAGAAATGTTACTATTCCGACAGGCTCAACAGGCAACAGAACTTATGAAGCTGTATGGAATGAACGCGGAAACAATACCCACAGAATATACTATGTAGGTTATTACAACGAGCCGCTCAAACTTCAGGAAGTTGACGGTAAGTATGTAAACTATCTTGATTATCCTAACGGCAGTGCAATTGAACCGGTCACACCTCCGACAGTTGTAGGTTATAAATTCGTCGGATGGGACGTTGATCTTTCACTTGATTACTACAAGAATTATAAGGAAGATCTTGAAGTTCATGCAAAATATGTTGTTGACGATAAGATCTATACCGTAATTGTTGACGGTGTTGCCCAGACGGCTCTTCAATATGAAGCTATTACGCTTGACGGAGCTGCTGAAAAGAACGGCAAAGCATTCCAGTACTGGATCGATCCGGATACAAACGAAATCGTCAGCTACTACAGAAATTATAAATTCAATGTTTACGAGCATGACGGATCAGCAACCAATACTTACAGGTTAATATCTGTTTATGACAACATTGATAATAACAAGGCCGCAACTCGTGTAACAAGAATTGAGGGATACAGCGAAATTTACGACTGGTTCTCAGTTTATGTTGAAAGAAGCGTACGTACAGATTACGATTTGATTCAGCATGGTTTGATCTTTACATCTAATGCTTCAATAGGCGCTTCTGATTCGAATTTCGTAATTGGTAAGCCGAGAGTATTCAATGCGGTTGCAGCAGCAACAACAAACGCCAAAAACGGTGTATGGACTCTTACAATCAAGAATCCGAAACAGTATAACGGAACTATTTACATAAGGTCTTATGTAAAGGTTACCGACAAGTCAGGAAATACTGATATTAAATACAGCACAATCAAGACATATGCAAACACAGATGATGTTACACCATAAAAGGAGGATGAGATAAATGAATTATAAAAAACCTGAGATAAAATTTCAGAAGTTCTATACTGAATCCTATCTTGAGGAGAACATCAGTGCGAATAATGAAAATCCGGGCGGCGATATTACCAAGGATTTATTCAATGTTGACATAGTTCTTGATTCTACCGGTGTTGGCGGATGGTTTAACGGCTGATAAAGCTAAAAGGCAGTCTGATTTTCAGGCTGCCTTTGAACTAACTTAAGATTTTCTGATCAAAAGGAGGAATCATTTTGGAAGAGCAGCAAAGAACAGAGCCAAGGCATGTGGCGGATATTTTTCTCGGTCTTATGATCGTCAGAATACTGGAATATTTCTTCATTAAAGAGAATATGATTCCTACGCTGTCATTCGTATCATTTGGCGTCAGCATAATTTTTATTTATTTCTTTAATCGTAAACATTGCTGGGCGCTCAGCGACTTCGGCGTTCAGGGCGTAATAAACAGCAAATGGTATGAAGTGTTTCTTCCGGCTTTGATTTGGGCAGGTTCTGCGGCAGCAGTCATAGGTCTCGAATTCGTACTGTGCAGAATATTTCCCAACGGCGAAAAGTTTTTTGATTTTGTCTGTTTCAATCAGCATATTGAGCTGACTCTTTCAAAAGCTGATAATACTATCCTCGTTTCGTGGACTCTGATTGGAATGATCGTCTGCCTTATCAGGGCAGGTTTCCTTGAGTTTATTTTCAGAGGGCTGTTTTTCGGTGTATTCAGGAAAAAGATGAATTTCTATGCCTGTAACTCTCTGCAGGCGGCGATGTATGTCGTATGGTTTTTGATACTGCCGATAAGGTCGATTTTCTTTTACGATCATAAAGGCAGAACAATTCTTATGATCCTGATTTTCTCTCTGGCGCAGTTTACGTTTGCTTTTCTGCTCGGTTATGTCCGTCTTGTCTGCGGAACGCTCTGGCCGGGAATTGCAATAAATTTTGTTTATAATTTTATGACGTTCAATTTTGTTATTAACGGAATAGGCGGGGAGGAAGCACAGAATTACGTTGACAATGCTCGTTGGGCAGTTGTAAATATAGTAGCAATGCTTATGATCGTTGTA
The DNA here is from genome assembly GCA_902789095.1 of Oscillospiraceae bacterium. Taxonomy (GTDB): domain Bacteria; phylum Bacillota; class Clostridia; order Oscillospirales; family Acutalibacteraceae; genus CAG-488. The sequence continues at coordinate 23,785 of CADAMY010000017.1, read as the reverse complement.
TACTGCAAATGGCTTAAAAAGAAATTTCCGCCCCCGGCTCCCGACCCTGAGCAGAAAAGAATTATGGAAGAACAGCTTGAAGCAGAAGGCGAAGACTGAATTTACAGCATCGGAATGTGCAATTATTGCATGTTCCGGTGCTTTTTTTCTATATAATACACAAAAATTTTTAAAAATCAGAAAAAGCATTGTATTTTTTTAAAAATAGTGGTATTATAATCTTTACAAGTAAAAAGAAATATTTACTAAAAGCAATTTTTTAAGGAGATGGGTTTATGAGTATGGATCAGCTTTTGGCATTGCTGACTTTGGCAGGCTCAATTTCAGCGATAATTTTTGCCGCAATAATGGCAAAAAGAGTGCTCGGCTTTTCCGAAGGAACTGAAAAAATGAAAAAAATTGCGGAATCAATCCGTAAAGGTGCAAACGCATATCTTAAAAAGCAGTATTCTATCGTTACTGTATTTTTCGGCGGAATGTTTATTTTGCTTTGCATAATGGCATTCGGATTTAAACTTCTTACGCCTTACGTCCCGTTTGCTTTTATTACAGGCGGATTCTTCTCAGGCTTATCAGGCTTTATCGGTATGAAGATAGCTACTGCGGCTAACTCAAGGACAGCTAACGCTTGCCGTGACGGTCTTAACAAAGGTCTCAGAGTCGCTTTCTCAGCAGGCTCTGTTATGGGCTTTACCGTTGTAGGTCTCGGTCTTCTTGATATATCTATCTGGTACTTACTTCTGAAGTTTGTATTCAAACTTCCGATCGACGAAGTTACAGGCGCAATGCTCACGTTCGGTATGGGCGCGTCTTCGATGGCTCTGTTTGCCCGTGTAGGCGGCGGTATTTTCACAAAAGCTGCCGACGTAGGCGCCGACCTTGTCGGTAAGGTTGAGGCCGGAATCCCTGAGGATGACCCCAGAAACCCGGCGGTTATCGCTGATAACGTTGGCGATAACGTAGGCGACGTTGCAGGAATGGGCGCCGACCTTTATGAGTCTTATGTAAGCTCTGTTATTTCTGCTTCTGCTCTTGGCGTTGCGGCATTTCAGGGCATGGGCGAAAAAGCTGTTGCTGTTCCTATGGTAATGGCTGCTGTCGGCGTACTTGCTTCTATTATCGGCTCTTTCTTTGTAAGAACAGGCGAAAGCACAGAGCAGAAAACTCTTCTTAAAGCGCTTCGCCGCGGCACAAATATAAGCGCAGTTCTTATAGCAATCGTTGCTTTCCCGCTTATCTGGTTTGTTCTAGGTCAGGAAAATTACAAGATCTATTTTGCGGTTCTTGCAGGTCTTGTATCAGGCGTACTTATCGGCTCGGCTACAGAGTATTTCACGTCAGATTCGTATAAGCCTACTCAGAAGCTTGCTTCAAAATCTCAGACAGGCTCCGCTACAATTATTATCGGCGGCGTTGGTCTCGGTATGCTTTCAACAGCGATTCCGATTATCATAGTTGCAGTCTGCATCATTTTAGCTTACGGCGTTTCGGGCGGATTTGCAAATTCCGCAAGAGGACTTTACGGTATTTCGCTTGCCGCTGTTGGTATGCTTTCAACGCTTGGTATAACGCTTGCAACAGATGCTTACGGCCCTGTTGCTGATAACGCAGGCGGCATTGCTCAGATGGCAGGACTTGATCCTGACGTTCGCCGCAGAACAGATGCGCTCGATTCACTCGGCAACACTACTGCTGCAACAGGCAAAGGTTTTGCAATCGGCTCAGCAGCTCTTACAGCTCTTGCTCTCGTTGCTTCATATAAAGAGAAGCTTGCGTCTCTTGGCGTAACAGGCGATAAAATCGACATCAGCATTATGAATCCCGTAACGCTTGTAGGTCTGTTCATCGGCGCTTGTCTTCCGTTCGTTTTTGCGGCGCTTACTATGGACGCTGTCGGCAGAGCTGCTCAGAGCGTAGTTGTTGAAGTCCGCAGACAGTTCAAGGAAATCGTCGGAATCATGGAAGAAAAAGCAGACCCCGATTATGCGTCATGCGTATCTCTCTGCACAAAGTCAAGCCTTCATGAGATGATTCTCCCAACGGTTATAGCTATCCTCGTTCCGATAGCTGTCGGACTTATCCTCGGTTATAACGGCGTTATCGGTATGCTCGCAGGCGCAACGGTTACCGGCTTCCTGATGGCAATATTTATGTCAAACTCAGGCGGCGCATGGGATAATGCGAAGAAATATATTGAAGCAGGCAACTTCGGCGGCAAAGGCAGCAGCGAACATAAAGCGGCTGTTGTAGGCGATACGGTAGGCGATCCTTTTAAAGATACTTCAGGTCCGTCTATCAATATCCTTATCAAGCTTCTTTCTATGGTTTCAATCGTTTTTGCAGCTCTTGTTGTAAAATTCAGCATAATGTAATTATTTATCGGTCGGGTATTCCCGGCCGATTTTTTATAGGAGGATTTTATGGATTTAATACAGGCAATGGAACAACGGCACTCAGTCAGGCAGTATCTTGACAAGCCGATTGAAGGAGAAACTCTTGAATCTCTCATTAAAATAATTGATGAATGCAACGCTGAAAGCGGGCTTCACATTCAGCTCGTTAAGGATGAGCCGAAAGCATTCGACAGCCGTATGGCTCATTACGGAAACTTCAAAGGTGTGAGAAATTATATTGCGATGGTCGGCAAAAAGAGCGGCGACCTTGATGAAAAATGCGGCTACTACGGTGAAAAAATAGTTCTCGCGGCGCAGATGCTCGGTCTTAATACCTGCTGGGTTGCGCTGACTTATAAAAAAATCCCCGGAGTTTTCAAGGTTGATAACGGCGAAAAACTCGCAATAGTTATAGCAATCGGTTACGGCGCTAATCAGGGATCAGAGCATAAATCAAAAAATATTGCGGATTTGAGCAATGTCAGCGACAGCTCGCCCGAATGGTTTAAAAAAGGAGTTAAAGCCGCTATGAATGCGCCGACAGCTACCAATCAGCAGAAATTCAAGCTTAACTCTGACGGAAATAAAGTGACTGCAAAAGCAGGCTTATCTTTTTACAGCAAGCTCGATTTAGGTATTGTAAAATATCATTTTGAAATCGGCGCCGGCAGGGAAAATTTTGAATGGGCATAATAAATCGAATTAAATTGAATAATGACGGTAAAACATTTTTAATTTATATTGTATGTGATAAAATATAATTACCAAATTTGTGAGGTGTTTAAATGGCTAAGAATTATGATGTAATTGTAATCGGAGCCGGCAACGGCGGACTTGCTGCGGCTGCTAACTGCGCCAAAGCGGGGCTTTCAACATTACTGCTTGAAAAGCACAATATTCCCGGCGGCTCTGCGTCCTCATTTGTCAGAGGCAGGTTTGAGTTTGAACCTTCGCTTCATGAGCTTGCCGGTATCGGCGAAGAGGGCGACCCAGGAATGATCGAAGAAGTTTTTGACCGCATTGACGCGCACGTTGACTGGGTCAAGGATAATTCTACGTTCCGTCTTATCGTACCCGCAAAAGAAGGAGATAAGGATACTTTTGTCAACGAAAACGGCGTTGAAGTTTCGGTTGACGTTCGTATGCCTGTCGGCTTCCATGAGTTTTCCAAGAAGCTTGACGAAATAGTTCCCGGATCCTATGATAGTTCTATGGCGGCATTCGATCTTTCTACAAGGATGTTCAAGGCTTTTTCATATATGGACGAAGAGCTCGATCCCATTAAAATGATGGGCGTTCTTAAAGAAATGCCTGATATTATGCGTATGGCTTCCCATACCCTTCAGGAAGGTCTTGATGCGCTCGGTATGCCTAAAAAGGCTCAGGGCATCTTTTCAACATATTGGTGCTATATGGGCGTTCCGGCTTCAAGATTTGATTTTCTTTATTATATGTGCATGCTTCACAGCTATGTAAGAGCCGGCGCAGGCATGCCGCTTCGCAGAAGCCACGAAATGAGCCTTGCCATTGATAAGGTCATTCGTGAAAACGGCGGAGATATCTGGTACAATTCCGAAGTTACCAAAGTTATAATGAAAGACGGAAAACCTGCAGGCGTTCAGATAAACGGCGAAAAAGAAGTGTACGGCAAACGCTTTATCTGCAACGTTGCGCCGAACTTTGCGTGGAACGATCTGTTCAACGTTGAAGACATTCCTGCAAAACAGCTTAAAATGGCAAACGCAAGAAATATAGCCTGCGCTCTTACCACCGTTTATCTCGGTATGAACGTCACCAAAGAGGAGCTTGGTATCAAAGATTATTCGGTATTTATCGCTCCGGACATCAATTCTGACGAGCAGTTCAAGGCGGCTCAGGATTATTTCCATAATTACTGCATCATCAACTGCCTTAACGAAGTTATTCCTGACTGTACTCCCGAAGGAACTTGTCAGCTCTTCCTTACGGGTATGACTTTCGGCGACGTTATGAAAAATATCGAGCCTAAGGATTATAAAAAGTTCAAGATCAGAGTTGCAAACGATATGATCGAAACCTGCGAAAAAGCGCTGAATATTTCTATCAAACCTTATATCGAAGAAATTGAAATCGCTCTTCCGCCTACATTCTCACGTTATCTAAATACTCCGCAAGGTACGCCTTACGGTTATATGCTCGATATGTGGGATAGTATGATTCCCCGTACAATTCAGTTCGGCAAAGACCAGCCGTTTGATAATTTTATTTTCTGCGGAGCTACTCAGGAAAGAGGCGACGGCTACGGCTGCGCTTATCATTCAGGTGAAAAAGCCGCTGCGCTCACTATAAAAGCATTTAAAGGAGGTAAGTAATATGGCAGATCTTAAATCATTAAAAGCTACTAAATTCATCCCGATGCTTGCTGACAGACAGAAGCGTTTTGATTCTTCAGCCGCTATGCTTCCTCCCGGATCTGACCAGGCGAGAGTTTTGGCAAGAGCGCTTCATCCCAAGCGCCAGTATCTGAAAGTTGCCAATGTTATCGACAGAGGTCAGGACTGCAAGAGTTTTGAGCTTGTTGCTGACGAAACAAGGGGTACTAAGAGCCTTGCTTATTTCGGAGCAGGCAAATATCTTACGGTATTTGAAACTATTGACGGTATGTCAATCACAAGAGCTTATTCGATTTCATCCTCACCCAAGGATTCTCTTGAAGGCAAGTATGTTCTTACCATCAAGCTCGTTGAGGGCGGTCTTATGTCAAGATACATTCTTGATAACTGGACTGTCGGTACTCCGGTTGAGGTTTCAGCTCCGTCAGGCAACTTTGAATATCAGCCGCTTCGTGACGCCAAAAAGGTTATTTGCCTTGCAGGCGGCAGCGGTATCACGCCGTTTATTTCAATGGCGAACGCAATTGCCGACGGCGACGAAGATTTTGAAATGACTCTCCTTTACGGCAGCAGAAATTACGACAATATCCTGTTTAAGGATGAGCTTGACGAGCTTGTTAAAAAGTGTGATAAAATCAAGGTCGTTCACGTTCTCAGCGATAAAATCGAGGGCAAAAAGCCCAAGGGAACGGAGCAGGGATTCATCACCGCAAAGCTTATCAAGAAATATGCTCCCAAAGACGAAGAGTATTCGGTATTCCTCTGCGGACCTCAGCAGATGTATGCGTTTGTTGATAAAGAGCTTGAAACGCTCGGACTTAAAAAGAAATTTATACGTCACGAGATGTTCGGTGAATTCCATAATCCTGCTTCACAGCCTGATTATCCGTCAGATGTTCCCGAAACAGTCAGCATAACCGTAACTATTCAGGACGAAACAAAGACGGTTACAGGCTCAACCGGCGATTCCGTAATGCAGATTCTTGAAAAGAACGGAATCAGCGTACCTGCAAGATGCAGAAGCGGCGAGTGCGGATTCTGCCATTCGCATCTGCTTGCGGGTAAAGTTTACGTTCCCAAAAATCTGGAGTACAGAAGAATGGCTGATTATGTGTTTGATTGTATTCATCCCTGCTGTTCTTTCCCGCTTACAGATCTTAAAATCAACGTGCCGGTAGCTAAATAATAATATGGCAAAGCCTTACGGAATTATTGTTTCCGTAAGGCTTTTTCTCGCAAAAGCTGATTTAAATAATAAATTCAGAGGTGAGAAGCGTTATGAAAAAAGTTAAGGATTACAAAATTATTGAGACTGATGATATTGTTGTACTCAAAAATGTTGTCAAGCGATACAAATTTTCAGCGTCAGGGAGCTTTTTTGCTCTGAACAAAGTAAATCTTACAATAAAAAAAGGCGAGTTTGTAGCTGTTGTCGGTACCAGCGGCTCAGGTAAATCAACGCTTATGCATATCATAGGAGGGGTTGATAAGCCTACCTCAGGCGATGTTACGGTATGCGGAGCAAATATTTATGAAATGGATGATGAGTCACTTTCAGCGTTCCGCTGCCGGAATATTGGTATGGTTTTTCAATTTTTTAATCTGATACCTGTGCTGAACGTCGAGGAAAACATTGCTTTTCCGATAATAGCAGGAGGACAGGCGCCGGATTTTGACGAGATTGATAAAATAATCCGCAAGCTCGGACTCGGCAACCGAGGCACAAGTCTGCCGAATCAGCTTTCGGGCGGGCAGCAGCAAAGAGTTGCTATCGGAAGGTCGATTGTAACAAAGCCGGCCTTGCTTCTTGCAGACGAGCCGACGGGAAATCTCGATTCAAAAAACAGCAAGCAGGTAATTGATCTGCTTGAAAAAATATGCAGAGAATACGGCACAGCTTTAGTAATCGTAACTCATGATGAAAAAATAGCGCAGCGGGCGGACAGAATTATCAGGATTGAAGACGGCAGAATTATTTCAGACACGGTAAATGAGGTGTCAATATGAACAGCTCAAAAAATGTTGTAAAAAAACGTCTTCTGCTGAATAAAAGTCGTTTGATAGTTATGGTTGCTGTTTTTTCGCTGCTGATCGCTACGCTTTTTACCGTTGTTTCCGTTAGTTTTGCTTTTGGCGAGAAATTCGTACATACCGCTCGGGAGATAGGTGAAAAGCCGGGTGAGCTGCTCAGTGAGGGTGCTATGAACGTATTAAAGTTTGCTGAGTATCTGGCACATCAATTTAATATGCAGGATGGAAAAAATGAATATCAGGAAAAAGAGGTTGAAGAAACCAAAGAGGAACGCAAACAGCGCATTGAACGTGCTCCGCAGATCACTCAGAATAAAGGCGAGTTTGAACGCTCCGGAGAAGACGCGAAAAAGTTCCCTAAGTCTTACCAAATGTTTTCTGCAAGAGCAGGCTTAGTTAATCTGCCGATTTATATAATAGCTTGTTGTCTGGCTGTTCTGCTTGTCGTAAGAGCAACTGTTTCAATCGTTTTTTCAGTTTATAAAAATGAACGGCGAAAATTTTTTACAACGCTTATGATTTCCGGCGCAAGCGGAAGATTTATTAAATCAGCAGCAGTATATGAGGGATTGTATCTTTTTGCTGCAGCCGTTCCTTTCGGTCTGCTTTTCGGCGCTGCTGAAATAATTTGCACCGATATTGCATTAAATAATGCTTTTAGAAAGATTTGTGACGGAATATCAGAAAATCCTGAGAATATAGATATCAGAATAAACATAGCGGCGGCGCTGATTGCTTTACTGTTTGTTATGCTTTCGGTCATTAGCGTGTCAGGAAAAGCCTGCAGAAAACTTTATATGAAAAACGCTTCTGCGGAACTCAGAAATAATTTCAGCGCAAATATCGGCAACAGAGTTTTCAGTGCCGAAGGAAAGGCATATAAGCGTCATGGTATAGAGAGATACGTTGCTATGCGATGTTTTTCAGGCGAGGTCAACCGTTATCTCAGGGTTTTCTTTATTGCTTCGGTGTGCATTGGTCTGAGCGGATTGTCACTTATGATTTTTACCGTGTCTAAAAATTATAATAATGTCTACGTAAATGAAAACAGCGGTCAGATACTTTTGGCAGGTCTTACTTCACATACCTTTGCGTGCGCAATATCTTTTTTGCTGATACTGCCGATGCTGATTTGCCTTTTCTTTATCATAACATCCAGTATTGAATCAAATATCAATATGTATATGATGATGCATGCGCTTGGTCTGAATTTCAAAAAAATTCAAAAATGTGCTTCTGTTGAGATAATAGTTTGTGTTATCATAGGAATTGTCAGCAGCGGATTTTCTGTATTCTGGCTCTGGAATTTTATAATGGAAAATTATTACCTGTATGAAAGAAATATCAGTTTTCACGGCGGCGGAATAATACTTACTGTTGTCGGTATGCAGTTAGTTCTTTATATTGCAGTTTCTTTTATTGCTTCGGTATATGCAAAAAAGAAAATCAGAAGCACGGATTTAATTAAAGCGCTGAAAGACTTTTCATATTGAAAGACTGTATTGAGTACAGCATTTCAATCTATTATAAATCATTTTTTACAGCAGTATTATTTCGGAAGTGATATAATGTCAAAAAATATTTTGCCCGTTTTTCATTCGGCGGATGATATAGTGAAGCTTATAAACGAGCTTGGCTTCCTGCCTTTTTTCAGAAATGAAATCGAGGGATTTTCAATAGCCGAATGCTGTCCGCCTGAGTTATGGTTTTCGGACGTTGACGGCCCGTGGGAATGGAAAGGACCGATTATAAAAAAAGCAGGCTGCGCATACGGTAAATTCTATAAAAACAAGGCGATGTTTGTAAGCCGGGAATGGTTCCCGGACTTTGCGAATTACAGACGTGACGGTTATGACTACGATTCAAGAATGGATCAGGGAATCGCCAGGCATAAAGACAATGATATTATGATGAAGCTTATGAGTCTTGATTCCGACATTCTCTCAAAAAATCTTAAAGCCGACGTTTGCCCCGATAAAGAAAGCCGCAAGACTTTTGATTCGTCGCTCAGCTTCCTTCAGATGCAGTGCTACGTTACGACGACTGATTTTGAATATATGCGCGATAGAAACGGCAAAGTTTACGGCTGGGGAGTAGCAAGGTATGCAACGCCGGAAGCGCATTTCGGCGCGGATTTCAAAGACAGAGTTTACCGATATGAGCCCGAAGAATCAAAATCAAGAATTCTGACACACCTTAAAAGTATCCTGTCCGACTGCCCCGAAAAGCAGTTACTGAAACTAATAGGATAACCGGAGGGGTAAACATGAAAAAAATAATAATTACAGCGGCGGTTATTGTTATAGCATTATCGCTGTTCCTGAGGCTCAATAATGCTCATGCTGATGATAAAGCGGCGTTTACAATAGAGAATCAGGAAATAGAGTACGTCGAGTCTCAGCTTTATTTTTATAATTCGGAAAAGCAAGCGTATGATGCATCTGCCGATATTCTCGATGTCAATACAAAAATAACTGCTGCTGACGAAAAATCTCAGGTTAAAATAAAGTTTGACCATAAGCCTCTGAGGGTTTATGAACTTACGGGGACTTCGGCTCAAAAGGCTGATTTTGATAAGGAAAGCGGCGAATACAGCCTTCATTCATTGCGTGAAAAAGACTGCGAATACTGCGATTATATAATAGTTGCCGATTACGGAATCAGAAAAAATGTTTACAGCTTTTCTGTTTACAACAAAACGTATATCGAAAAGCGTTATAACATCAATCCTGACAACAGAAACACAGAAGCGAGCGCCTATAACTCAATTCAGGCAAGTGATGATGTTCGCATAGAGCTAAACTGCAAAACGGTACAGCCTTATTATATCGGTTTCGGATTTTCAATAAATAATGATTCAGCCCTGAAAGCCAAAGCCGCAGAATTCCTTCTTGAAAAGAATATAGGCGGCGCGTGGTACAACGTTGAAAAGAAAGACACTAATCCCGGTAAAGAATTATCGGAGCGCTTTCCTTTAATTGTTGAGCCGAAGTCAAAGAGTGAATTTATTCTTCCTTCCGGACTGAATGCAGTATTTGATACAACTAATTACAGAATAGACAGCGGAGTTTACAGATTCGTTATTCCTCTGTCAGACGAAGAAAATAAAGCCGCAGTTTCGGATAGCTTCACAGTCGGCTGCGTGCCTGATTAAAATTTTCAATTCAGTTGCATATTTATTTTTTCTTTGATATAATTGATTCAAGGAGGAATGAATATGCAAAAATTTTTATCATGGATATTAGTAATCGTCGGTGCGCTTCATGCGCTTTTACCTGTGGCTCCCAGAGGAGACAAGCTGAATCTTGACGGCTATTCGCTCGTTTTCTGCGATGAGTTTGAAGGCAGCGAGCTTGATACGGACGTATGGTATCACCGAGGTGTTGGCTCAAGACGGGTTGGATATAACGCCGAGAGTCAGGTAAGAGTAGAAGACGGCAAGCTTATTTTGCGAGGCGAATACCTTAACGACGGCGAATTCGGTGAGGGCTGGTATACCGCAGCGGTTGCGCTCAAAGAGAAATATATAAACGGCTATTTTGAAATCTGTTGTAAATGCAATAAAGATAAGGATTTCTGGAGTGCATTCTGGCTTCAAAGCACGACTTCTTATGATAACGAAAAATCTGCCGGCGGCGTCGGCGGAGCTGAAATTGATATTTTTGAAGCTATGGAAACGAGATATTTTCCCTGGAAGCTCAACAATGCGGTTAAGTCAACGATCTACTGCAACGGCACAGACGCACTTGAGGACAGAATCGACCGTCAGCGTGTCGGCAAATATTACGTTAAGGATCTTTATGATGAGTTCCATACTTTCGGACTTAAATGGACCGAGGAAGAGTACATCTTTTATATCGACGGTGTGGAATCAGGAAGATCATCTTTCGGCAAAGGCGTTTCAACTGTTCCTGAAGAGGTGATAGTTTCTCTTGAAATTCCTGAAAAAATGAATCGCAAACCCGGCAGCTCAACAGAGTTTGAAGTTGAATACGTTAAAATCTGGAGCAATAAATAATGCTTAGAATATTCCGATTATTTATAATCCTTGCAAGTACGCTTTCCCTGCTGTTTTCAAATGTTATCGCTCCCGAATGGTTCGGCGCAGATTCTGACGGGTGCAGATTTGATTACCTTGAATATCCTGAACAGGCGGTTACTGATCTTTCTTTAACTAATCTTAGCGATAAAGATATCAAAAGCAGGGCAGACACAGGCAGCGAATCAGCCGATATAAAAGGTTACGGCGACGTCAGCGGAGTTATGGCTTCGCCTTATTATTCCGCTGTTATAAACGGAATTGACGCGCCCGTTTATGCGGCGACGGCGTTTTCGGGAATTAAGAAAAAGGGTATGATCGGCTCGTTTTCTGAAATATATATTGATAAAAACGAAACCGCCGACATTTATCTTGAGCTGACCTCTGATAATTATAAAATCAAAAATGCAGTTTGCCTGCCGGAATCTCTCGGCGTTAAGCCTTACTGCAAAAAGGGAACGATGTACGCCCATATTACAGGACTCGGGATTTATACGTTTTTATTCAATTTTTCTCAGCAGGATTATTCGTTCACGCTTTTTGTTCGTGAAAACAAGGATGACGATGAACAGATAGCGGAGTACGTTTCTCAGTACGGCGAAGAAAACGTTATGGTGTTTGATTCCGGACTGCATAACCTTGATTATATCAATATAGTCAATAAAGACGGTTTTGTGATTTATCTTCGCAGGGGCGCTTATCTTTGCGCACAGCATAAGTATGAAATAAATAAATACGAGGATTTTGAAAAAGAGACGGAGGTCGGCGCCGCTCAATGCAATTCTTTGGGAATCACTAAATATCCGTTCATAAATTTTTATAACAGCCGAAACGTTAAATTGTGCGGAAACGGCGTGATTGATCTCAACCGCCTTGACTGGCACGAGAGACGAGGAGTAGTTTTCAGCAACTGCGAGGATGTTGAGCTAAGCGGCGTGAAGGTTGTCAATCCTCCTGCTTGGACTGTTATAACCTATCAGTGCAGTGACGTCAATATCAATAACACCGATATACTTGGTTACCGCATCAATTCCGACGCATTTGCAATCTGCAATTCCCAAAACGTAGAGGTTGACAACTGCTTTGCAAGAAGCGGAGATGATCTTTTTGACGTGAAAACGCTCGGCGGTAATCAAGTCAGTGAAAATATCGTTTTTACAAATTGTATTGCATGGAACGGCAAGGCAAGGTGCTTCGGCATCTGCGGCGAGATAGAAAACGACATACGAAACGTTGTTTTCAAAGACTGCGCAGTTATATGGCGCGACGGAACATGGAACAAGGACAGGATAGCGTCACTTGCGATAATTGATGAAATTCCTGGCGGCAAAATTGAAAACGTTACGTTTGAAAATATCGAGATTTACAGAGACGAAGGCAGAGCGATATGCTGTATGATATATGAAGAAAACATAAAAAATACGCATATCGAAAACGTTGCCTTCAAAAATATAAAATATACGTCAAAACTAAAAAGCAAGGTGTATGCAGGCGATAAAACCAACAGCGTTTCAATAAGCATCAGCGAAGTCAGGGCAAACGGTGTTAAAATCAAAAGGATGAGTTCTGCGGCGTTTGTCAGGGATAAGTATGCTTCATTGACTGTTATAAAATAGGGGGAATCCGATGTTTGCGATGATAATAGGGATGATGACCGGCATCTTTATGGCTGTGTACATTGCCGTATACATATTTTTTCAAATCGTGTGTATGTTTGTGCCGGGGCTGATTGCAAGGTTCCTTGTCAAAAGGCGAACGCTTACTCTTGAAGAACGCAAAAAATTCCGCCGCATATATTCTGTGATTTTTATCGCTTTGTGTCTGCCCATACTTATATGCGGTTTGATTTTCGGCAGAAATGAGGAATTCTTTATTATTGATTATATCGGATTGATAGCCGTCATCGGCGCAGAGCTCGGTATATATCTGTTTGTAAATACAATGATTCTTAAAAAAAGATAAGGGCTTCGTTTTGCGAAGCTCTTATTTTTATATGTTTATTATTTATGATTTTTTGATCGCCTTTTTGATTTCATTCGCAAGAGCCGCAAGACCCGTGGACTGTCTTGAGAATGAATTGCCCTGAGTGAGCATAAATACGAACGCTTCGCATACGTCGTCAGGTTCTGCGTCGCCGAAGCAGTTTTCGCACAGCCACATTTTCAGAAACTCTACGAGCGCAAGCGACTGGTAATGCGCCATATTTTCTCTGGTGATAAGGGAATTCGGATAGTCAAAATTGACGGATTCATACGCTTCAACAAAAAGCGGCATTACTTTTGAAACAAGAATCTCTTCAAATCCGTTCTGACCTGTTATCTCGAAGGCTTTTTTGTAAAAAACCTTATCTTCCGCAAAGCATTTAAACAAATCTCTGGCGGCATTGGAATACTTTTTTCTTTCAGTAGAAACGGAAACCTTGCTGAGAATATCTTCGTCAACTATCCATTCGAGGATTTCGTACTTATCCTGAAAATAATTGTAAAACGTGGAACGCATTATCCCCGATTCGCCGGCTATCATTTTTACTGTGATTTTCTGAAAGCCTGTTTCCTTCATCAGTTTTTTGAAGCTGTTGACTATCAGCTCATAAGTCAGCATTTTATTGTCCAATACCGTCACTTCCCTTCCAGGTTAGTTTATACTAAATTTTAAAATATTGCAATAACATTACAGAAAAAACATTGAGTTTATTTGATAAATTATTTGATCCTGAGGTAGGAATTTCCCTGAACAGTCAGTCCGTTTATCACGGCTTTTTTGCTGTTGTAATTTACATAAATCATTGTTCCGTCACTGAAAGTAGTGCAGTAAACGTTATCCTTAACGGCTGAGTGCTCGGTTATCCTTTCGCCTTCAAGTCCACTGACGGCATCCTGCATAAAGCCGTATTCTTTTATTATAACGTCTGACGCATTCTTAAACAGTATGGGCTCATTATCAGTTCCCGTAAAAACTGCCGAAAAGTCGGGGCAGACTCCGTATTCTATACATCTGAGTGTCTCGGTATGAATATCCTGCTTTGCATTGATAGGCTCGCCTGCAAGAACGGTTATACCATGGTAAACGGTCTGAACGAACGGAATGCGTCTGTATGATTCGGACTGATCATAGTAAGCTGACATCGGAATGTTTATTACTGCTGATGAATTTTTGACAGTATAAATATTTCCGTTCTCTACGATCATACCGCCGAGATTCTGCATAGCCGGGAGCTGAGATACTATGTTTGCCTTCGCCTGAGTTCTGTTTGCTGAACGGCCTGCAAAATCAGAGCATAAATATCTGCCTGCATCGTTTAAGCAGAAACCACTGATTCCGAAGTCCTTGGTTTTATCGATAAGTCCCGAAACGAATCTGCCTGTTCCTTCAGCGGTACGGAATCTGTATTTGAATTTGTACTCGGTCATTCCGTCAACAGCAAGATCGGTAATAAAACTGTAAGTCATTTTATCAGCCTGCTTAGCTCCGTAAAGAGAGTACGGACCGAAATGGCTCAGGAAAAACAAGATATCTGCATCAAAATAAAGCGGAACGTTCAGAGATGAAGCGTATTCAGCAAGTTCTTTTAAGTCATTTTTACTGCCGAGCGCAGACGCTGTTCGTGCAGAGTTCGGAGCAAACACGTTTTTGAAGCGAACATTTATATTGTCGATGCCCTTTGACTTGACTCGTTTTAAAATATCGAGAGCCTGCGCGAAGGTTGTCAGTTTTTCATAACCGGGAATATTTACGTTTGCTTTATATGCTCCGTTGATCGTCAGGAACATCGGCAGAGTGTCGGTGCTTTCAGCCGAAACAGTCGGCAGAAGTCCGCTCCTGATGAACTGTTCCCTGCAGGACGAGGCTATTTCAGTATATGACGCGTTTTCTGATGATAAAAATTTATAGCATATCTCAGCGGATTTTTCAGTGTTTTCAGTATAGTACGCTTTGCCGTCTTTCTGATAAACAGCGTCAAAGCAGAAGTCTGCGTAAACAGAACTTTGTCCGTTTTTATCACTATGAGCACGGATGGTCGCATATTCCTCGCCTATATTAATTATTGCGGCAAAAGCGCTGTCTTTATTTTTCAGACCGAATGCTCCGAAGCAGGCGGCGGCGCCGTTTTTTGTTTCATAAGCGAGGTCTTGCGAATAAACACGGACAGCATAATCCTCAGGTGATTCAGCGTAGAAGGGGCAGGCAATGGCGCCGCATCCATCGGGCAGAACGAGATAATCATCTTTATCCGGATTTTCAAATGCGCCGAAAAACGGCAGTATTTGAAGCGACTCAACAGCGGCGGCGTCCTGACCGTCTTTGCTGACTTCGGCATTAACAAAAAGGTTGCCGTCGGTGAGAACATAGTCGGTTTTTACAGTAAAGGCAGGGGAGTCGTTTTTGCCCTGAGCAGATGACATTGTGTATTCAACGCTGACGCCGTTTTCAATGTACTGCGTTTTAAAGTTCTCAGCGCTGACGCTTTGCGAAGAGGTGAGAATATGCTCACCTTCATTGTCTCTGATTTTTAGAATAATATCGCTGTCTGTATTTTTTAATGAAGAGTACCAGACTTTTTTCAGCGATGTTTCTTTTACGGATATTGCGGCAGTCGTTTCATTAAAATAAAGCTCCGTGAATCCGGAAGCCGCTATTTTTTTGAAATTGCCTGCGGAATAATCAAGCGAAATACTGTCCTTATTAGAAGTCTCTTTGCCTGCGTTGAGTCTGATTGCCTGATTCGGGCGGAAAAACACAGCCGTCGAAACTGCGGCAGCGACCAGGATTATACAGATTATTTTGATTAAAACCTTCAATACTTTCATTCTAACTGCCTTTCAATGTGGCTTCTATTTGGTGAAACTGATTTTTTTGAGCCCTTCTTTTAAGTAAATGACTGCCGATATGACGCCGATAAGAGCAGAAACACCGAGCAGAATATCAGCCGTAAGCGTTATGCTGAACGGCAGCGCATTGACTGAATTTATACCGAGCAGCAGGAGAATCACAAAAAATGATACCATTTGAACGACCGTTTTTATTTTGCCGTAAATATTAGCCGGTATAACTACGCCCTGAGCGGCGGCTATCATTCTGAACGATGAAATAAGGAACTCCCGTATCAGAATTATCATAACGATCCACACAGTGCAGATCTCTTCGCTCAGCAAAGCGAGCAGACCCGCAGTAACGAGCATTTTATCTGCAACGGGATCAAGAAATTTGCCGAAATCGGTTATCTGATTGCTTTTTCTTGCAAGGTGGCCGTCTATAGCGTCAGTTAATGAGGCTATAGCAAACACCGCAAGCGAAATGAAATACCGAAAAGGAATGTTCAGCGTGTAAACAAGAAGAAAAACAGGTACAAGTATTATTCTGAATACTGTGATTTTGTTTGGAGTGTTCATATTATTCAACCGCTTTGCCCACAAGGTCGTATTCGTTCACGCCGAGAATCTCAACTTTCACAAAATCGCCCTCGTCATAATCACCTTTTGCGGAAAAATGAACAGTGCCGTCAATTTCAGGCGCATCCATATATGTTCTGCCAAAGTATGTGTCAGTATATGCGTCATACCCTTCAACGAGTACGTCGTATTCTTCGCCGATTCTTCTGTTGTTCTTTTCCTGCATTATAAGGTACTGGTCATCCATGAGGATTTCACCTCTGCGGATTTTTACGTCTTCTTCGACCTGACCGTCCATTTCAGCGGCGGGAGTGCCGTCCTGAGCGGAAAAAGCAAAGCATCCCATACGGTCAAACTCCATTTCGTTTACAAACAGATCAAGCTCTTCAAATTCTTCTTCGCCCTCGCCGGGGAAGCCTGTGATAAACGTTGTTCTTATAACAACGTCGGGCATTTTAGCCCTGAGCTTTGAAATGACCGAAATTATATCCTCTTTCGTGCCTTTTCTGTTCATAGCGCTGAGAATTTTATTACTGCAGTGCTGGAGCGGAAGATCTATGTAGTGAAGTATCTTTTTATTCTGAGCCATAGTGTCAATAAGCTCGTCGGTCAATTTGTCGGGATAACAGTAGAGAAGACGTATCCATTCAATTCCGTCAATTTCACAAAGCTCCCTGAGCAGTTGGGGAAGCTTGTATTCGCCGTAAATATCTATACCGTAAGCGGTAGTGTCCTGAGCTATAACAATAAGCTCTTTTACACCGAGTTCGGCGAGCTGACGGGCTTCTTCAACAATACTTTCAATCGTGCGGCTTCTCATGGCTCCTCTTATTGAAGGGATTTTGCAGTATGTGCAGCAGTTTGAGCAGCCCTCGGCTATTTTGATGTATGCCCAGTATGACGGAGTGGTCAGGATCCTCTGCGAATCAAGCGGAAGCTCGCATACGGGCGGAAAAACAGCCGTGTTTTCTCCCTCGATCGTTTTTGAAACTATGTCAACTATATCTCCGTTTGCGCCGATGCCTATTACGGCGTCAACCTCGGGCATTTCGTCAAGAATTTCGTCTTTATATCGCTGAGCAAGGCAGCCGGTGACGATTATTTTACCGATGATCCCTTCGTTTTTTAATTCAACCATATCAAGTATATTTTCAATGGCTTCTTTTTTTGCGTCGTCAATAAATCCGCAGGTATTTATGATTACCGCGTCGCATCCGTCAACGTAATCAACAATTTCAAATCCTGCTTCGTCAAGAGAAGCGAGCATATGCTCAGCGTCTATCTGATTTTTGGCGCATCCTAAAGAAATAAGTCCGACAGAGTAACTCATCAGTACCATCCTTCCTCTTCGTCATAAATATTCTGAGAAAAAGCCGTTTCAGCCCGGCGGATCTCATCATAAGAATATCCGAGGCGCTGAAGTGCCGCCCACGCACGGCGGCGCACCTTTTCATCTGAATTTATATTATAATATTTTTTGGCGATAATATCAACTATTCTTTGAATATTGTTGTCATCATCTTCAAATATTTCTTCTGTGATCTCCTGAATGATATCGCTTTCAATCCCTTTTAAAGAAAGCTCATAACTGATTCGGCGCCTGCCCATGCCTTTTCTTTCAAAAAGCTCTTTTGCATACATACGGGCAAATCTTTCATCGTCAACCAGTCCCAGCTCACGAAGTCTGCTTACGGCTTCTTTGCTTTCTTCGGGAGTGAAACGTCTTGAGAGCTTTGTCATCAGCTCTTTTTCGCTGTGTTCACGCTTTGCTATAAGGTCGGCTCCGGCGTTAAAAGCACGACGGGAGCCTGCCGCACTTTTAAATGCAGCAAGCTCCTGTTCATCTATTTCGTCACCTGAAACATATCCGCAGCTGTACCAGTATGCGCTGTCCACAGTTGTCAGATATTCTCCGTCAACGCTGATATGTATTTTGTCTAATCGGCCTTCTTTGGCTGTGATTTTCATTATTCGTCATCATCCACGCTTATGTCGAGCTTGACACCTGTTGCCGGAGCGGCGGGAACTTTGGCAGCAGGTATCTCTTTGACAGGAGACGGCTGGATTCTCGTAAGCTGTTCCATATTTTCAAGAACTTTCTTTTCGATTTCCTGAGCGAGCTCGGGCTCCTCTTCAAAAAGCTTCTTGACGTTGTCTCGACCCTGACCGAGACGCTCGCCGTTGTATGAGAACCATGCGCCGCTTTTCTGAACTATTTCAAGCTTGACGGCAAGGTCAAGGATTTCGCCTGATTTTGAAACGCCTTTACCGTACATGATGTCAAATTCAGCCTCTTTGAACGGGGGAGCAACTTTATTTTTGACGATTTTTGCCTTCGTCCTGTTGCCGATTACCTCGTTGCCGGGGAGCTTTATCTGCTCAACACGCCTAACGTCAATGCGGATAGACGCATAGAATTTGAGCGCGCGGCCGCCTGTGGTAGTTTCGGGATTACCGTACATAACGCCGATTTTTTCACGAAGCTGGTTGATAAATATTATAATTGTATTGGTTTTGGAGCATGCGCCTGCAAGCTTTCTCAAAGCCTGAGACATAAGTCTTGCGTGAGCGCCGACGTGGGAATCACCCATCTCGCCTTCAATTTCGCTTCTCGGAACAAGAGCGGCAACAGAGTCGATAACCATAACGTCAATAGCGCCTGAGCGAACGAGAGCCTCGGCAATTTCAAGAGCCTGCTCGCCGTTATCGGGCTGGGAAACGAGCAGTGAATTAACGTCAACGCCGAGATTTGCGGCGTAAACAGGGTCAAGAGCATGCTCAGCGTCTATGAAAGCTGCTTCTCCGCCTTTTTTCTGCGCCTCAGCAACGCAGTGAAGCGCAAGGGTGGTTTTACCGGATGACTCGGGTCCGTAAATTTCAACTATTCTTCCTCTGGGAAGTCCGCCGATACCTGTGGCAATATCAAGTGAAAGCGAGCCGGTGGATATAGCTTCAACGTTAAGTCCCTGATTGTCGCCGAGCCTCATAACCGTACCTTTGCCGTACTGCTTTTCGAGTAATTTTATAGCTGTTGAGAGAGCCTCATCCTTATCGGCAGGAACCGCTGCCTTTTCTTTTGCTTTTGTTTTAGCTGCCATAATTCTTAACCTCCGTAACCGTACATTTGTTCGTTTGACAGTATTATACAATATTGTTTTGCTCTTTGCAATAGGTAAATCAAAAAAATTTTTTAAATTTTTAAAAAAATATTTCGTAAATCACTTGATTTTATTGCAAGTATCTGTTAAAATAACGGTTGTTGTTTAGTATTCGTAAATGTTTAAAGGAGGTGCCTCAAATGGCAAAATGCGAATTTTGCGATAAGTCCGTTAAATTCGGTATCAAAGTATCGCACTCACACAGACGTTCAAACAGAACCTGGAAACCAAACGTTAAGCGCGTTAAGGCAATCGTTGACGGTTCACCCCGCAGAGTTTATGCCTGCACAAGATGCCTTCGTTCAGGTAAGGTTACCCGTGCCGTTTGATTTGACTGACAAGATATTCGAGGCTGTCCCTTCGGGCAGTCTCTTTGTCTTTTAATGGCTGTGAGGTGATCTCTTGAAAAAGTATATAGACGTTTTAAGGCGTATTATTACATATTATATTATATGGCGTGCGGCGTTCCTGATAGGCTGTCTTCTGCCTCGTAAGAGAAAAACCGCTGTTTTTGCATACAATAAAAACTATTATTCACTGCCCGACAATATGGTTTCTGTGATGAATTATCTCAAAACCGGGGGATGGACGTGCATAGAATACGCTTCGCCGAAAAGCTCGTTAAAAAGATTTCTGAGCGATATTAAATTTCAGTTTCTTTATGCCCGGTGCAGCGCCGTTATAGTGACGGACACATTTGACCCGATGTATGCTCACAAGCCTCGTAAAGGTTCGGGCAATATTCAGCTCTGGCACGCATGCGGAGCATTCAAAAAGTTCGGTTACTCCACTCTTGACGGCGACTGGGGAGGGGACAAGCGGCTGTGGAAGCTTTTTCCGAGGCATAACACTTATACCGACGTATTTGTTTCCGCCGAAAAAATCATTCCCTGTTACGCGGAAGCTTTTAACTGTGATGAAAAAATTGTTAAAGCGCTCGGCGTCCCGAGGACGGACGTTTTCTTTGATGAAGATTTTGTGAAATCGGGCAGAGAAAAGATAGAAGAAGCCCTGCCTGCAATAAACGGCAGAAAGATCATTCTTTATGCTCCGACATTCAGGGGAAACACTCCTCAGGATGCTCACAACGATCGCGTTATTGATTTTGAAAAATTCAGGGAGCTTTCTGACAGATACGTAATATTGCTTAAATATCATCCGTTTACTTATAATTGCGATAATTTCACGGAGGACGACAAAAAGGAATACGGCGATTTTGTTTTTGAATGTCCGAGGGATATCGGCATCGACTCGGCTATGTGCGCGGCGGATATTGTTGTTTCGGATTATTCATCGCTTGTTTTTGAATATTCTCTGCTCTCAAGGCCTATGATATTTTTTGCTTATGACCTTGAAGAATACGACAGGAGCAGAAGTTATTACTTCGGATATAAAGATTTTGTTCCGGGTCCGATAGTGAGAACGGACGACGAACTGCTGAACGCTTTGAAAACAAAAATCGGAACGCAGAAAACCGACGAGTTCAGACGTGAATATATGAACGCCTGCGACGGCAGCAGCACAGAAAAAATCGCAGAATACATAATTGAGAATTATTCCTGATTGTGTTTAATAAAGGATGTTTTGATAATGAAAAAACGATCTCAGAGTTTTATTGGCAATAATTATCATTGGATCATTTTAATAATAGTATATATAGTTCTGCTTGTGCTTCATCAGTTTGTACTGATCACCGGTGACGATTATTACCATTCAACAGCGGTAGGCGGAAGCTTTAAGGATTTTCTTGATTTCCATGTGAATCATTATTTAAGAGCAAACGGAAGGGCGCTTGTTCATTTTGTGCTGACTCTTTTCTTCATAGGCAAAGGGACGCTTATCTGGAGATTCCTGAATCCTCTGGTAATTGTCTGCGTTATTGTTTTATGCTCGAAGGTATTTACTGAAAATAAAAAGGATTTTCAGGTTTCAACTGTCGTTATGTCGGTGATGTTTTTCTGCCTCGGCGGTCAGTATACTTCAAACAGCATCTATACTCTTACTCCTGTATTTAATTATCTCTATCCGTTTTTGCTGATGATTCCCGTTGTGTATATGGTAAAGCAGTCATACACAAACGATAAAAAATACTTTGTTCTGCCTGTGGTCGGTTTTTTTGCCGGAGCAACAATGGAGCAGACGGGGATCATGACGATAGGCTATATCGTGCTCATAGCGATAAAGGAGTATATTGAAAACAGGAAGCTGCCGAAAAAAATCGTCGTTGCCGCGTTTATAACAACGCTTATAGGCTATCTTACGGTTATGCTCGCTCCCGGCAATTTTGTAAGAATGGGAAATTCTACAAGACCGTTTGCGGAAAACTTTGTTGCGGCGTTTACAATGCTCATCAATACAAAGTCATTTGCTGTTTTCAATATTCTGTATATTACCGCTCTTGTTTACCGTATGCTCAGCATAAAAAGCAGTAAAAAATTTATAAATCTTTTTAATATACTGCTTTCAGCCGCTCTTGCGGCGGGGTGCGCCGTAAATCTTTTTATACTTTTCAATAATAAAGGTATAGATTTTGAAAACGTAATGATCCTGAGCGTTGCATGGAAGCTGTTTGATCTTGCATATATTTTTGCTATGATTTATGTGCCGGTATATACAGCGATTGCTGTAAAAAAATACAATATGCTGATCCATACAATTATAGCTCTCGGGTCGATTATTATTCTGTTTTTTGCTTCGGTTTCGGAATGGAGACCGCTTACTCCCGCACTGATTATCTTCTTTGTGATAATAGCTCAGATTTATAATGATATGTTAAGACGTTCACCAAAAATAAAATTCTATATTGCCGTTCCTGCTGTTGTTCTGTCGCTTGCGATGCTGACGGTTTCATTGAACGGATATTATAAGAATTATAAAACCGACCTTAAAAATAATGAGCTAATAAAAGAATATATTGCCAAAAACGATTTTTCAAAACCGCTTTATATTTTAGAGGCGTCGGATGAAGAAACAGCGTCATACGCCATAAATAAACACGGTACGCATATTGTGGGCGACGAGGGCGAATACAGCTATACAACAGGATATAAGCGCTCTCACGGATTGCCTGTTGATACAGAAATAATCGTATGCGGCGAAAATGAGCTGCCAAGGTAATTTGAAGAATAACGATGGTTAAAGGATTTGATTTTTTGAAAGAAAATTTAAAGGCGAATAATTCGCTTTCCGGAACAAACAGTTATAACGGGATCGATCTTATAAAGCTGATCTGCTCTTTTTTGGTATGCGTCGTGCATGTACCGCCTTTTGCAGAAAGCTTTTCGGCAGGGGATGAAATAAATTTCTGGCTGCAGAATTGTCTGGCAAGAATTGCGGTACCGTTTTTCTTTACCGCTTCGGGATTCCTGTTTTTCAGAAAAGGCGGACTTTACAATACAGAGCCTGACAGATTAAAAGGGTATTGCTTTAAACTTCTCAGATTAGCCGGATTATGGTATATTATTCTGCTTACTACAAAAACAGTCCATCTCTGGTATTTCGGAGCTGTGATTACTGCGGTTATAATTTTGTATCTTTTGACAAAGAAAAAAATAAAGCTTAAATATATAATTTTTATTGCAGCGGTTTTATACTGTATCGGGCTTCTCGGAGATGCATATTACGGAGTTTTTGAACATCTTAAAGCATTTACGCCGATAAAGCTGTTGTCGCTGTTGTATGAGAATATTGTAGGCGGAACGAGAAACGGCGTATTTTTCGGATTCCTTTTTGTGCTTTTGGGAGCTTTGTTCGCTCACAAAAAAATAAAACTCAATAAATTTATCGCCGCGGCAGGTCTTATCGTTTCTTTTGCGATGCTTTTTGCAGAGTTATATATTCTCAGAAAGTACATAGGTATTCAGAAATATAACATATATATTTCTTTAGTGCCGCTTGAATTCTTTTTGTTTTACATTGCAATGAATTTAAAACTGAAAGACAGCATTTTCTATAAGAGGATAAGGGCGATCGGCGTACTGATGTTCTGTATGCATCTTGCTTTTAACAGATATGTGCGCTACGCTATAAAAGCGCTGAATTATATTGCTGGTATTGATCTTTCGGCGTTTCATTTCATAATCGTTATTCTGGTGACTGCTGCCGCTTCCGTGGTTGTTGTCAGACTTTCTGAAAAAGAGAAATTCAGCTGGCTTCGATATATGTATTCATAAATCAAATAATTTTACTGATCAGTCCGTTCTTCGGGCTGATTTTTTAGTCTGATTTTTGAAAAACAGAAAAACTTTTTTGAAAAATAATAAAAAATTATTGACAAACGATAATTTATATGGTATAACAACATTAAAATAACAGTTTGGAGAGATAATTATGAAGCATAGTGAAAAATCGGTAATAGTTACTCAGGTGATCGTCAGGGTGTGTTACGTTCTGCTTCTGATAG
>CADAMY010000016.1 GCA_902789095.1 Oscillospiraceae bacterium | reverse complement strand
CTTTCCCAATGGGCGGGCATCAGACCTGAACAGCTTATCACCAACATTTTTTCACCGACCGAAGGAACGGAGCTTTCCGTTTATTTTTCGGGATTTGAATTTGTTCTGCTGGCATTAGGCTCCATTATAATAGGAATATTTATTTGTTGCAAAAAGTTCAGCGTAAAGCTCGGCAAAGGCCGTCTGCCTGCTTATATAAAGTCAATTATCTGTTTTGTGCTGGCTCTCCTGTTTACGGTTTATTCCTGCGTTTTCACTGAGGCAAATCTTCACGTCAGCGAGATTTACAAAGCATACGTTGAAAAATCTGATTTTATAGAAAGAAACTACGTTGATCCTAAAGAAACAGAAATTATCTTTCCAGAAAAGAAGAGAAACGTTATTTATCTCTACCTTGAATCACTTGAATATTCATTCCTTTCAAAAGACCTTGGCGGATATATGGAAACAAATCTTATGCCTGAGCTGACCGAGCTTGCAAAAGAGGGAATAGTTTTTTCAGATACGGATAATAAATTCGGCGGTCCGACTCAGATTATAGGTACGTCATGGTCGCTCGCTTCATTAGTTAATCAGCTTCTCGGCATTCCGATGAAAGCACCCGGTAAGCCAAATTCGTACGGTCAGGAAGATAATTTTATAAACGGCGCATACGGACTCGGCGAAGTGCTGAAGGCTCAGGGCTATAATAACGAAATTGTACTCGGCTCAGACGCAAAATTCGGCGGACTTAAATATCTTTTTGAAATACATGGAGATTATAAAATCTTTGACCATAAATACGCAAAGGAGAACGGCTATATTCCCAAGGATTATAAAGTTTTCTGGGGTTATGAAGACGATAAACTTTTTGAATTTGCAAAAAAGAAGCAACTGAACTTTACAACACAGGCAAGCCTTTCAACCTGATCGTTGAAACAGCGGACACTCATATGCCTGACGGTTATCTTCCCGATTATGCTCCTAAGCCGTATGACAGTCAGTATGCAAACGCAATAGCTCATTCAACCTTGCTAACGGTTGAATTTGTGCGCTGGATCCAGCAGCAGCCGTTTTATGATAATACAACAATCGTTATGATAGGCGATCACCTTAGTATGGCAGTCAAATTCTTCAAGGATTTTGATAAAGACTATCAGAGAAGACAGTTCAATCTTATTCTTAATCCTGCTGACAACGTTAAAAACGTTGACGAGTCAAGATTCAGAAACAGAGTTTACGCCAATTTTGATATGTATCCGACAACTCTTGCGGCTATGGGATGCGAAATCAAAGGCGACAGATTGGCACTCGGTACAAACCTGTTTTCAAAGCAGAAAACGCTGCTTGAAAAATACGGCGTTGACTTTGCCTCCAATGAACTTACAATGTCAAGCTCATTCTATAACGAAAAACTTCTTATGGACTCAAACGCTGACAGTACCACAACGTTTTAATCAGAAAAAATTCCGCAGAGCTTTTTGCTCTGCGGATATTTTTTATGAGTTGATTGCTTTATACATGAATACCTTTGCTTTCGGTGTTTCAGAAATCGTGAAGCCGATTCCGTTTTTCATGAGCTCTGCGCCTGATTTTTTAAATAATTCATCAGGATTATCAATATCATATACCTGATAGATAACATCGGAGTTAAGTCCGTTGAGTACCAGCGTGTATTCGTCTTTTTTGACCTTTTCACGCTTGTATACAAGCGCCGTGCCTTCGTTTTCGTCGCCGTACTGCATACCGATATATTTCTTTTCGCTGAGTCTGCCGCAGTCAAGAGGATAATAATTTTTTATCATCAGGTCTCTCTGCGGATTGTATTTTCCGAATGTTTCAAGATTCGGCTGATAGACTGACGGATGAGTAAGAATACCCGTTCTCTCAGCGTATTCGTTATGAGTGTAGTAGTTAGTTCCGCTCATCGGGACCCAGAAGGAAAGTCCGTAAGTCATACCCTGGGTGGCTTCAAGCACGTCGGGTTTTACAGAGCCGTCTGCGTTGCCGCAGTTATAGTCGCTTCGCCACATCGGAACGCTGCGCCGTGTCATTTCTGTTTCAATTCTTCTTCCGCCGCTTGCGCAGTTGTCAATGATCAGACCTTCGTTTGTTTCAATCAGGTAGTCAAGATATCTGTAAAGATTAGTAATGTAGTGGTTTTCTGTTATGCCTTTGCGGCCGTCGCAGAATTCCTTATCTGATTTCTGCCAGTAAGGCAGGGGAGTGAAGTTGAAATCCTGACGGTAAACGCCTACTCCGTTTTCCTTAAGCGACGCTGAAATGTATTCGCTCAGGAATCTGAACGCGTCTTCGTTCCCGAGATTCCACATAGTGTTGTCTCCGTCGGTTATCGTCCAGTTTTCGTGTTTAAGACCCTCATTATAGAGAATCGTATTTTCGCGTACTCTTTCGGGCTCATACCAGAGCAGGAAGCGTTTATCCTTATTCTTTATTGTTTCGCCGAGAGGAGCAAGTCCATCGGGGAAGCGGGATTTATCGGCAGTCCAGTTGCCGACTCCGTCGTGCCAGCCTTCGTTATATTCATACCAGCCGGCATCCATCCAGAAATACTCAACGTTATCAAGAATCCGTTTGTCAAGATTATTGATTTCATCAATAAATTCATCTGTCGTTTTCTTTGAAAATTCGTTGGCAATTACATAAGCTGTTGCGGGTCTTATGTATTCGGGATAAACACAGTCCATCTCCCAGTTTCTTAAAGTGTTGAAGCCTTTGAGCGCGTTTCTGCCGCTGTAAAAGCTTAGAGTAACAAGCGGAGTTCGTACTTCTTCACCGGGTGTAAGGTATCCGCTGAAATATTCCTGCATAGCTTTTATGCGAACGCCTGTAAGAGTCTGTGAAATCTCAGTCTTCCATTGACCTGACCAGCCGACAGTCATCACGATTCCCTGCTTAGCTCCGCAGATGTTGAAGTACGGGAGATATGAAGACGTTCTGCCGCCGTTAGCGTTGAATATCATCGGGATAAGATTTATATTTGTTTTTCTCAGTTCAAAGTCATCGGCGTCGCTGGAACTGCCGTTGCTGACGTATAGCTCACTGAGACCTGTTTTAACAGTAGTGTCAGCGCCGTAAAAATCAGTGATTTTTTGGGAGTTGCCATCACCGTTGTTCTTTATATAAACGGTCC
This sequence comes from Oscillospiraceae bacterium, assembly GCA_902789095.1. GTDB lineage: Bacteria > Bacillota > Clostridia > Oscillospirales > Acutalibacteraceae > CAG-488. The sequence continues at coordinate 24,907 of CADAMY010000016.1, read as the reverse complement.
ATTCGCACGTTGCGTTATCTTCATAAATAGTCGCTTCGACCATTGCGGCAAGGTCGCTTTTTTTGTGAGTTACCGTAATGTACGTTGTCTTTCCGCCTGTGCGGACAGCTCCTGTTTCGCTTTCTTTGCCGGGAGTGAATTCCCAGTCGCCGAAATTGCGTTTGAGCGATTTGCCGCCGACTTTGAAATTGTAAGCCGGAGCGGTACCGTTTGTACCTGCGTTAATGATGTTTTTGTCAAACCATTCTCGGCAGGCGGCTTTTTCTTCGTCACTAACTTTAACTTCATCGGCGCTTATCGGGGCGAAGCTGATGCTTTTGGCAGAAGTAACGTCTATTGCCGCAGCGTCAACCCATTCCTTGAAGTTTGAGTCGTAGACGGAAAACGATGATACAAGGAATAGAAAAGACTGCAGAAGACAGAATACTGATTTTAATGTTGTAATCAAATTAATCACCGCTTTACAGATTATTTGTTAAATTATATCATAGTTTGTTATAGTTATCAATATATTTTTATGCTGATAAAAACTTGAAAAATATCAGCAAAGCTGATAAAATATCCGTTGTATATTTTGGCGGCAGGTGATTTTATGAAAAAGCGTGTGTTTTATACTGAGGCGGCTTACGTGCTTGGACTTTTAATTATGGCTTTCGGCAATTCGCTGCTTGCCTGGGCGGATTTCGGTGTGTCAATGGTAGTGGCTCCTGCGTATATAGTGCATCTTAAACTCAGTGAGTTCTCATCTTTTTTTACTTTCGGAGTATGCGAGTATATACTCCAGTCGATCGTTCTGCTGCTTATGATAATCTGTATGAAAAAATTCAAATTTTCGTATCTTTTTTCATTTGTCACAGCCGTGCTTTACGGACTTGTGCTCGACGGATTTTCATTTTTTGTAAGACGGATACCGTTTTACACTTTGTATCTGAGAATACCGCTTTTTATAATCGGGATGTGCCTTATTTCCTGCGGAGTAGCGCTGTTTTTCAGAACTTATATTTCTGTCCAGTCTTATGACTACTTTGTAAAAGAAGTGCATACAAAAACCAAAATGAGTCTGAGCAGTTTCAAATCTCTTTACGATGCGGCAAGTCTTATTATTTCAATCATTCTGTCGTTCGTATTTTTCGGATTGTTCAAGTTCAGGGGAATCGGCATCGGCACGGTTGCGTGTACTCTTTTAAACGGCAGGATAATCGGACTCGTTGGCAGTTTCCTTGATAAGAATTTTGATTTCAAAGACAGATTTAAATTTAGAAAATATTTTGAGAGGTAACGATATGATCAGAAAAATCAATGAAACAGATAAAGAACAGTATATGATTTTTACGGAGCATTTCTATAATTCCGACGCTGTTATGCATCCTGTTCCGAAGGAGTACAGAGAGTCGACCTGGCAGGAGCTTATGCGCAGCGACGAATATCTTGAATGTTTTTTCGTTGAGGAGGACGGAATTGCGAAGGGCTTTTTGCTTCTTGCATATACTTTTTCTCAGGAAGCGGGCGGAAAGGTCTGCTGGATCGAAGAGATATTCATAGAGCCGGAATACAGGGGCAGAGGACTCGGCAGAGAATGCTTTGCTTTTATAAAGCAGAATATTGAGCCCGTTTGCAAAAGGATACGCCTTGAAGTTGAGCCTGATAATTTTCGCGCAAAGAAATTGTATTCGGAAATGGGTTTCGGTTATCTGCCTTATGAGCAGATGCTCAAGGGAAGATGACTTTTAAAAAAAGAGAAGAGCTGAAAGCGGAAATTCCGTTCTCAGCTCTTTTTAATTTTTATATCTTAAAGATTAGTCGTTCTTCTGCCAGTAATGGTCAAGGAAGTCGCCTATGTCTCTCATAGCCTGAGCCATTTCTTCAGGCTCGGGAAGCATTACGATTCTGAAGTGATCGGGTGTGTTCCAGTCAAATCCTGAACCGGGAACGATGAAGATGTGCTTTTCGTGAAGAAGGTCAAAAGCAAATTTCTTATCGTTAGTGATGTTGAATTTTTTTACGTCAAGCTTCGGGAAAACGTAGAATGCGCCGTGATTCTTAACGCAGGTAAGACCGTCGATCTTTTCAATCTCTCTTATCGTAGCTTCTCTCTGCTCATAGATTCTGCCGCCGGGAACCATCATGGCCTGAGTGCTGGCGTTGTCGTTGAGAGCGGCGGGGATAACGAGCTGAGTAAGAGTGTTGGGGCAAAGACGCATAGCTGCCATCTGGAAAATACCCTCGATGTAATCGTCAGCCTTGCCTTTGTAGCCGCTTATGCACATCCAGCCGCAGCGGAAACCGCAGATGATATGTGACTTTGAAAGACCGTTCATAGTGATAACCATTCTGTCGGGAGCGAGAGCCGCTGTTGAATAATGCTCAACGCCGTCCATAATCAGTCTGTCATAAATTTCATCAGAGAAGATAAGAAGGTCGTTTTCTCTTGCAACCTGTATAATATTTTCAAGAACTTCCTTCGGATAAACAGCACCCGTCGGGTTGTTGGGGTTGATGATAACGATAGCCTTGGTCTTTGAAGAAACCTTGCTCTTTATATCATCAATGTCGGGATACCAGAGGTTTGATTCGTCGCAGGTGTAGAAAACGGGCTTGCCGCCTGCGATATATGTTGAATTAGACCAGAGCGAATAACTGGGTGAGGGCATAAGAACTTCGTCGCCCTTGTTGAGCAGAGCAAGCAGAGCCATAAGAACAAGTTCACTTACGCCGTTGCCGATGTAAATATCGTCAGGAGTGATTCCCTGAACGCCCTTGCCTTTGTGGTATTCGCAGATAGCTTCTCTTGCATCAGGCATACCTTTGAGGTCGCTGTACGCAACAGCTCTGTCAGCGTTAGCAAAAAGAGCTTCTTTAACGCTCTCGGGCATACCGAAACCGAACGTTGCGGGGTTGCCTGTGTTGAGTCTTAAAACTTTTGTCCCTTCCTTGAGCATGCGCTGGCTTTCAATATAAAGAGGACCGCGTATGTCAGAATGAACGGGAGCTAAATTTTCTGATCTGATAAGTTCCATTTAAAACATCTCCATTCAGTTTTGTTTACCTAATTAGTATAAATTTTTATGGCTTTATTGTCAAGAAAAATGTTATATTAGTTTTAAATATTTTTAATTTTATTTTTATTTTGATCCATTTTTTAAAAAAGCATAAATTATTCTGTTGAAATTTCATTTTTTATGTGCTAAAATTATTTATATATATATCCTGGAGGTCTTTTTATGAATAATCTTTGGATAAGCGAACTTGTTATGGTATTGGTTATTCCCGTACTGGTGCTTTTCATCGGTCGTCATTTTGCCAAGAAAGGCGCGCCTGAAGAAATTAACAGCCTTTTCGGGTACAGAACGACCAGATCTATGCAGACTTGGGACACATGGACTTTCGCCCACGCTTATATCGGTAAGCTGTGGACGATGATGGGTCTTATAATGATTCCGGTTTCTGCCGGTCTTTTTGCCATTCTTATTAAAAAGAGCGAAGATACCATGAGTGTTTTCGGTCTTATCATTATGCTTCTTCAGACAGTTCCTGTTATCGTTTCTATTATACTGACAGAAAAGAGCCTGAAAGCTAATTTTAATGACAGAGGCGAAAGAACAGAGGAATCCATTGCGGCAGAGCAGCAGAAGCTCAGAGAAAAGGCTGCAAAAAAAGAAAAGAAATCAAAGTAATCGTAAAAACGGTGTGTTTTTTCAGCCATAAGAGGTGATTAAATGCAGACAAACAGAAAACGATCCATTGAAAAGCTGATGACGTTTTTTTACGTACTGCTTCACGGATCAGCTTTCTATTTCATCTGGAAAGTTATTTACAGCGCAGAGGTTCACGAAGGACGTATACGAAACGATAATATAATACTGACCTTTCTGTATCTTCTGATCATATGTTTTTTGGCAAAGTCTCTTGACGGTTTCCGTATAAATTCAAATAATAAGTTTGCTCTTTTTGTATCGCACTACATAACGATCGTAATTGCCGATGTTGTGACGTACGGAATATTGCTGTTGGAATTCAGAAAGTATATAACTCCGGTTCCGATGCTTTATGTTCTCGGTATGAATATCGTGATTTCAACTCTATGGATACTTATAGGAAAGACGATACTTGAACATCATCACGCAAGAAACTGTATTCTTTTTTATTATGATGACAAAGATGTTCGTTACCTTAAGAGAAAACTTGATGAAAGTAAGGATCAGTTCAACGTTGTAAAATCAGTCAAAATAGAGTCTGATGTTATTCCTGACGGAGTGTTTGAAAACAATGTCCATTGCGCCGTAATAGCTTATATGCCCGGAGAGTACAGAAATGAGCTGATGAAATACTGCTTTAAAAACGACATTGACGTTGTACTTACTCCGAAAGTTTCAGATATACTTTTAAGAGGAGCGCACGAGCTTGACGTTATTGACAGACCCCTTCTTGAAATGAACTGCTCGTCGATCACTCTTGTTGATAAATTCATAAAGCGCACATTTGATATAATATCGTCGGGATTAGCGATTATCGTATTGAGCCCTGTTTTTCTGATAACCGCAGCAGCTATCAAGATTCAGGACGGCGGTCCCGTTTTTTATAAGCAGAAAAGATGTACGCTGGATGGCAAAGAATTTGAAATATATAAATTCAGGAGCATGATAGTTGACGCTGAAAAGAATCAGAAAGCTGTTCTTGCCGCCAAAAACGATTCAAGAATAACAAAAGTCGGCTCTTTCATCAGAGCGACCAGAATTGACGAACTGCCCCAGTTTATCAACATTTTAAAGGGCGATATGTCTATTGTAGGACCAAGACCCGAACGCAGAGAACTTATAGAAGAGTATACTGACTACATTGATTCATTTCCGTTCAGAACAAAGGTCAAAGCCGGTCTTACAGGTTATGCCCAGCTTTACGGAAAGTATAATTCCAACCCGTATAACAAGCTTTTATTTGATCTTATGTACGTTCAGAAGTTTTCTGTACTGCTTGATCTTCAGCTTATTCTTCTGACGCTTAAAATCGTATTCATCAAGGAAAGTACAGACGGCGTTGATGAAGAATTTGAAATATTCAAAGACACTTTTGAAAAAAACAAGAAGCAAAAATCAGATTATGATAAGGTGATATTTTGAGTTACTCGGTTTTTCCGGAGCTGTTTATTGTTATGGTGCTGGGATTCGTGTTTTTTCTGATGGCATCAGGATCCGGAAAAGATAAAAATAAAAACGGATTCAAGGCGCTCTGTATATTTCTGCTCGTCGTTTATCTCGGTGCGCTTGTATGGATGGCGCTTCTTGAACGAGCGGACAGGGACAAAAGAGTGCTAATACTTACGCCTCTGCATTCCGTCCTGAGAATTCTTAAATCTTATAATACTTTTGACGTTTTCAAGCAGATTCTTGATAATATACTTGTCTTTATTCCTTTTGGAATGCTGCTTCCGGCGGCGGCAGGAAAAATGCCTTGCGGCAAAACTTTCTGGCTTACGTCTTTGTGCGGACTGCTTGCAAGTCTCGGTATTGAAACGATGCAGTACGCCTTTTCTCTGGGCTATTCCGAGTTTGACGATCTGATTTTCAATACTCTGGGAACTATGATCGGCGCAGGAGTTTATGCAATGAGCGGCAAGGCTGAGTACAAAAACGGAAGTCTTAATCTTAAAAAAGGCTGGCTTGTGTACCTTTCGCCCGCGTTTATGGTTTCAGCGGCTGTTTTTGCGGCTTGGATATACAGGGAGTATATTTTATACAGAAAGTAAATATAATCTCTTTGATACTTGAAATCATATATATTTTTATGATATAATACAGCGCACGTTACTTACAGGAGGATTTTTTGATGAACGTATACGATTTTGACGAAACAATTTTCACAGGCGACACTGAGGACAGATTCTTTAAATTCATGTTTGCTAAAAAAGAATTCCGTCATTATAAAATAAAGTGGGATTTTTATGACAGACTCCATAAGCTCGGTCTTATAACAAAAACCAAAATGCGCGAGGGCCAGTATAAGTTTTTGAAAGACATAGATGACCTTGACAAAACCCTTGAAGAATACTGGGCAGAAATCGAGCAGTATATGAAACCCTGGTATTATGAAGCTAAGCGTGATGACGACGTTATAGCAAGCGGCACGCCGAGATTTATTCTTGAGCCGATTGTTAAGAAACTCGGGATCGCAGGTCTTGTTGCTACTGAGATGGACACAAAAACAGGCAAAATCGACGGTGATTTTGCAGTAGGCGAGTTTAAAATCGTAAACTTCAAAAAGCAGTACAGCCTTGATTCAATCGACAAATTTTATTCTGATGCTTATTCAGATCATTATCTTGCCGATTACGCAAAGGAGGCTTACATAGTTCACGGTGAAAATGATGAGATCACCGAATGGACAGAGTTCTTTATGCAGCATCCCGATAAGATGGTAATTAAATAATGTGAAATAATCCGAAAAATTAAGGAAGGCGATTCAGCCTTCCTTTTTTGTATCAGTTTTTGATTTATCAGAGTTCTTTTTCGGCAAGTTTCAATGCTTCGGCTATGACCTGATCCATATCATAATATTTATACGAGCCGAGCCTTCCACCGAAAATCACACCATTTTCCTTATCGGCAAGCGCACGGTATTTCTGATAAAGCGCCGTATTTTTTTCATCATTTACGGGATAATACGGCTCGTCGCCCGGCTTCCATTCTGAAGAATATTCACGGCTTATAACCGTCGTCGGCAGGTCGTTTCCGTTTTCGTCTTTTCCGAATTCAAACCATTTATGCTCAATTATTCTTGTAAACGGCGTCTCGCTGTCCGTATAATTAACGGCGGCGTTGCCCTGGAAATTCGGAATATCAAGCTCCTGCGTTTCAAATTTTAAAGAGCGGTATTCGAGTGCGCCTTCGCAGTAATCAAAATATGAGTCTATCGGGCCTGTAAAAATTATTTTATCTGCAAGCAAAGCAAATTCATTTTTATTTTCAAGATAGTCGCAGCCGAGTATGACTTCGATACCGTCAAGAAGTTTTTCTATCATGTTCGTGTAGCCGCCGACCGGTATTCCCTGATAAAGAGCGTTGAAATAATTGTTGTCGTAAGTGAATCTTACGGGAAGTCTCCTGATTATAAAAGCGGGGAGTGAACGGCAGCTTCTTCCCCATTGCTTTTCGGTATATCCCTTTATAAGCTTTTCATAAATATCTCTGCCGACGAGTGAAATCGCCTGCTCCTCAAGATTCTGCGGTTCTGCGCTGATTTCCTTTTTTTGTTCGGCGATTATCTGAGCGGCTTCTTCAGGCGTTGAAACGCCCCACATTTTATTGAAGGTGTACATATTGAACGGCAGACTGTAAATTTCACCTTTATAGTTTGCAACAGGCGAGTTTGTAAATCTGTTGAAATCCGCAAAGCGTGAAATATAGTCCATAACCTTTTTGTCGTTCGTATGGAAAATGTGCGCGCCGTACCTGTGAACGTTGATGCCGTTTATTTTTTCGGTATAAACGTTTCCGCCTATATGATTTCTTTTATCTGTCACAAGGACTTTTTTGCCTTTTTCCTTTGCGCATTGAGCAAAAACAGAGCCGAAAAGACCCGCTCCGACTACAATATAATCATACTGTTTCATATTTATCAATATCCTTTTCAGAACGCAGAAGTATGCCTTTGTCTTTTTTGATGCAGATTGATTTTATCATTTTTTACAATAAAAATCAATACCGCAGAGCCGTTGACTGTATATAAAGTTCAAAACAGAAAACACTAATAAAGATTCAGATTTCGGCAGGATGGTAAAATGAAGAAAATACTTGAATTTATAATCGTGTTTTTGATCGGCGGCACGCTGTATTCTATTATTGAGGTGCTTTACAGAAGCTATACTCATTGGACAATGTTTATAGCAGGAGGATTAATATTTTACTTCCTGTATAAGATGTTTAACTACATCGGCAGGGGACATTTGATACTGAAATGCCTGCTCGGATGCGTTTTTATTACAAGCGTCGAATATATTGCAGGAGCCGTACTTAATCTGATGCTTGAGATGAGAGTGTGGGACTATTCTGCAAAGCCGCTCAATCTTTACGGTCAGATATGCCCTGCGAATTCGGTGTGGTGGTTTTTTCTGTCATTCCCTGCGTCAATTCTGAGTTTCGGAATCAGAAAGAGACTTCATTGATTCAAGATTCTCGCTGAATTTTTCGCTGAATAGGCTTGAATATGAAAACAAAGAATATCCTTCATATCCTGCGCCTTCAGCATATTTTATCTGCCGCAGGATAATATCTTCGCTTACCCATTCGCCCTCGTTTTCTTCAAGTACACGATATGCTCCCAGACCTGCTATCAGCTTTACGCTCTTTTCTTTTTTTAGTTTTTTCCACTCGTCTGCCGCTTTTTCAAACGGCAGTTTTTCACTTTCAAAGCCGTAATAAATCTGCGGAATCAGCCAGTCGCAGTATCCTTTTTCACTTGCCCATTTCTTGACGTCAGCATAAAGCGAATTATAGTTATTGTCTACGTTGCCGGCGGGACTTACAGAAACTATAAGATTTTCGTTCACGGCTTTTACGGTGTTGTACATAGAGCTTACAAAAGTGTTGATATTCTGCCGTCTCCATTCGTCAAGGCTGAGTCTGCCTCCTGCCGAAGTATAATTTTCATAATCGTTTTTATCAATTCCTTCGCTTTGAGACATATAGAAATAATCGTCAATATGTATTCCGTCAACATCGTAGTTTACGGCAATTTCTCTAACTCCGTCAAGTATCAGTTTCGTCGCCGGAGCGCTTGCGGGGTTGAAAAATGTTCCGCTGTCGGTTATAATCACATTATCGCTCTTTTCATCGATCCATTTTTTTGCCGGGTGACTGTCGCAAACTGAGCCCGTCAGCGAAATTCTGTAAGGATTCAGCCATGCGTGAATGGCTATTGAGCGCAGATGCGCTTGTTCGACCATTATTTTCAGCGGGTCATAATCAACGGCTTTTCCCTGTTCTCCCGTCAGATATCTGCTCCAGGGGAAAACCTTTGACGGATAAAACGAATCTGCAAACGGTCTTACCTGAACAAAAACGTTGTTTACGTTTATGGATTTGCAGTCATCAAGCATTTTGCCGATTTTTTCCGTGAAAGATTTTTCTGTTCCGCCGTTTTCGTTTATCATCGAAATTTCGCTGTAAAAAATCCATACAGCCCGTATTTCATCAGATGACGAAATCTGAGGCGTTTCAGTTGTGTCTGCGCAGCCGCACAAAGCAAAAATCATTAAAAAAATAAAAGCTGTTATTTTTTTCATCAGATCACCTTTATATTTTATTCGGAGGAAATATGAATAATTACATAATACCTGTCTGTATATATTTTGCCGCAGTCAGCTTGATTGCCGTAATAATGACCGTTCACGATAAAAAAGCCGCAAAGCAGCATAAATGGAGAGTAAGTGAAGCGTCGCTTCTCTTAGCCGGGCTTGCAGGCGGAGCGCTTGCCGAGCTTATAACGATGAAAATAATACGTCATAAAACGAAGCATATTAAGTTTATGCTCGGTTTGCCTGCGGAGATAGTCCTGCATATAGTTTTGCTTTATTTTTTATTCAGACGATAACTGTATCTGCTTGACTGATCACGGCAAAAATGATAGTATAATTCATATAATGTTTCGGGGTGAGATTATGGATAACAATATTCCTCTTATATCGGTTATAGTTCCTGTTTATAATACTGCCGGGTTTCTTCAAAGATGCCTTGATTCCGTTTTAGGGAATACATACAAAAATCTTGAAGTTATCTGCGTCAATGACGGAAGTACGGACAACAGCCTCTCTGTTTTAAAAAGTATCGCTGAAAAAGACTCGCGAATCAAGATAATTGACAAACAGAACGCAGGTCCCTCGGCTGCAAGAAATGATGCTTTAAAAATTGCGTCAGGGGATTACATCACATTTATTGATTCTGATGACTGGGTACATGATCAGTTTTTTGAAATTCTGCTTTTCAATCTTAAAAAGTCAGATTCGGATATTCTCGGCTGCAAGTTTTTAAAGACCGACACTTTTGATGAAAAATTTGTCCATTATGATCCCGATTCGATTGAAATTAAAGACGAAGATATTTCAACCTCGGAGAAAATGAGATATACGACATGGTTAATCTATAAAAGCGAGATAGTCAAAAAATACAGATTCCCCGAAAAAATAAGAATAGCGGAGGATATATTTTTCAACAGTATTCTTACGGCAGGTGAATTGGACTGCGGGAATACAGTTATTCTGAAATCCGTTGATCTGCCTCTTTATTTCTACTATCAGCGAAGTGATTCGGCTCTGAGCACAAACAGCCACGCAACAGGTCAACTCGAAGCGGCATCGGAATTTCTTGATCATGCTGAAAAAATGAAAACCGAAGAAGCTAAAGCATTCCTGATTGAAAGATCATTTAAAGCCGCATTGCTTTTCAGATATCTTGAAATGTTCAGCGACGGTTACAAAACCAAAAAGAAGGACGCAAACAAAGTCCTTAAAAGAGCTGTTGAAATGTGCAGGCAGAATAAAGTTTTTGATTTTAAGAAAAAAGAATTCTATATCGCATCGGTCAAGTTGCCTGTATTATACAGATTATACCGTATAGTTACCGATCCCACAATGATAGCATGGGAAAAAGATCAAAAATCGAAGAAATAAATTTAAGCCGGAAGCAGTCTGTCAACTGTTTTCCGGCATCTTTCATTTTCGACTGCTGAAAAGCTTGTCGATTCTTTTTTTGTATTTTTTAACGTATCTTATTTCAAATAGAGTAAGCGCTCTGTCAAAAAATAAAAATGCGATAAGTCCTGCGATTATGAGCAGGGGAAGGGTAACTTTTGTCATATCCTCCATCAATTCCTGCGAAATACCTATAACGTTTATCAGAATATAATATACGGCAACAACGTCAATCACAAAGTATACTGATTTTGTGATATAAGCCGCCCATTTCGGCAGTTTTTCAAAGAAAGATTTGATTATAGGATACAGACCGAAAAGAGCAATATACATTCCGATTGATTCTTTATTCGGTACAACAAATACGCCAATGAGGCTTGTAGCGGCATACACTCCGAGCGCCCAGAGTTTATCTGTCTGCGCCTGCATAAAAAGGATCAGTATTCCAGCCGCCGCAGGAACAGCGTATTCAAAAAACGGTATTGCGCTTGCAAGCAGCATAAAAACCGTGCCCAGCGCAGTTATAAGCCCGCCAAAGGCTGTTTTATAAGAATTTTTCATATCAGCAGCACCTTATCAGATCTCCGCCCATACATTCACAGCAGCAGTCAGCGCACATAAGTCCTGAGCAGATTTTGCATGGTGAATCACAGCAGCCGTCGTTGTCTTCGTTTTTCTGTTCACGATACTGACCGGAGCCTGCCCGGCTGATGTTGTTATAAGCCGTGGTGTATTCGCTGTTGTAAGGATCAAGCTCGCTTGCTTTTTTAAAACATTCCGCCGCGCTTTCAAGCCAGCCTCTGCGCTGATGGATAGTGCCTTTGAGGAAGTACCATTCACCGCTTCGTTTGGCAATAGGAACACCGTCAAGGAGCATTTCGGCGTCGTCGATTCTGCCGGCGTTGAGTTTTGCTCTTATGTCGCCGAGTCCGTCTTCACTTTCAACAGAATGGGAATAGCTGCTGTTTCCTGAGCCGCCGCTGTTTCTTGAAAGGATAATTGTATCATAAGCTTCGTTGATTTCATCCATCTTCTTTGGGTTGTCAGAATGCTCTGACGCCATCTTTCTGTAAGCACGCTTGATTTCATCGTCGCTTGCCGAAGATGTAGTACCGAGAATTTCATACGGATTACGCATTGTTTTTATCCTCCTTGTCTGCAAAAACCCGTTTTGCCGAATAGTACATCCCGTCATACAGAATGTTTTTAATTATACTTTTATAATGATTGATTTTAAGCTTTTCAAAAAGAGATACGGCTTCGCCTGACGTCAGATTCAGCGAAAATTTCGCTTTTTCAATAAAATCTTCCTTGCCGAACTTTTTAAACGGATTGAATCCGCCGCTTTTTAAATCATCTTCATAATCGTCTGCCGCGTCAACAAGATAAACCCATCTGCCGACACTGTAACCGAATCGGTAAAGCGTTTCTTCATCTCCGTATCCGCTGCCAAGTGTAAGCAGACAGCCAAGAGCTTTTGCCGACGGGTGAGCCGCCGCATCAATTACTGCTTCGCTTTTTTCAGCTTCTGCCTGAGAAATATACATTTCTTTTAAAATATCGTCAGCCTCGGGGCAATTCCGTTTAGCTTTTTTATATATTCTTCTGAAATACAGCGACAGTATTTTAAGAAAAAGTTTTTTGACTCCCGAGCTGTCGTCAATATTGTCAAGATATTTATAATAAACCATAAGCATTGATACGTCTGCGGTGTATTGCAGATCAATATTATCAAGCGAACACGCAAGACATTTTTTAGCCGGATTGAAGCTGCACCTTGAGTTCTTGAACGGAGTACACTCGTTTCTCAGCCCCATTCTCACAAGAGCGAAAAAAACAAAGTCGTAAGACAGCGTCATCCTCGCAATCAGGCCGTAACGCCTGCCTATCTCTTTGCAGAGCGAGCAGTACACGCCTTTATATATATCAAAATTCCGAAACGTCATATCCGGCTTATAAGCCCTGACATAACCAAGCACGTTCTCACCTGCCAGACTTATGATTTATTTTAATCATATTTATTATTACATAAAACTGTTTAAAAGATATTAACATAATGTAAATTTTGTAACAGCTTTTGTCATTTTATATATTATAGTAGCAGAATACTTTCGGGTGGGATAACTATGACAATAAACATACCTATGAATAATCTTAAAGAAGGTCAATCAGGTGTTATAATATCTGTACCGTCTGACGGTCTTGTTTACGGGAGGCTCAGCGACCTCGGCATTGTAAAAGGTACGTCAGTAAAATGCGTGCGTAAAAAGCGGGGTACTGCCGCTTACAGTTTAAGGCAGACTGTTTTTGCAATGCGTGAGAGTGACGCTGAAAATATTATCATTCAGCTTAGTGAGGCTGAGGAAAATGACTGACTCAATAATTCTCGCAGGCAATCCCAACGTCGGTAAAAGCACTCTGTTCAACGCTCTGACCGGTATGAGACAGCACACGGGCAACTGGCCGGGTAAAACGGTCGAGTCTGCATACGGAACTTTCAAATACGCAGGACAAAATTACAGTATCACAGACTTGCCGGGCACTTATTCTTTCAGTCCTGACTCAGCCGATGAAGCTGTCGCAGGCGGATATGTAAAAGAGCACACCGACAGCGCAGTCGTTGTAGTCTGCGACGCTTCAGCGCTTGAAAGAAGCCTGATACTCGCGCTTCAGAGTATGGATATATGCGGTCGAGTTGTGCTTTGCGTCAATCTGCTTGACGAGGCGGAAAGAAAGGGTATCTGCATTGATCTGGAACTGTTGAGCGAAAGGCTCAGTATACCGGTATTCGGAACAAGTATTAAAGATAAACGAAAAAAGCAGAAGCTGGTTTCAGCGCTGAGACGTTCAATTCCGGCTGATTGCCCCGGCAAAATCCGGAATGACCGTTTTTATTACGTTGAAAAAGCTGAAGAAATATGTCACGGAGTCATAACCTTAAAAAACGATCATAAATCCTCTTTTGATGAGAAAGCTGACAGGATTTTTCTCGGCAAATACACTGCTGTGCCGTGTATGCTGATTTTGCTGGCGCTTTTGTTTTATATAACTCTTGTGCTGTCTTCTTATCCGTCTGATTTTCTTTACGGCTTATTTGAAAAATTGCTGGATTATCTCAGTTCGTCACCGCTTATTAAAGCGATGCCGCCGATGCTCAGCGGAATGATAATAGACGGAATGCTTAAAGTTCTTTGCTGGGTCACGGCAGTTATGCTGCCGCCTATGGCGATATTTTTTCCTTTGTTTACTCTGCTTGAGGATTTTGGCTATCTGCCCAGAGCGGCATTCTGGCTTGACGAGCCTTTCAGAAAATGCGGAACCTGCGGCAAGCAGGCTCTAACTATGTGTATGGGACTCGGATGCAACTGCACGGGAATCACGGGCTGCCGCATAATGGGCAACGAAAAAGAAAAGATCATTTCGATAATTACCAACAGCTTTATCCCGTGCAACGGAAGATTTCCTATACTCATAGCTGTTATCACTATGTTTTTTGTTCCGCTTGCAAAGTCGGCAGGGTTTATCTCGGCATTGATTTTATCGGCTGTCATTTCATTGAGCGTTATTGCGACCTTTCTCATTTCACGTCTTCTTTCTCGTTGTTTTATCAAATCAGAGAGCAAGCCTTTTATTATGGAACTTCCGTCATACAGAAAACCGGATACTCTCAGAGTGCTTGTCCGCTCTCTGTTTGACAGAACTCTTTTCGTGCTTGCGAGAGCTGTGAGCGTTGCCGCTCCTGCGGGTATTATAATCTGGCTGCTGACTCATATTGATATAAACGGAAGCAGCATTTTTAATTATATGACGGATTTTCTTGACCCGGTCGGCAGGCTTATGGGGCTTGACGGTACCGTGCTTACGGGATTCATACTCGGTCTGCCTGCTAACGAAATAGTCGTTCCGGTTATAATGATGGGCTATCTTTCAGGCTCTTCGCTTGAAAACTATACGAGCCTTTCAGCTCTTGCCGAGCTTTTCAGGCAGAACGGGTGGGACGTGTTTACGGCTGTCAGTATGGTGATTTTTACAGTTTTTCACTGGCCGTGTTCAACTGCGATTATTACAATAAAAAAAGAAACCGAGTCGCTCAAATGGACTGCGGTCTCGGTGCTTCTTCCGGCTTTGCTTGGCTTTGTACTTTGCGTTTTGTTCAATACGATAGTCAATCTTTTCAGGTAATTCAGAACGAACTCAGCTTTTCTTCAAGCTCATTGAGATTCTTTACTTCAAGGTCGATTCTCAGATTCTTATTGTTTTCTACGCCTTCGGGATTATAGCGGCAGCAGAGTATCCCTGCGTTGTTGCCGCCCTGAATATCGCTTGTCAGCGAATCGCCGATTATCATGATTTCATCTTTGCCGTAATTTCCGATACTGCTTAAAACAACGTCAAAAAATTCAGCAGTCGGCTTTTCAAAACCGATTTTGTCAGAAATAAATACGCCGTCAAGAATCTCTTCAAGCCCCGATACTCTGAGCTTTCTTTCCTGAGCGGCAGCAGTCCCGTTCGTTACGGCAAACTGCTTAAATTTATTGCTGAGCCTTTTTATCAGCTCAAACGAATCGTCGTTGAAAAATATCTTGTCTCCCAGTCTTACCTGATACTCCTTGTTTAATGCGTCAATATCCGTAAAATCAATGCCTTCCGAAATAAAAAATTCTTCAAATCTCATTCTCAGCACGTCAGGCTTGGTGATTTTGCCTGATTCGAGCAGAGTCCAGTATTTTTTATTTATCAATGAATACCGATCGACCATTTCATCGCTGCATTCGCCTATGCCGAAAATTTCAAAGCACTTTTTGACAGCGTATCTTTCGCTTGCAAGAAAATCAAGCACGGTGCCGTCAATATCCCATAAAAGAACTTTTATCATTTCAATCACCTGTTAAATTATATAAATATAAGATACTTTTGTCAATCGGGAGTTTAATTCAGTACAGCCTTACTTGATTATTTCGGTTGACATAAAACGGCGTATCTGATAATATTTAATTAAGGAAAAATGAAAGGTGATTTTTATGCGTTTGATTTTAAAAGGTGCGCTGTCTTTTATACTTATGATAGGAACGTTTTTTACTTCGACATTCGGCTACTTCCGCACGGGCGACCCGTCATACGGAAAAAAGCAGATAGATTTATCCGATTTTACTCTTGTGTGGAACGATGAATTTGACGGAGATAAGCTCGATATGACAAAATGGAGCTATGAATGGTGGGTCACGATGCGCAAAGGCGGATACTGGCACGAGGATATGGTATCTGTTCGTGACGGCAATCTTGTTATCAGCGCAGAGTACAAGGACGAGGCGCTTGAATTTAGATACGGCGAATACGCAGACTGGATGGATCATTATAAACCCGGATACTACACGGGTATGATCCAGACACGCGACAAATACGAGCAATGCTACGGATATTTTGAAACACGCTGTATCCTGCCTGCCGGGTGCGGCTTGTGGAGCGCATTCTGGATGATGAACGAGGGCGTTTACAACATAGACGGAAACGGCAGAGACGGAACGGAGATCGACGTGTTTGAATCTTTCGGCTATAAGAATTACAAAACAGGGCAGGATTATGTGTCAACAAATCTGCATTTTGACGGCTATAATGACGCTCATCAGTATAAGCATATTGCGGATTCTCTGGTGAAGAATGATCCGTATAAAGAGTATAATACATACGGAGTAGAGTGGAATCCTGACGAATATATCTTTTATATAAACGGCAAAGAAATAGGCAGATCTTCATTCGGCGGAGTATCGCAGAATCCCGAATATCTTCTTTTAAGCGTTGAATTCAAAGGTGAAAACGGTGTTGCCGCCTATACAAAAGGCGGAGCCGACAATATAACGAAAACACCTGACGAAAACTGGCCTTGTGAATTTATCGTTGATTATGTGAGGTGCTATCAGTATAACTCTCTGCTTGGAAAATAAGCGCGTCAGTCTTCTGCTTTCCGGCTTGAATATTAAGCCGAAAAGATGTATAATCCTGCTGAGGTGAAATATATGTTTTTTGATAAAATTGATAATTATAAAGAATATGCGGACGAATATCCGTCATTTGAAAAAATATATGAATTTATAGAGGCTGATAAAAAGGATCCGAAGCCTGACGGAAGCTATGAAATCGACGGCAGGAATCTTTTTGTAAACGTCACCTCTTACCGCTCCGATAAAAACAAACCTTTGCTTTTTGAAGCGCACAAAAAATATGCCGACCTTCACTATATCGTCAGCGGTATAGAAAAGATCGGCTGGTCGCCTTTGGGGGATGTTGAGAACGGTCTTGTTAAAGAGGAGTATTCGTCCGGCGGAGACGCCGCTTTTTACGAAGGCAAAAGCAAATTTGATTTTATCCTCACCAAAGGTTCGTTCCTGTACGTCGCTCCGGATGACGCTCATGCTCCCTGCCTGTGCGCTGAAAAAGAGATGAACGTGCGAAAAATGATATTCAAAATAAAGCTTTAAGCTGCTTTCATCTCGAATATATTTATGTTTTCCGGCGAAAAGCCGCCTTGATTGAGAATCAGCTCTTTTATCTGCATTGTGACGGTATCTGTCAGCGTGCCGGGCTGAGTGACAACCTTTATCGCGTTGTCGGAAATTATCACGATGCATTTACCGCCGATTTTGGCATTTATAAGCGTTTCAAGATCGTTTTCACGCTTTATTGATTCGCTTAATTTTTCAAGTGATTTTGAGGCGTCTTTTACTGCTTCTTCGCTTGATGATGAATCTTTAATAACTTTTTCAAGAGACTCCTGCGCTTTTGCGTGGGCGTTTTCTCTTTCTACGCTGAATTGGGCAAAGGTTTCAACTGCCTCCTGCTGTGCTGATGCGCTGACGTACTGCGCGTCGCCGAGATTCTGCTTTGCCTGAGCCGAAGTTGTTGTTACGGATTCCTGCGAAGGCGCTTTGCCGGGCGAAGTGTAGTACCAGTTAATAAAAACTGCCGCTCCGAGAGCGAGTACCATTGCGACTACGGCAACCTGTCCTTTTCTGAATCTAATGCTCATATTATTACCCTCCGTTATTGTGCTTCATAGCCGTTACGCTTACTCTTGACGAGCTTATGCCGAGTACGGACGAAACGGCGTTTATTATTTCACGGCGAACGACTGCGGAATCAGCTCCGCTGCAAACTACAGCAACGCCTCTAACCTGAGGCTGAGATACTTTAAGAAGCATTCCGCTTTCGTCTCCGTCAGCGTGAGCATTACGCTTACTTCTCCGGCGCCGTCAATATCTGAAATCAGCTTTGCAAGTCTTTTTTCAAGATTTTGCTCGTATACGGCAGGGGATAAGTTTTCATCAGCGTCCGTATCGCTTTTTTCGGGCGAAGCTCTCCCGAAAGGCAGAAGCTGAGTCAGCACAAGTATTATCACTCCTGCCGAGCCGATTATCAGCAGTACTGCGCTTTTTTTGTCAATTTTCAGTTTTTCACATATTATGTTTATCACTTTTTTCATCTGCTGTTCTCCGTCTTGACTGCGGCAGGTATTCCTGTTTCGTTTTCTATTATCGTTATGATTTTCTGCTTGTCAGGGCAGTCTGATATTACCTCTATACTTTTGACGTCTACTGTACTTTCATCTGTTTCAATATATATGACAACGTCTTTATAATTTATTCCGTTTTCATTAAGAATATTGCTGCAAGTTGTTTTAAGCTCCCGTTCAAGCTCTTTGGCGGCTGATTCGGTATATGATTCGGCATATTCTTCGTTTCCCGAGCTGTAAATCTTCTCAAATTCGCTGAAATCCGCATTTCCTTTAACTGCCGGCAGAAAAAAGGCACATATCATAAATAGTGAGACCGCTGTTTTTACACCTTTTCCGAGCTTTCCTTCAGGTGAGAGCATAACGGCGATGCATCCTGCAACTGCGGCTGATGCAATACCCTGGATCCATAAGCGGATGAAAGACATTTTTATCCCCCTCTGTCAAGAATCAACGTTACTGTAATAATGAAAATCGCAGAGTTCAGCAGCATTATTACGTTCATGAGCGTCAGGACTCCCGCAAGTGAATTGAAAAGCCCGGAAATTCTGCTTTGAAGCATAACGTCGCACACCGATCCCAGAATTTTCAAAGACAGAATCCAGAATACGAGATTTATCAGCGGCGGAAGCGTTATGACGCAGACTGCGATTATCGCAAAAACTCCTGCCGTGCTTTTAATAAGAGATGCCGTGCCGCTCATTGAGCCATACAGCTCGCTCAGCGGTGACCCGATCACGGGAACGGCGGAATTTATCAGCAGCTTTACTCCTTTGACGCTGAGAGTATCTGCGGCATCGTTGAGAATGTCTTTGAGGCTGAGAAAAGCGACGTAGATCGCGGCGGCTCCCGAAATAATACTTATCAGGATTTTTTTGATAAGGGAAGAAAGCGAGTCGAGCTTGTATTCAGGCAGTAATGAGCCTGCAATATCAAGAGACGCTGATGCGCTGAGTACAGGCACGGCAAAGCCTGAAACCGACGAAGAAATAAACTGCGCCGCAGCAAAAGCAAACGTTCTGAAAGTCACCGCTCCCGCAGGACTGCCTGACGCTATTATCAGCCCCGTCATAACGGGTATCAGGGATTTTATGAAAGTACTGCATACGTCAACCGATGCAACGGCGCTTTTCAGCGCGTCGGTTATCGGAACGCACAGGATTATAACGCTTGTCATAATGCACGCCGCTGCGATGAGTTCTTCCGTTTTTTTACTGTCCGGAATAAAAATGCGGACAACGGAGCCCATAACGATAACGCTTGCGAGAATCATTATATTTTTTATAATATCCCTGCTCCTGCCGGTAATAATATCTTTTATAAGGCTGAAAATATCGGCAGGGGAAACATTGTTTATCGAGCCGAAGTCTGTGCCGTCAATACCGATGGAAGACATAAGATCCTGCTGTTCGCTGTCAAGAGAATCATAGATTTCATTTAGTTTTTCAAAGCCTGAGTCATCAATATATTTTTCGTTATCAAGCGCATTTGCAGTAACGCAGAACGCAAAAGCCAGCAAAAATGCGGCAGTAATTATTTTTACAGCTTTCATTTTCATCCCTTCAGAAGTCCCGATATTATTTCGGTAAGCATACGGAACAACGGCAGACACGCAATTATTATCATCACGCATCCGGCGGTTTCAACCGCAAAGCCGAGCGCATTTCCGC
Source organism: Oscillospiraceae bacterium (assembly GCA_902789095.1). Classification (GTDB taxonomy): domain Bacteria; phylum Bacillota; class Clostridia; order Oscillospirales; family Acutalibacteraceae; genus CAG-488. The sequence continues at coordinate 5,049 of CADAMY010000016.1, read as the reverse complement.
CGCTGTCTCTGCAGATTTCGGCGCCGATCTTTGAAATAACTGCAATAACCGTTACTTTGAATATGACTTTTATAAGTCCTGACTGTTCTTCGGACGACGGCAGAAAATCCGTGATGCTTTCAATTAAATTCATTATTGACCCGGCGCATGCTGCGAAAATCACAATTACCGCCGCTATCTGAACAGGCAGAGCATATTCGGGCCTTGACTGCTTGAGGATCAAAATCAATATACCTGCCAGTATAGCCGTGATTACCGTCTTTATTACCGTTTCCATCAGAAATCAATGATAGAGGATGCGGTGGAGTAAAGCTCGTTCAGCTCCGGTATAATCATCAGCACTACTGCGATTATACCCGCAAGCACCATCAGCAGAGCGTATTCGTCTCTGCCTGAGCGTGAAAGAATCTGCGCCAGCACGGCAACGATTATACCTGTAACTGCAATTTTGATAATAAGCTCCATGGTGTCCTCACATAAATAAAATATATACTGCCGCGCCGCAGAGGAATCCGACAGCCGCCGCAGGTTTACTGTAAAGTTTCATTTCATTTTCTGCCTTCTGCAGATTTGATTTTATAAGCTGAATGTGCATATCGCAGTTTGCCATCTGCCCGTCAAGGTCGGAAGTCCCGAAATTTCTGCCGAAAGAATCAAGCAGAGCAATGTCATCACTTTTGAGCGATTTTGTATTTTCTTTATTCATCAGCGAGATATGCCACGATTCATAAAAGCTCTTTCCTGCTTTAATATTTTCAAGGCATTCGGCGCAGAACGGCAGAGAATCAGAATAATGAGGCGCAAGATGTTCAAAAATTCCTGCGGCGCTTTCGAGTGAAAATTCAATCTCTGTTCTGATTCCTGACAGAAAAAGACAGGTGCTTCTGAGCATTCTGACTCTCCCGGAGTAGTTTGAAGCTGTTTTCAGCCCGAATCCTGCGCAGACAAAAGCAATAAGCATCAAAGAAATATGCTTCATTTTATAAGTTCCTCAGCGCCGTATACTCTGTCGATTATGCATGGACTCCCGCTTTTCAAAAAAACTATTTTATCAAAAGCGCCTGAGCGTATGAGCTTTATAATATTCTTTTTATACATAAGTTCGCTGTCGCTGCCTGCGTGTACCGCCGCTGCGAATTTAACACCCGAATTGACTCCTGCCGAAACGGCGCGGACGTCATCGCTGCTGCCTATTTCGTCGCATATTATAATGTCAGGCGAAAGCGTTCTTACTGCCTGCATAATACCGTCTGATTTGATATATCCGTCGAGTATATCTGTGTTTATGCCTACGTCGTTGCCGGGAATTCCTTTTGAAACTGCCGCAATTTCGCCCCGCTCATCAACAACAGCTACCTTTTTAAGCTTTAAGTCGGAAATTTGACGGCTGAAATCCCGAAGCATCGTTGTCTTGCCCGTTGACGGAGCTCCGCACAGCAGTATGCTTCTTAGTGAATCCGACTGTGTAAGCTTTATCAGTTCATCGGCGCAGCCCTTAATTTGTCTTGCTATCCTTAAATTTATACCGCTGATATTGCGTATATTGCTCATTTTATCGTGTTCATATACGGCGGTACCGTATATTCCCGCTCTGCTGCCTCCGCCGACAGTTATAAAACCCTGCTGAATATCCTTTGAATAACTGTAAACTGAGTATTCGCAGATTCTCTGGAAGCTCTCTTTAATATCGTTTATCGAAACGATAAACAGCTCGTTTGCCGGTATTGATGTAACTCTGCCTGAAAGGGACAGGTAAAATATACCGTCAAAACGTATGAGCGATAGCGGTCTGTCTGCTCTCAGGCGGATTTCACATACCTTTTCAAGAAAGCTTTCGTCAATTTCCTTCAATGCGCCGTAAATGCGACGCGAAAGGTAGCCTGCCGCTTTTAAAAATCTCTGCATTTTCCAAACTCTCCTTCTGAACGGCGAAGATTGATGAATCATCTAATTATTGTTTATGATACCTTGTCCTGTTTTAGAATCAAAAGTTGAAAAATTTTTAAATTAGTGTTAATTTAATGATATTTTATTGAAACGCTCGGAAATATATGGTAAAATATAAATTACAATTCTATGTGTCGGAGGGACCGGGAATGAGTAAAAAAATAAAAAATAAAAAGCTCTCCAAGCTTTCTGATTTTATAAATGAAAATATTTTTGTAATTCTTGCTTTCGTTTGCTCAGCGGCGCTGATGATGATAGTTTATTTCTGCTTTGATATGATTCCTTTCGGAGACAGGACCGTTCTCAGAATGGATCTTTTTCATCAGTACGGACCTATGTTTGCCGAACTGTATGACAGAATAACGAGTTTCAAAAGCCTGATCTTTTCGTGGACTTCGGGCGGCGGCAACGCATTTTTAGGCAACTACTTCAACTATATGTCAAGCCCGATAGCGCTTATTATTCTGTTCTTCGGGCATGAAAACATACCTGAATCAATCGGCGCAATGGTGCTTATCAAAAACGCTCTTGCGTCTGCCGCTATGGCCTATTACCTTAAAAAAGCACATTCTAAAAATGATTTTTCAATAACAGCGTTCGGCATTCTTTATTCTTTCTGCGGATTCTTTATAGCGTATTACTGGAACGTTATGTGGATCGACGCTATGTATCTTCTGCCGTTAATAACCTTCGGAATAGAAAAAATCATTAATAAAAGAAAGCCGGCTCTTTACACCGTATCGCTCGCCATAGCGTTTTTCTCAAATTACTATATGGCATTTATGATATGCGTTTTCTCAGTACTTTACTTCTTTGTGTATTACTTTTCAAATTACGCCGGCGCCGATATGCTCAGCGAGCCCGCGGTATATACCAACAAAAACGGAAAAACATTAAGAAAAAAATCGGACTGCATCAAAAATTCACATATTGTGCGTTCGGGGCTTGTGTTTGCGGCGGCTTCGATAGTCTCAGCCGCTCTCATGGCTGTTGCGCTGATTCCGACCTTCCTTATATTGAAGGACTGCTCGGCTACAAGCGGAAATATGCCCGAGGAGCTTAATAATTACAACAGTATTTTTGACTTCCTTGCAAATCATCTTGCATCCGTTACGCCTACTATCAGAAGCGGCGACGCCATCCCTAACGTTTACTGCGGTATTCTTACCCTCGTGCTGATGCCTCTTTACTATATCTGCCGCAAGATAAGCGTTAAAGAAAAGGTTGCGACTACTCTTCTTTTAGGTCTGTTCTTCTTTGCTTTCAACTTCAATATCCCGAATTATATAATTCACGCTTTCCATTTTCCGAACGACCTTCCTTTCAGATTTTCGTTCATATATTCGTTCTTCCTGCTGATAACGGCATATAAGGTTATACTGAATATTTCTGATTTTACAGGCAAAGAGATATTCACGAGCAGTATGGCTCTTATAGTGTTTATAATTATTGTTGAAAAAACCGGGCAGATAAACGTTACGATTACAAGCGTTGCGATAAGCATTATTATGGCGGCAGTTTATGCGACGGTCCTTTGGCTTCTCAAAAACCCGAAGTATTATCAGTCGACCGTTTCGCTTCTTCTGCTGTGCTGTGTTTTTGCAGAGGCGGCTGTTGCAAATACTGATAATTTTGAAATTACTCAGCAGAAACCGAATTTTGTAAACGGATACAGTCAGTTCAGAGTGCTGAAGGAGGACCTTGACGAAACCGAGGGCGGCAACAATTACCGTATGGAGCTGACCGATCTTAATACTTTGATGGACAACTGCTGGTTCGGCTACAACGGCGTTTCCATGTTTTCGTCCATGGCGTATGAGAATCTGGCAAAGCTCGAAAGCCGGCTCGGCATGATGAGCAACAAGATCAATTCCTACACCTACAATCCACAGACGCCCGTATATAACATGATGCACGCGTTGAAATATGTGGTGAACAACACCGAGCCGAACGTGCTGGGCGCACCGAACTACGCCGCTGTGACCACGGTCGGCAAATACGAGGCGTTCGCCAACAACTACTATCTGCCGCTCGGTTTTGTTGTGGACAAAAGCACGGAGTACTGGAACACGGACGACACCGATCCGTTTACCGTGCAGGAGGACTTTTTCCTGCGCGCCACGGGTCTCGAGGGCACTTTGTTCCGGCAGGTGCCGGTCGCGTTCGTCAACTACGCCAACGTCGATCCGTTTACCGAAGATCTTTCCGGCAACCGCTTCTATTTCCACAAGAGCGATCGCAAGGCCGATTCCGACGCCAGCGCCACGTTTACGCTGACGGCAACGGAAAACGCGAACCTGTATCTCTATTTCCAGGTCGACGGCGGCAGTAGTAAGAATATCACCATGTCAAGCTATCTCGGCACCCACGAGCACAGCACGTCGCACCCGTGCATTCTCGACCTCGGCTACCACGAAAAGGGCGAAACGGTCAATGTGACGATTCCGTTCGAGCAGGAAAGCGGCTTTGTGACGTTTGAGGTTTGCACAATGGATCACGATTTGTTCGAACGCGGCTACAGCAAACTGCAGTCCGGCGCCATGACGCTGGAAAGCTTTGAAGAAAGCCGGCTGTCCGGCACGTTTACCGCAAAGAAAAACAGCATACGCTATACCAGCATTCCCGCGGACAGCGGCTGGATCATCACACTCGACGGCAAAAAGCTCAAGGACAGCGACCGGCTCTCGCTCGGCGACGCGCTTTCGGTTACGGGCGCCGCGCTGGACATTCCCGCGGTCGCCAACTCCATTAATGTGCCGTCCTCGCTTACGACGCCCGACGACATAGGCGTCTCGCTCAACGAGATTCAGAGCAGCATTAACACCGTTAACGGCCTAACCTCGCGCATTGCGAGCTCTACGCTCACAATCGGCGATACCACCATATCGCTGCTCGACATCCCCGGCGGCATGAACAGCGTAAACGACGCGCTGTCCGACACCAAGCAAACGCTCGATGCGGGCAAGGAGCAGCTCGACGCGGGATGGGCGGAGTACAACGCCAACAAGGACCTCTTTGAGCAGAAGAAGCGTGAGCTCGCAGAGGGCAAGAAGTTGGTCGAAGAAAAGACCAAAGAGCTCGAGAGCGGCAAGAGTTCGCTCG
>CADAMY010000015.1 GCA_902789095.1 Oscillospiraceae bacterium | reverse complement strand
ATAAAAAGATTTGCGGCGCAGAAATGAGTGAAGACTGCTGTGAAGCTGTGAAATATATATTAAGCAAGAATATTATTTGCGGAAATGCGCTCAGCCTTATGTGTGTTGATTCTGACCAGCAGGACACATCTTCGCCTATTATTTTTTCCGAGTGGACGCCGGTAACCGGTAATAAGATCAAACGGCGTGATTTCCGGCTTGACGTACTTCTGCGTGAAAATGATGATGAAGAAAACTATGAAATGAATTTTTCTCTTTTTGAAGACTCAGCAAATATGAATTTGTGGGAATTTGATCCGGTAACAAATGAGGTTATCCCGAAGCCGGTAAAAGAATATCCGCTGACAGATTACAGGAGGGTGCAGGAAAATGGCTGATAATTTATATAATACGATGTACAATCCGGACGTGTTGTCCTGTATTGCAAACCTTTCAAACGATGAGGTATTCACTCCGCCGGAAGTTGCAAACGCGATGCTGGATATGCTGCCGCAGGAACTGTTCAGCGATCCGGATACGAAGTTTCTTGACCCGGCGTGCAAAAGCGGCGTGTTCTTAAGGGAAATCGCTAAGCGATTATCAAAGGGACTGGAACCGATCTTTCCCGACTTGCAGGAAAGAACGAATCATATTTTCAAGCACCAGATTTATGGAATCGCCATCACGGAGCTGACCTCGTATCTTTCCCGGCGCAGTGTTTACTGTTCAAAATACGCAAACGGTAAATATTCCGTTGTTGATTTCGATACGATTGACGGCAATATACGTTTCAAGAATATCAAGCACCGTTGGCAGAACGGGAGATGCGCTTTTTGTGGGGCTTCACAAACAGGAGATTTAGGAACAGATGAACGTGGAATCAGCCTAGAAGCTCATGCGTATGAATTTATTCATACCATTAAACCTAAGGAGATTTTTGATATGAAATTTGATGTAATAATTAGTAATCCACCTTATCAGTTGAAAGTAAATGAAAGTGGAAAAGGTCTTGGTGCTGTACCGATTTATCAAAAATTTGTTGAACAAGCACAAAAACTAAATCCTAGATATATTTCTATGATTATCCCTGCTCGTTGGTTTTCTGGTGGTGTTGGTCTTGAAGATTTTAGAAAACATATGCTGTCAAATAAGCATATGAAACAAATTGTGGATTATATTGATTCTAAAGATTGTTTTGCTGGAGTGGATATTAACGGCGGAATATGTTATTTTTTGATAGATTCAAATTATAACGGAGATTGCGAATATACTAATATTTGTAATGGGAAACGAAGCTTTGCTATTCGTAATCTTCAAGAATATGAAATATTTGTTAGAAGGAATGAGGCCCTTTCTATTATTCACAAAGTAATATCGAAAAATGAACGTACACTTAGTTTTGAAGGTGGCTGTAGCCCACAAACACCATATGGTTTTTTGTCCACATATGTTGGCTTTTCTCAAAAAACTGCTGAATCAGATTGCGAATTGCTAAGTAGTAAAGGATGGTCGTATGTTCCTAGAAATGAAGTCCAAAAATCTAAAGAAACTATAGATTTATATAAACCAATGATTTCTAAATTATCTTGTGAACATGCAGGAAACCCTGATAAATCAGGGATGTATAGGGTGTTGAGTAGAATGGAGGTTTTAAAGCCGGGACAGATTTGTAGCCAATCATATTTAACAATATGCCCTCAAAAAACTGAAGTAGAAGCTCAAAATGTTTATAAGTATCTCAGAACTAAATTTGTAAGATTTTTGATTTTACAAACTTTAGCAGGGATGAATCTCTCAATAAACAATTTTAAGTTCGTACCATGGCTAGATTTTAATAAGGTATGGACTGATGAAGATCTTTACTCTAAGTATGAAATCTCTGACGAAGAAATTGAATTTATTGACTCAGTGATTCGACCAATGGAGTGATAATTATGGATAATATTGAAAAGTATGTTGAATGGTATGAAGATCTTTGCAGTGAGATTGGAAGAGCATATCAAGACGCACTGATTATTCAGTCTATTGGAGAATTGAATAAGAAAAATGTAAATGTAAATCATCCCGGTTTTTTGATAATTTACCATCTGTGTGAATTATCAAAAAGAGATTTAGCTTTAAGCTTATATAAAATATGGTTTGACGAGAATAGTGAAGAAAGAATTCATAATTTTAATTGTTTCTTACACAAAGAGTTTAATTCTCAAAAAAATATCCCATTAAAACTTTCTGTTAAAGATAACAGTCCTTTGGTTCATTCCTTGAAAAATATAAGAGACAAATATCTTGCACATTTGGATTCCAAAAGAGATGAAACACCAGTTGATGTGAATGCTTTAATTCAACTCTTACAGGAAATATCCGAAATATTGAACAATATTGTGGACTGTACGATTGACGATAGAATAAAGCCAATTTCTCTTTCTTCCAAAAGACAATATATTAACACCCTTATGGGGCTTTCCTCTATGACTAAGGACTTTGTTTATAAGGAGGATTAGTATGCCAATATTAGAGTTTTTCCCTCAACGACCGGAATCGCATCCTACGATATACGCCTATGAATTTGCAGGTGTTGCTTCACATGATGGCTACATCAAGGTAGGCTATACCGAGCGTGACGTTGAGACCCGCATAAAAGAACAGGTTCACACTGCCGCTGTACCGTATCGCATCCTCGGTCAGTGGTCCGCCATGAAAGATGACGGCACCTGCTTCACCGACCACGACGTTCACGCCATTTTGAAAGCAAAAGGCAAACAGCAGCTGAACGCCGGTGAAGACCGCAACGAGTGGTTCAAGTGTACCGTTGACGACGTAAAGGCCGCTATTGCCGCCGTGCGTACCGGTACCGCCAATGTTGAAAACCGCACACAAACCTTCGCCATGCGCCCGGAGCAGGAATATGCTGTGGACGTTACAATGAAATATTTCAAATCCGCTTATGAAGAAGGAAGCGGCAGAACGCCGAAATTTCTTTGGAACGCCAAGATGCGCTTCGGTAAAACGTTCGCTTCTTATCAGCTTGCAAAGAAAATGGACATGAAGCGTGTGCTGATCCTCACATTCAAACCTGCCGTACAAACTGCGTGGCATGAAGATCTGATGACGCACATGGATTTTGAAGGCTGGCAGTTCATAAGCCGCCCGAACGTTCCCGGCGGTATGACAACCGATCAGCAATACGAAAGAGCGGACAAATCCCGACCCATCGTCTGTTTCGGCTCGTTTCAGGATTTTCTCGGCGTGAACAGAGATACAGGCGGCATCAAGGCAAAGAACGAATGGGTACATGCCATTAACTGGGATCTTGTAATTTTTGACGAATATCACTTTGGTGCGTGGAAAGAAAATGCAAAAAAGCTCTTTGACAATGACGAAGATACTTACGAAGAAGATTTGACAAACTACGACAGAGGCAACGCCTGTGACGAAACTTGGCTCCCGATTACAACTTCCTATTATCTGTATCTTTCCGGTACGCCGTTCCGTGCGCTCAATTCCGGCGAGTTCATAGAGGAGCAGATTTATAACTGGACGTATTCTGACGAGCAGAGAGCAAAAACGGAATGGAAGGGTACTGGCAATAATCCATATGCCGCTCTTCCGCGTATGGTTATGATGACATATAAAATCCCTGACAGTATTCAGCGTATTGCCAAAAAGGGAGAATTTGATGAATTTGACCTGAATGTATTCTTCTCTGCTGAAGGTACAGGTAAAGATGCGCATTTCAAGTTTGAGGACTATGTACAGAAATGGCTTGATCTTATTCGCGGTTCATATCTGGAAACAAGCGTTGATGAGTTAAAGCTCGGCGCGCAGAAACCGCCGATGCCTTATGCCGACACAAGACTGCTCAACGTGCTTTCGCATACGCTGTGGTTTCTGCCCGGTATTTCTTCATGCGACGCTATGGAAAATCTGCTTGCGCAAAAGCAGAATGTATTTTTCCATGATTATACTGTCAATAACTGTTCCGGCACAAAAGCAGGAATCGGTGCTGCAGCTCTGGATCCTATACGCCGTTCTATGGGCGATCCGCTCAAAACAAAGACCATTACACTTTCCTGCGGCAAACTTGTTACGGGTGTTACAATCAAACCGTGGACAGGTATATTTATGCTGCGCAATCTTACAAGTCCGGAAACGTATTTCCAGGCAGCTTTCCGCGTGCAAAGTCCGTGGGAAATCACCAAAGATAACGGTGAACGTGAAATTGTAAAGAAAGAATGCTATGTATTTGACTTTGCGCTTGACCGTGCGCTCCGCCAGATTTCCGATTATTCCTGCCGTTTGAACGTGGCAGAAAGCAATCCGGAAAAGAAGGTAGGGGAGTTCATATATTTCCTGCCCATTCTTGCTTATGACGGCAGTGCTATGCGTCAGGTCAATGCGGCAGAAATTCTTGATATCGCTATGGCCGGAACATCTGCAACGCTGCTTGCAAAACGCTGGGAAAGCGCTTTGCTTGTTAATGTTGATAACGATACACTTTCAAGATTGCTTGCCAATGATGAAGCAATGGAAGCTCTTATGCGTATTGAAGGCTTCCGCAGCCTGAATTCTGATATTGAGACGATTATAAATAAATCCAACACAGTAAAGAAGGCAAAACGTGAAGGCGAAAAACTGACGCCGAGCCAAAAGAAAGAGCTGACGGATGCTGAAAAAGAGTATAAATCCAAGCGCAAGATGATTCAGGAAAAGCTCATAAAATTTGCTACAAGAGTGCCGGTATTTATGTACCTTACAGATTACCGCGAATACAGCTTGAAAGACGTTATTACGCAGTTGGAACCTGAATTATTCAAGAAAGTAACAGGCCTTGATGTAAAGGACTTTGAACTGCTTGTGTCCTTGAACGTATTCAATGAAGCATTGATGAACGATGCTGTATATAAATTCAAACGGTATGAAGACGCAAGCCTGATCTATACAGGTATAGACAAACACTCAGGTGAGGATGTAGGTCTTTACAGCACAGTTCTCAGCCGTGCGGATTATGACGCTATGGCAGGTCAGATAGCTGAATCTATGATAGCTGATGAGCCCGGTGATGATGATATTCCTGAAAGGCCTGTATTTGTTAATATAAGTGTTGATGAAGACGAAGAAGAATCATCAGAAGAAAAACAGCCGGTAAAGACAGAACCGAAAAGAGAACCGATTGTTAAAACATTTGCGCCTACATACAGACCGGCATATGTGCCTCCGTTGCCTGTAAAATCCCCTGAGAAAAAGCCTGTAATAAATGTTGATACAACCAAAATCCACACCGGAACACCTGTAAAGCATAAAGCTTTTGGCAACGGCATAGTAAAGAGTATTGAAGGTACAACTATTTTTGTCGACTTTAACGGAGCAGATAAGAAATTCCAGTTCCCCGGAGCATTTGAACAGGGATTTCTGAAGCTGGAGGAATCTAATACTTAGACTTAATATAATATGGATAATTATTATAATAATTTAGCTTATTGGATATTCTTATACTTAGACATAGCATACTATTCTAATTTAGTGAAATCATACAACGATTATTTCAATAAGCACAATATCAAAAAAATACGATATCAAGCAATGTCTAAGATTGTAAAGCCTATTATTCTTAGAGATATTGCTGTCCCAGTTAGTGAGTTCTATAAAAATTTCAAGGACTTTGCTCCAGAAGAATATGTTGAAATATTACAAAACAAAGAGAATAAAAACTTTATAGAATTTACCAAACTTATTCGAAACAACATGAAATATCTTCCTAAAAAAAATAAATCCGATCTGTCTCGAATTAATTCTATATTGGATGAAACAAACGAAATAGTAAAAGCAGATTCATTTGATGGAAAGCAAGATTTTGATTATTACAGTGGATTATATTTAGGGAGACACAGATTATATGGTTCTCCACTGATAACAAACAAACACATTTTTTACGAAATAAACAAAAAGTATGATTGTGATGAAATTAAAAAATATGAGAATAGTATTCCCGAAAACTTAAAAGCAATTCTAAATTCGATTGACCAAGTTTTTGAAAAAGCATCCATAAGTATTAAAGATTTAGATATCAACATTTCAATTCCCAATAACAAAAAAAGAAAAATATTTACTATGATTGAATGGAATAAAAATATTGACTATATGGTGTTAAATTCTGGGTTTGAAAAAGAAATACTCTATCTTTTTATATTAGTAATTCAAGAAATAAGTGCAATTGATTTTTGCTTTGACTGTATTTTTGATGAAGTTGCATTAAAACAAAACACGATTCTTTTGTTCTTTTCCACGAAATGGTTGGCCACAAAAATAGATGAGATAATTGATATGTTTGAAGCAATAATAAGATTCGGTCATCAATATAATTTAAGTGCAGAACTGTTTGACCAAAAATTAAAATCAGAAGTTGGCGATTTTGATGATATACGAATCCCAGTTAGCGCTTTAAGAAATTCTCTTCATTATGTAAATGCAAGTAAAATGTCATTGCAGATTGTGGATAATTCTGTCAATATTGATATTAATGCTATTTTCAATACTGTTTGTCCTGGCTATTATTCTCAAAATGATTACTTCAATTTATATAACAAAATTAGAACTAAACTTAAATCAGTTAGGCTTTTTTGTGAAAACAATATCGGAACAAAATTCCATGTAAGAAAAGAGCAATAGGGCTTCTTAAAACTGGAGGAATAATAGAAATTCCTAAGTCTTGCAAAGGAGTTTACTGGAAACAAGGGCGTATTATTGTTCGATAAGTTAAGCTCAACTCAACTAAGAATAACAACTAATTTTTTCGTCAACTTCGCCAACCTAAGGCCAATGGAGCAAGGAAAACCAACAAATTATCGGACCTCGAAAAACAACTTTTTTCCAACTCTATTACAACCCGATAACCACTTTTTGCAGTACAAGCGAAACACTGCAAATAATAATAGAGAAGAATCCCGTATGATTAGCGTGATTCTTCTCTTTCTATTTGCCAATAAACTTATTTGTGGTTGTTTGTTGTTGCCGGAGCAGGGGATAGTTACACTTATCAAAAACTACAAATTTTTTCGCCTGAAATCGACCTTGACGACCGAATGACGACGGTTTGTCGCCCGAAAGTCGTCCAAAAAATTAAGAAGATGTTGAAATTTTGCCGAAAAATGCAAGATTCAACCCTATGGAAAACAAAGAAAAAAGCCCAACATCCATAAAGGACATTGGACTTCTTTGGCAGGGGCAGAAGGACTTGAACCCTCGGCACGCGGTTTTGGAGACCGCTGCTCTACCAACTGAGCTATACCCCTAAAACCCGTACTTAAAGTACGGTATGGTGGACCATCAGGGACTCGAACCCCGGACCGACCGGTTATGAGCCGGTTGCTCTAACCAACTGAGCTAATGGTCCAAACAGCTTTATTATTTTATCAAAACAAATCCCGATTGTCAATACAAATTGCAAAAAAAGTTGGTAAAGTATAAAAATTTTTAATTCTATTGATATTTTACTTTAAAAATGTTACTATAAATAAAAAATGGAGGTAATTATTATGAATTCTCAGAGAGATTTGCCTGTTAAAGGCGATACGGTTGCGGTTATGACTACAAATGCCGGCACAATTAAAATAAAGCTTTTTGCTGAACTTGTTCCGCAGACTGTACAAAATTTTGTTAAGCACGCTAAAGACGGATACTATGAAGGCATTATTTTTCACCGTGTAATTAAGGATTTTATGATTCAGGGCGGTGACCCGACAGGAACCGGCAGAGGCGGTGAAAGCATCTGGGGCAGACCGTTTCCGGATGAGTTTCATCCTTCTCTTCATAATATCAACGGAGCGCTTTCTATGGCTAATGCAGGTCCGAACACAAACGGAAGCCAGTTTTTTATAGTTCAAACCAAAAGCGTTGATCCGGCTCTGCTTGAGCAGATGGAGGAGATCGGAGAGCCTTCTTTCCCTGAAAGCGCGATTGCTGATTATAAGGCTGTTGGCGGTACGCCGTGGCTTGATTTCAAACACAGCGTATTCGGTCAGGTTTATGAGGGAATGGACGTAGTGGATTCTATTGCCGAAAGGCGTGTTGATATGCTTGACAAGCCTTTTGATGACGTAGTTATTGAAAAAATTGAAATTTTAGAAATCTGAGGTTTTAATATGAGTAATACGAAAAAAGTAATTATTTGGGTTCTCAGCGCTGTTGCCGCTATAGCTGTTATTATTGCCGGATTCGTACTTATCACAAATTATATCAATAAAAAACCTGAGCGCATGGCGCAGTCTTTTAAAGAAAAAATTATCGGCACATGGGCAGGGGATTATGAGATTTCCAAAATAACGTTCAACGAAGATAATCAGGCCAGACTGGATGTTCTCGGAGTTGGAGTTTCGGGTACATATACCGTGACTTACGACAAAGAAACAGAACAGTACAGCATGAATCTTTCTTACAACTCGTCTGTCGGGATTTCCGTTAACAGGGATTTCAGATCAAGTCTTAATGAAAGCGAAACGGAATTGACTCTGACAGATAAAGAAAGCGGTTTTAATCTTCAATTTAAAAAAAATGATTCAAATGCTTCAATTGACGTAAAATCAACTGAAGCAAATACATCTTCTGCAACAGAAAAACAAGCAACCGCTGATCCTGATTTTCAGAAGAAACTTATCGGAAAGTGGATCAACAGCAATAACAACGGCGGATATGATTTTCGCGAGGACGGAAGTGTTGGGGTATCGCTTTCAAACCTGAATGCTGAAGGAACATATACCGTTACAAAAGACGATGACGGTAAAACAAGGCTCAAAGTCTCTTATAAAACTGCTATCGGTATGACGATCAGCAATTCATATTTCGCTCAGATTGAGAATAATGAACTGGCTCTTTCTCAGGTCGGAGCAGAAAACATTATATTGAAATATACAAAAGCATAAATTTTTGCGCTGCGGATTATCTGCGGCGCATTTTTATAATAATCAATTTTTTAATTGAATTATGAAAATTATTTATTGAAAATTCATACCTGATATGGTACAATAAAATTATTATGGCGAAAAGGAGTTTTAAGTTATGGGTAATATAGTTAAAATTATAACATCTGTATTGTTAGCACCTTTTATCGCCTTATATTTTTGAATTGGCTCACTTTTTCTGAAGTCAATACCGTATCAGATGCGGCATAACTAAATAACGCAGCATATTCCTGCAATTACACATGCTCTTGTTGACCGTGATATTGACAAACTTACAGAACTTTCAAGTAAAAATATAAAAACAACTGTTCCGGATTATGAAAAAGAACTGAAAGCGTTGTTGAAAACGCTTCCCCAAAAAAACGAAATAATTGAAACGTCCGGTGAAAAATACGGAGGCGGTGATTCATATACAATAAACGGAACAGTCGCAAACTAAAGCTGCGGGATTGGTCTTAAAACGTCTGAAAAATTTTATAACATTATTATTGCTTGGGGATATTATAATACCTATGCGCTTGAAGAGAACGGTATAAGGTTGATAAAGGTATACGTTTCTGACGGTGATAAATATGACAAAGATAACTGTGATAAGCTTTATGAGGCTGCCGGTGATAATGTGCACTATAATCTTGATATACCGAAATATCATGAAAACGGTTGATTAAAGAGCATTTAGCGTCTGTTTTGCACATAGCCAAGCGGCTGCGGAGCCATGCAGTTACTATACCACAAAGTGTACTTCATCAGATAACGGGTGCCGGGATTATAACGGTAGCTGTAATGGTTATACATTTTTATAATTATTATTCAAACTATATTATATGGAGGTCTTTTATGAAAAAAATAATTACTGCATTAATTTCACTATTGCTCATTGCGGTTATGCTTACCGTAAATTCTTTTGCGCTTACTCCTACATATACTGTTTCTGAACCATACAGGAACAGTATCTATTACACTCGGCTTTGCAGTGTTAATCTTACAGGCGACTATGCAAAAGATCTTATAGCTGTTGCCAAATCTCAGGCAGGGTATCATGAAGGAGCTTACCCGGGAGATACAAGCGGACTCAATAAAGGCTACGGAAATTATACCGAATATTGTGACTGGTACGGTAAAACGGTTGCCTGGTGCGCATTATTTATCAGCTGGTGCGCCCGCCAGGCAAGGATTCCCGAAAGCGTAATAAAAACCAATATAAACGCAACAGGAACTGCGTGCCTTTACGGTGAGACAAAATATGCTTTTGGCAAGTATAATCCCATGCCCGGCGATATAATTTATGTTGATAATGATGAAGACGGATCATCTGATCACGTTGGTCTTGTAACCGGTTCGGATGATGAATATATTTATACCATAGAAGGTAATCTTTCTGCCAAGGTATATGAAATGAGATATCACCGCGACACAGGAAAACAGTATTATACCGGCTCAAATATAGTTTTTTTCGGTGTACCTGAGTATAATCTTGATAAAGTTACGACGCCTGAAACCGGATATAAATTGGGTGATATTGATGCAGACGGCAAGGTGAATTCCAGTGACGCGCTGTTTGTATTGAATTACAGCGTCGGACTCTGGCCGATGACTGATGAACAGAAAGAACGCGCCGATATGGACGGAGACGGCAGATACGACAGTTATGATGCTCTTTTGATTCTCAAAAAGAGTGTAGCATAAATCAGCGGGGTGTACTGATGGCGTTTATCGAATTTCACAACGTAACAAAAAAATATATGCTCGGCGATGTTTCTCTGACAGCATTGAATAATGTGAGTTTTGAGATCGAAAAAGGCGAGATATGCACAATAGTCGGACCTTCAGGAGCAGGCAAAACAACCGTTCTGAATATACTCGGCGGAATGGACAACTGCGATGAAGGAAATGTTGTAGTTGATGACAGGGTTATTACCGCTTTATCAAAATCTCAGACTACTAAGTACAGACGCAGAGATATCGGGTTTGTTTTTCAGTTTTACAATCTTGTTCAGAATCTTACCGCATTTGAAAACGTTGAGCTTGTTGCGAGAATAAGCGATAATTCTCTTGACAGTATGAAAATGCTTGAGCTTGTCGGATTGGAAGACAGAGCCAATAATTTCCCGTCTCAGCTTTCCGGCGGCGAACAGCAGAGAATTTCAATAGCCAGAGCTCTTGTAAAAAGACCGAAAATCCTGCTTTGTGATGAGCCGACAGGTGCGCTGGATTACGAAACCGGAATCCAGGTTCTCAAGCTTCTGCAGGAAGCAAGTCATGCAATTGGGATGACTGTGATCATTATTACGCATAACCAGGCGATCACACCAATGGCTGATCGTATTATAACAATGCGCAGCGGTAAAGTTCACAGAATTGAAATCAATGAAACGCCTGTTTCCGTTGAAAGGATAGAGTGGTAGAATAATGAACGGACCTATGGTTAAAGATTTATTCCGTTCTATTAAAAAGAGCTTTATGCGGTTTATTTCGATGGTAATAATCATTGCCCTCGGAATCAGCTTCTTTGTCGGAATTAAATCTGCTTCTCCCGATATGAGAAGAACTGCAAATGAATATTTTTGCGACAGCAGCCTTATGGATATACGTATTAGTTCAACCATAGGGTTTACTGATGATGAAGTTAATAAGATATCAGAACTTGACGGCATAAGCGCAGTGGATACGGCTAAAATGATCGATACGCTTGTTTTCTGCGATGATAACGGGCTTATTGATCTTGACAACGGAGCTGCTCTTGTATGCCGTTCTTCTTCACTTGATTTTGATAAAGCTCGGGCTTACATCAAAAACAATGAAGCTGAAGATAATTATATGAACAGGATAAAACTTGAGGAAGGCAGATTTCCTGAAAATAAGAATGAATGCCTTGCTGATAGTGTTGCCGCTTTAAAATATCCTGAACTGGCAATCGGAAATACAGTTTCACTTAAAGGTGATAATTTCAATGTTGATGATACAATAAATACAGATACTTTTACTATTGTCGGAACGGTTTCATCACCTATGTATATTTCTACCGAAAGAGGCTCAACGCTTACAGGCTCCGGTGTTCTCGGCGCATATTTATATATTGATGACGAGTGCTTTAATTCACCTTTATACGATATTGTTTACGCTAAGGTGGATAACAGGACGGATTATGACGTTTATTCGGATGAATATAAAGAGTATGTCAGAACGATCGGAAAGAATATAAACGATATTTCCGCGTCTTGTATTGAACTAAGATTAGCAGATTCAAAAGTTCTTGCTCAGCAGAAAATTGACGATGCTGAGAAAACATACAAAAGCGTTGAAAGCGAAGGCAACGCAAAGCTTGTTGCGGCTCTTGATAATATAAATAGTATTGAGCAGTATATTCAGGGCGGCGACGCCAGAATTGAAAACGAAAAAGAGTCACTTGAATCAAATGTCAGCGCTGCTCAGGCAAGACTTGAAGAATCAAAAACGAAATATGAAGACAGTCTTGCTGAATATCAGGAAAATGAAAAAACCGCCAGCAGTACGGACAGTGAGCTGATCGGTCAGAATAAAGCGAGAACAATTTATGAAGATTACCGAGTAAAACACGAAAAAGACAGGGCGGAAATTGATGCATTTATAAAGAAGCTTGCATCTCTTGAAAAAGACAGAGAGAATAAAAAATCACAGATAGATTCATCAGATAAAGCTTATGAGAAAAAGCAAGGTGAAATATCAGCAAAAGAGAAAGAATTGTCTCAGACAAAAACTTCACTTGATAATTTCAGAACGCTTGAAGCTTCATGGTCAGAAGAATCGACTGAATCTATTTCGGAAATAAGAGCGAGCATCAAGTCGCTAAGTGATAAGTACGATAAGCAGAAAGCCGAGCTTGAAGCGCTTAAATCTGAACTTTCTGATATTGATAAACAGCGTTCGTCACTTAAAGCGGAATACGCAAAGCTGAATGAAGAATGTACTGCGCTGAATGCTACTATAGATTCAAGAGAAAACACATATAAAAACAATGAAAAGACGCTTAAAGGATATGAAGATGATATCAAACGCCTTGAAGAAGGAGAAGAAGCGCTTTCCATTTTTAAGGATCGTCTTGCTCAGGCAAAAGAGGAGCTTGAAAGTGCGAAGATAGATATTACTGTTTCACAACTGCGTGTTTTTTATGAAAAAAGTGTCGGCAGTAAAAAGCTTGTTGCGGCACAGGCGGATATTAAATCCGCTAAGGCGAGGCTTGATTCTGCAAATGCGGAATTTGAAAAAATCGAACATGACGTAAAAATCAACACAAATAAAGCCAAAGGTGATGTTGATAAAGCAAAAGCATATCTTGAAGAGATCAACAGCTCAGTTTGGAAGGAGACATATCTCAGCGATCTTGCAGGTCAGGAAGGATACAGGAGAAGTCTTGAAGATATTACGGCTCTCGCAAATGTTTTCCCTGTGATTTTCTTTGTTGTTGCGGCACTGATGTTCCTTGCGACGATGACGAGAATGGTGCAGGAAGAGCGTATGCAGCTTGGCACGCTTAAAGCTCTCGGCTATGGGAGCGTGCAGATCAGTCTTAAGTATTATTTATATGCATCAATTGCGTGTCTTACAGGTTCTGCGCTCGGATCATTGGCGGGAACAACGGTTTTCCCGATTGCGATAAACAGGGCTTATTCAATCATGTACAGTCTTCCGGCTGTAAAAACAAAGGTCAACTGGATTTATATCTTTGCAGGAACGCTGTTTTCGCTTGTTATTACTCTTGCGGCCACCCATTTGGCCTGCAGAAGAGAGCTTAAAACCCAGGCCGCTTTGCTTATGCGTCCTAAAGCGCCGCCCCCTGGCAGAAAACTGTTCCTTGAAAGATTTACGACTCTTTGGAATAAACTGTCTTTCGGAGCTGTAGTTACGCTTCGAAATATGTTCCGATTTAAAAGAAGAATGGTGATCACTATTCTCGGGATTGCGGGATGCACTATGCTGATAGTTTCCGCTCTCGGCATTCATAATTCTATTGACAGCGTTGTTTCTTCTCAGTTCAGCCGTTCAGGTGTGGCTCATTATCATCTTATTGCTATGACTGATACTGAGCAGTTCCCTGGCGACAGTGAAACTCAGCAGGAAATCAATAAAGATATTAGAGTAGGCGACTCACTGCTTATCAGCATTTCGACTTTCTATACTGATTATGAGAAGGACGGAGAGGCAGATACCCTTCAGATTCAGCTTGAAGTCCCCGAAAGTATTGATAATTTCCCTGATTTTGTCACTTTGCGGACTCGATCGATGCACAAAAATATCACTCTTGATGACAGCGGAGCGGTAATTTCTGAAAAAATTGCTGATGATACCGGCGTTAAACCGGGAGATGAATTGACGATCAGAAGTCCGGAAGGCAAGGAATATAATATTATTGTCAGCGCTGTTACGGAAAATTATCTTAACCACTATATTTATATGACAGAAGATTATTATGAATCTGTTTTCACAAAAGCGCCTGAGTATAAATATATTGCAATTACCCTGAAAGAATATGCCAATGCTGTTGACGGTCAGAATCTTGCAAACGATCTTTTGATGTATAACTATATTGCAGGAATTTCTTCTACAGATACTTCCGTCAGATCAATTACGGGCGTTATAGACAGACTCGATTCAATTATCTTTATATTTATTGTTTCCGCCGGACTTCTGGCGCTTGTAACTTTGTATAATCTAACAAATATAAGCGTTCAGGAGAGGGTAAAGGAAATTTCGACTGTGAAGGTTCTCGGGTTTACAAATCTTGAGATGACGATTTATGTCTACGCTGAAAACATTTTCCATACGTTGACGGGAATTCTTCTCGGATTCATAGGCGGCGTTATTGTTCACCGAATCGCAATAAATATAGCCGAGGTCAACATTGTAATGTTCGGCAGACATATATATTGGTGGAGTTTTCTTATAGCAGCAATTCTTACAGCATTGTTCTCATTTATAGCGAGCCTGATAGTACATCTTAATCTTAAAAAGCTCGATGTTTTGACTTCATTCAAATCTGTAGAATAAAATTAATAAAAATATTAAAAAAACTGTTGCATTTTATAAAATTGTATGTTAAAATAGCTTTTGCGTAATAGAGACCGAAAGAGGTGAAAACGATGAAAGAGGGAATTCATCCTAAATATGACGTTGCAAGTGTACGCTGTGCATGCGGTAACGTTATCGAAACACGTTCAACAAAAGGAGATATGCGTGTAGATATCTGCTCAAACTGCCATCCGTTCTTCACAGGCAAACAGAAGCTTGTTGATACCGGCGGACGCGTTGACAGATTCAAGAAACGTTATAATCTTGATAAATAAGAACCGAAGGCGGTGCAGCTTTTGCACCGCTGTTTTTCTTATATTATCGCCGCGGGGGAATATTATGGAGTATAAAACCGTAAACGCTCAGGCGAGCGCCGAATTTATTGAAAAGCGTTCTCGCTTTATCGGGTATATCAAGCCTGTTGTAACTAAAGAAGAAGCTGTTGATTTTATCAATGAGATCCGCTCTAAGCATTGGGATGCGACGCATAACGTTTATGCTTACGTTTTAAGAGACGGGCAGACGCAGAGGTATTCCGATGACGGCGAACCGCAGGGGACGGCAGGCATACCTGTTCTTGATGTGCTTTTAAAAGAAAACCTTACTGATTGCGTAGTAGTTGCCACAAGATATTTCGGCGGCATACTGCTGGGCGGCGGGGGACTCGTAAGAGCGTATTCACATACTGCAAAAATCGCCGTAGATGCAGGCGGTATTGCCGTTATGCGTCTTTGCGCCGTAATGCAGGCTGAGTGTGATTATAATTTTTACGGCAAGCTCAACTCGTTTATTCCCGAATGCGGCGGAATTGTTGATAATGCAGAATTTGCTGAAAATGTTAAACTCGATTTCAGAATCCCGGCTGATTTTCAGCAGGAGTTTGAAAGTAAACTAACTGATATTTCGTTCGGCAAAGTAAGCGCCGAAAAAAAAGGCGAAATTTTTTGTAAAATTTAAAAGTAAATCTATATTTTTGTGCGTATATAATTATTGAAGGATTAAGAAAGGGGATTGTTTATGAAAACCATCAGAGAGTCAACGTGTGAAAATGAACATAAAATATTGTCCCCTTATGCTTCCTTTGCTGATGAAAGCAGGGGAAGACTCAGAGAAGAAAAAGAGTGCGATATCCGCACCTGTTTCCAGAGAGACCGAGACAGGATAATCCATTGCAACTCATTCAGGCGCCTTAAACATAAGACGCAGGTTTTTCTCTCCCCTGAGGGTGATTATTACAGAACAAGACTTACTCACACTCTCGAAGTATCTCAGATAGGCAGAACCATAGCTGTTGCTCTGCGCCTTAATGAAAATCTGACCGAAGCTGTCGCTTTAGGTCACGATCTCGGTCACACTCCGTTTGGTCACGCAGGTGAAAGAGCCCTTAATTCTGTTTACCCGGAGGGTTTTCGTCATTATGAGCAGAGTCTCAGAGTGGTCGATACCATTGAAAAAGGCGGAGTGGGACTGAATCTTACTCACGAAGTGAGAAACGGAATCGAAAGGCATACTTCGGGCGAAGATGCTTTTACTCTTGAAGGGCGGATCGTTCGTCTGGCGGACAGGATAGCATATATCAATCATGATATAGACGATGCAATTCACGCAAAAATTATGACTGAAAACGATATACCCAAAGACATCCGTGAAACTCTCGGCAAAAATAAAAGCGAGAGGATAAATACGCTGGTAACTTCCTGCATATTTAACAGCACAGATGATATTAAACTCGGCGAAGATATTAAGCAGGCTTTTGATGAAATCCATTCGTTTATGTTCAGGCAGGTTTACACCAACCCTGAATGCAAGAGCGAAGAGAGTAAAGCTATGGATATGATATGCTGGCTTTATGAGTATTTTATAGGTCATCCGCTTGAAATGCCGGATGAATACACCCTTCTTTATATGAAAGAAGGACCGGAAAGGGCAGCCTGCGATTATATTGCAGGTATGACTGACAGATACGCTGTCCATATGTTCAATCAGCTTCGTGTGCCCGGATCGTGGATGGTGTGATTATGGCTATCAATGATATTTTTCTTGAAGAAATAAGGGACAGGAACGATATTGAAGACATTGTTTCATCCTATGTTAATCTTAAAAGACAGGGCAAAATTTTAAAAGGACTTTGTCCTTTCCATAACGAAAAGACGCCGTCTTTTACCGTATATCCCGACACAAAGTCATTTTACTGCTTCGGCTGCGGCGCAGGCGGCGAAGTTATAACTTTTATCAGACGGATTGAAAATCTTGACTTTGTTGAGGCGGTCCGTTTTCTGGCTGAAAGATCAGGACTGCAGATGCCTGAGGATGGGTACGATGATTCCGTTGCAAAGCACCGTAAGCGTCTATATGCGGCAAACCGCGAAGCGGCGAGATTCTATTATTCATGTCTCGTTTCACAGGGAGGTAAAGCGGGCCTTGATTATCTGCTTGGCAGAGGTCTTACAATGTCTACCATCAGGCATTTCGGTATGGGCTTTGCCCCTGACAGTTGGGATTCGCTGATAAAGCACATGAACTCAAAAGGGTTTACAAATGCCGAGCTTTACGACGCTAATCTTGTTAAAAGAAGCGAGAGAAACAATAAACTTACATATTACGATAATTTCCGCAACCGTGTAATGACGCCTATTATTGACCTTAGGGGCAACGTTATTGGCTTCGGCGGGCGAGTGCTTGACGATTCAAAGCCGAAATATGTCAACACGTCGGACACTTTAATTTATAAAAAAACCAATAATGTTTTTGCTCTTAACTTTGCCAAAAACGGCAATCCCGATTCGATGATTGTCTGCGAAGGATATATGGACGTTATTGCGCTTCATCAGGCGGGATTTACAAACGCCGTTGCATCTCTCGGTACGGCTCTTACCCGTGAGCAGGCAGGTCTTATCAGCAGATATACAAGTGAAGTAATTCTTTCTTACTATGCTGATGAAGCAGGGCAGGAAGCCACGCAGAAAGCGATACGGCTCTTTGATGAAACAGGTGTAAGACTGAGAGTGCTGAAACTCGAAGGCGGAAAAGACCCTGATGAGATTATAAAAAAATACGGCAAAGAAAGATTCCGCTCTCTGATAGACGGAGCAGCTAATGATATTGAATACAATATTTTAAAAATCAGAAACAAATTTGATCTTAAATCTTCAGACGGGAAGGTGAATTTTCTGTCTGAAACAGCTAAACTTCTTGCAGGATGCAGTCAGATTGAGCAGGACGTATATGCCTCAAGACTTGCCAATGAACTCGGCGTGAGCAAAGACGCTATTACAGGCGAAATAAGACGGCAGTATGCTCGGCGCAGATCTGGAGAAAATAAGCGGCGTTTTGAAGATATAAAGCGTTTTGCTGTTTCTCCGAAGGATGAAATCAATCCACAGAGAAGGGATAACGTCAGAGCGGCAAGAGCGGAAGACATACTGTTGTCTCTGATTCTGAATAATCCCGAATTTTATAACAAAATCAAGGATAACATAAGCGCTGATATTTTTGCGACCGACTTCAACAGGCGTGTTTTTGAAATTATAAGTCAGAGGCTTGAAAATAACGAGAGCATTGAACTTACGTTTATTTCATCGTTATTTACGCCTGAGGAAACCGGCAGGCTGGCTAAATTCATCGCTATGAGGAACGAAATCAGCAACACCGTTGAAGAGTGTAACGACTGCATAAACGTGCTCAGACAGGAGCATGATAAAAAGAATGAAAATAATCCGGCGGATATGTCAGACGAAGAATTCCTGAAACATTTCAGAAAAAAATCAGAAGTAAAATAAAGGAGACTGTGCAATGGAAGTAAACGACAAAAAAGCATGGATAAAAATGCTGATCGACAAAGGTAAGGCAAATGACAACAAGCTTTCCACGCAGGATATCGATAACGCTCTTATTGAGATGGATTACGATATTGAAGAGCTGGACAAGCTGTATGAAACTATCGAAAATCAGAATATTAAAATCATTGATGATTTTGATGCGTCTTTGCTTGAAGATCTTGATTTTGATATGGATCAGCCGAAATCTTCAGAACTCGGAACGGGTACTGTTGACGATAAAAACAACGGCACGGATGATCCTGTTAAAGTTTATCTTAAAGAAATCGGACGTGTTCCGCTTCTTACCGCTGAGGAAGAAATTGAGCTTGCTACCAGAATCAACGATAATGATGAAGAAGCCAAAAAACGTCTTGCAGAGGCCAACCTCAGACTCGTTGTAAGTATAGCCAAAAGATATGTCGGAAGGGGAATGCAGTTCCTTGATCTTATTCAAGAAGGCAATCTCGGTCTTATAAAAGCAGTTGATAAATTTGATTATACAAAGGGCTTTAAGTTTTCAACTTATGCAACTTGGTGGATAAGACAGGCTATTACAAGAGCCATAGCCGATCAGGCAAGAACTATCAGAATCCCTGTTCATATGGTTGAAACTATCAACAAAGTAAAAAAGACCAACAGCCAGCTCCTTCATAAAAACGGAAGAGATCCGACCGCTGAAGAAATTGCGGCTGAACTTGGCATGACCGTAAATAAAGTTAGAGAAATCCTCAGAGTTGCTCAGGAGCCCGTTTCGCTTGAAACTCCGATAGGCGAAGAGGAAGACAGTCACCTCGGCGACTTCATTCCTGATGACGATGCTCCAGCTCCGGCAGACGCTGCATCCATACTTCTTCTCAAAGAGCAGCTTGACGAAGTTCTCGGAACGCTTACTCCAAGAGAGGCAAAAGTCCTTTCAATGCGTTTCGGCCTTGAAGGCGGACATCCGCATACTCTTGAAGAGGTAGGTAAGTATTTTAACGTTACGAGAGAAAGAATCCGTCAGATCGAAGCAAAAGCTCTTCGTAAACTCCGTCATCCGAGCAGAAGCAAAAAGCTCAAGGACTTCCTTGACTGATTTCAGAGCAAAATTTAAGCACGGTGTTTTTGCACCGTGCTTTTTTTGCGTATATCTTATTTTTCAGAAAGCTTGTCTTTGTATTTATTTATCAGAATTTTTGCCGCTTTGTAAATATCGCCGCAGCCGAGTGTGATAACAAGGTCGCCTTCTTCAGCGTTTTCAAATACATACTGAGCAACTTCTTCAAAAGTATTGAACCATACGCTGCCGGGAATTTTTTCTGCAAGCTGAGAAGTGTATACGTTATAAGTGTTTCTTTCTCTTGATCCCATTATTTCAGTCATAACGCATCTGTCTGGAATCTTAAGAACTTCTGCAAAATCATCCATGAGCATATACGTTCTTGAATAAGTGAACGGCTGGAAAACTGCCCAGACTTTATTGTAGCCCATTTCCATAGCGGCCTCAAGAGTAACTTTAAGCTCAGCAGGATGATGCGCATAGTCGTCAGCAATATCAATTCCGAAATAAGTTCCGAGCTTTTCAAATCGTCTGCCTGCTCCTGCAAAATGCTGGAGCGCAGTGATTGCTTCTTTTGCATCAACGCCGTTGTTTACTGCAGCGGCAATCGCCGCAAGGGCGTTGAGGATGTTATGCTCTCCGGGTACATTCAGTTCAACGTGACCTAAAAATTCGCCTTTGCGGTAAGCGTCAAAATGAGCAAATGCGCGCACCATTTCAACATTTTCGGCATAAAAATCATTTGATTTGTTTCTGCCGAACGAGATCATCTTTTTGCCTTCTATACCTTCAAGCGCTGTCAATGTATTGGCGTCGTCGCCGTTGTAGATGATTGTTTTGGTGGTCATCTGAGCAAATTTATGGAATGATTTGATGATATTTTCAAGTGTTTTGAAGTAATCAAGATGATCTTCGTCAATATTCAGAATCACCGCAACGTCGGGATAAAGCTTTAAAAACGTGTCAACAAATTCACAGGCTTCGCATACCATGTTTTCTGTATTTCCGACTCTGCCGTTGCTGTTTATAAGCGGCAGTTTGCCGCCGATTACGGCTGAAGGATCGTTGCCTGTTTCAATTAGCATCTGCGTGAGCATCGAAGATACGGTCGTCTTGCCGTGAGTGCCGCAAACGCAGATACAGTTTGAAAACATTTCCGTTACGGCTCCGAGCATTTCTGATCTTTCAAACGTCGGAATCCCTGAATTGAGAGCCGCAACAAGCTCAGGATTATCTTTAAGCAGAGCAGCAGTATAAACTATCATTTCTGCTCCTTCAATGTTTTCGGCTCTCTGACCCATTGCAACGGGAATACCCATTGCCTTTATTCTTGAAAGAGTGTCGCTTTCGTTATTGTCAGAACCGGAAAGCTCGTAACCCTGTGAATGCAGAATTTCGGCAAGAGGACACATTCCTGAGCCGCCGATACCTATAAAGTGAATTCTTTTAACTGTTTTTAATAATTCTCTTATTTTTGTCATAAATATTCTCCTTGGAAAATTCACCCATAATTATTGTTTTCATAAAATATAGTATAAAACAAATGAGGTGAAATAATGAACAGAATTAAAAAATTG
>CADAMY010000014.1 GCA_902789095.1 Oscillospiraceae bacterium | reverse complement strand
ATTGCAATTCCTATACACATACCAATCACAAGGCTGGATTTGTTATTGCCTTTCTTGTTGTTATTCTCATTCATAAAAGCACCTCGCTATATCCCGATTGGTCGGGATATTTTACATTGGCGTACCGACCTCTATCAAATTTCCGTCAGGATCGTAAAACCTGACTGCCTTCTGTCCCCAGCTGTGCGTTATAAGACGATTCACATATTCGGTTTCGGGATATAACGCGTCAAGCCGTTTAACAAATTCTTCAATATCAGGCTCCTCAAAATATAACTCTGATTGGTTGCTGTTTGGAATTGACTTTTTCCCTGTAAATGACTCCCAATAACTGACTTCCTGTAAATACAGATTGTTTGTCAATTCCATATTCCCGTCATTGTCTTTAACCAGTTGAAAGCCGAACATATTTCTGTAGAAATCCAAAGCACGGCTGCAGTCTTTAACAACAATAAGCACACCTTTATATTTCATTTTCTTCTCCGCGAATCAGAATTTATAGTTTGGCTTAACAGGCTTGCCTGTCTGTGAAGATTCAACTATTGAAAGGCATACTTCAACCGTCTTTGCGCCTTCGCGTGCGTCTGTAAGAATCGGTTTGCCGTTGAGGATAGCGTCTGCAAAAACTTCAAATTCTTTTGCGGCATTGTGGTTGTTAACCGTTATATCAATTGTCTGCGGCTCTTTTGTTACGCCTTCTTCGTCAACGGTAAAGAGCGTCATTGTGGGCGAGGTGTTGTCGCAGATAAGAGTGCCTTTTGTGCCGTAAATGACGGTGCGCATCGTGTAATCACGCTTGCAGCCTGTGGATACAAAAACCTTGCCTGCCGTGTTTTCGTCAAATTTCATAACTGCGATAGTGGCGTCGTCATATTCAACCGTCGGCAGAAGCTTGTGCATTCCGTAGGCGAAAACTTCCTGAGGGTCGCCTGCGATCCAGCGGATAAGGTCAACAGCGTGGCATCCTCCGCCGATAACGCCGTGACGCTTAGGGTCTGAACGCCAGTTGTCAACGAGCTTCATATAGTCGTGAGCGTATTCGGATTCTATAAAATACAAGTCGCCTATTGTACCGGATTCGACTATTTCCTTTGCTTTTTCAAAAGCGGGAGTGTAGCGGCAAATCTGACCGACCATAAACTTTGCGCTTGATTCATCAGCCGTTTTGATTATTTCGTCAAGGTCTTCTCTTGTGAGAGCAAGCGGCTTTTCACAAAGAACGTTCTTTCCTGCTCTTAAAAGATCGCAGGATATTTTTTTATGAAGCTGGTCGGGTACGGCAACAGTAACGAGATTTATCTCGTCGTTGTTTACTATGTCCATATAATCGGTAAAGCGCTTTTCTTCGGGGATCGAGTATCTTTCACCTGCAAAGTCAAGAGCCTCTTTATCACAGTCGCAGATAGCCGCAATTTCAGCGCCGTAACTCATTGCGCCTTCAACGTGACTCATGCCGAATTTCATTCCGATGTTTGCAACAACTAATTTCTTTTCCATATTTGCCTCCATATTTTATCGTGTAACATAATCCAACGGATTTGTGTATGCTCCGTTATACATTATTTCAAAGTGCAGGTGCGGGCCTGTTGAGTTGCCCGTACTGCCGAGCAGACCTATCATCTGCCCCTGAACGACCTGATCGCCGGGATTTACAATAATACTTCCGGCAAGCATATGGCCGTATCTCGTTTTTATTCCGCCGCCGTGGTCAATCAGCACGCTGTAGCCGTAGCCTGTATTGCCTGCGGTGGTCATATGGCCGTATCTCGTTTTTATTCCGCCGCCGTGGTCAATCAGCACGCTGTAGCCGTAGCCTGTATTGCCTGCGGTGGTTTTTTCAACAACGCCGGACGCAGAAGCTATAATCGGAGTGCCGAGCACGCCTGCGCCGCTTATATCAACGCCTCTGTGGAAATTAGTCGCTCCGAAAAGGTTGCGGTAGCCGAATCCTGACGTGACGGTGTGAGCTTTGACGGCAGGCCAGATAAACGTGCCTTCGCCGACGCCGTAGAAAGTGAAATATTCCATAGGAACAGGCTTTGTTCCTACAAATATCTGTTCGTCTACGGCAGGCTTTGTAATTATACGGTTGATAACCTTTTCAGATATAACTTCATCATTTACGAAAGTTATCAGATTGGTGATTATTTCTTCACCTTTCTGACCCTTTGCGCCAGCCTGCTTTACTCCTTTGTAAAGAGCGTCTGTTTCGATCTGAACTGTTTTATAATCAATTTCCTGAGTGACGGTTTCGGTCTTTGAAATAGTTACGTTTATAAACGGAATACTTTTGATTACGTTTATTTTTGTTCCGCTTTTTATGCCTTCTTCTGCATCAAGATTCGGATTCAGCGCATATAGCTGCTCAGCCGTAATACCGAATTTATTGCAGATTGATTCAGCAGACTCGCCGTTTTCAGCGGTGTAAGAACTGCTCTCGCTTTTTGTCTCTTTGGTTATGTAATTTTTCAGGGCTGTTGAGTCAAGCACGGTGTCTTCATTATAAAGTCCCTGAACGTATGATATTTCTTCAACAAGACCTACTATAACGTCAGAATTCTTTTCGTCAATATCATTCTTTCTGCAGTAGTCTGTTTTGACTGATTTAAAAACGCCTGATGCGTCGCTTTCGTTCTTTACGCTTCCTATAAATTTGCCGTCAACATAAACTCCGCAGGCTGTGGTCAGTCCGCTGTCCGAATTTTCAATGATTCTGTCGCAGATTTCAGATGAATCCAAAAGCTCGTTGAGCTTTACGACCGCAATTTTATACTCGGGTAGAGAAACTATTTTATCCGTCTCCTTATTGTCAAGAGTGAGCCTCTCTTCAAGAATATCTTTAGCTTCGTTAAAAACTTTTTCGCTCTCGATATATCCGATGTTTACGTCGTTGTAAGTGACGCTCAGCGCAAGATTGAGCCTGCCGTAATATCTTATTACAAAAAGCATTACAACGAGCGCCAGCACGGGCAGAGCGTAGTTGAGCGAATGAAGAAGAAAAGTTTTGTGCCGCTTGAAAGCAAGCGAAATAAACTTTATCAGCATCGAAAAAGGATTTAGCTTTCTGCCGTCGGATTTTCTGCTGCGCAGCAGTTTTTTAGCGCTTTTATAATCTTCGTTAAAATCCGATGCCTGCTGACGGAAAGATTTGCCGACCTGACCGGATATTTTTTCGGATTCTGATTTTGCTTCTTTAATAAAGTTTATCAGAAAAACGAAAGGCAGGGCGATAACCCTGAACAGCTTCGTAAAAAGCAGTCCCGAATAGTAAATAAATCCGCCGCCTAAATTCGAGATCTGAGTATATATAAAATTCTGATGTTTTTTCTTCGGAGCAGGCGTTATTTCTTCAGATATTTCTTCATCGTATTTCACGTCGTCAATATCGTCAAAAAAATCTCCGTTGTTTTTCTGCAAATGGGTCACCTGCCTTCTAATTCATAATTATATTTTTTTCAAAAAGTCTGTCAACTGCCTTTTTAAGACATTGGTTTTCAGGCTTTGATAAATTGTAGTCGTCAATAAGTATCTGCTGAGAAAATCTCTCTGCTTCTTTTAAAATGAACGTATCGGTCAGCATTGCGATTTTCAGATCGGGAAGCCCGTGCTGCTGACTGCCGAAAAAGTTTCCGGGTCCTCGAAGCCGCAGGTCTTCATCGGCGATTCTGAATCCGTCGTTTGTCTGCGTGAGTATTTTCATTCTGCTGTGGGCTGTTGAATTGCGGGCGTCTGTTATCAGTATGCAGGTCGATTTAAACTTTCCTCTGCCTATTCTGCCTCTGAGCTGATGAAGCTGGGATAGACCGAATCTTTCAGCGTTTTCAACAACCATAATGACTGCGTTCGGCACGTCGACGCCGACCTCGATTACCGTTGTTGAAACGAGGAGCTGGATTTTGCCTTCGGCAAAGTTTCTCATTATTTCGTCTTTGTCTTTTGATTTCATCTTGCCGTGGAGCAGACCGACGGAATAATCCCTGAATGTGTTCTCTGCCAGTTCCTGAGCAAAATCTTCTGCCGCTGTGAGATCAAGCATCTCGTTTTCTTCAACAAGCGGACATACGATATATCCCTGCCTGCCTTCATCAAGATGTTTTTTAACGTAATTATATGCACGCTCTCTTTTTGAAGAGTTGATGCAGTATGTTTCTATCGGCTGCCTGCCCGGCGGCATTTCATCAAGCACCGAAATGTCAAGGTCGCCGTAAATCATAAGGGCAAGAGTTCTCGGAATAGGTGTTGCGGACATTACGAGAGTGTGCGGCATATTGCCTTTTTCAACGAGTGAATTTCTCTGCTTGACGCCGAATCTGTGCTGTTCGTCGGTTATTACAACGCCGAGATTTTTGAAAATAACGTCAGACTGAATCACGGCGTGAGTGCCGATAAGAATATCCGTTTCGCCGCTTATCAGTTTTTCTTTTATAATGCGCTTGTTTTTAGCACTAACCGATCCTGTAAGAAGTTCAATATCGAATCCCGAGGACTCGAAGAATTTGCAAACCGAGCCGTAATGCTGAGCGGCAAGAATTTCCGTAGGCGCCATAAGAACGGTCTGGTATCCGCTTCTGACTGCCGAATCCATTATAGCAGCGGCAACCATTGTTTTGCCTGAGCCGACGTCGCCCTGAAGGAGCCTGTTCATCAGCTTGCCGCTGCCCATCTGTTCAAGGCATTCGCCCACAGCTCTGCGCTGAGCGCCTGTCGGCTCAAACGGTAAAGTTTTATAAAAATTTTCACTTTCGTTTTTTATTATTATATTGCTGTCGGATTTTGAATTTCCTTTAAGCTTTTTCAATCCTGTCTGTAATATAAAAAGCTCTTCAAAAATCAGCCTGTGCTTAGCTTCGCTGAAAAGATCTTCATTCGTCGGAAAATGAAATTCCTTCAAAGAGCTGTTTATTTCCATAAGGCAAAGACTATCCCTGACGTTTTCGGGAATAGTCTCTCTGCACGGCGCAGGATTCTGAATAAAAACCTGACGCACAAGCTTTTCAATGTATTTTGAATTAACGTCGCCTGACTGCGGATAAATCGGATGTATGCTGTTATTCTGCAGGTCGGCTTTGAGTATCTCGGGCGAGGACATTTCTTTCTGATATAAATTTCCGCCGATTTTGCCGTAAAAAAGGTATTCTTCCCCCGGCTCAAGACCTGCCGCAGCGTATTTGTTGTTGTAAATAATTATTTTGATAACCGATTCGCCGTCTGTTGCATCGGTTTTGAAAATAGTAAGACCTTTTCTGATTTTAATGCCTGTCGGAGTCCTGTCAACAATAGCTTTTATACAGCATTCTTCGCCGATGGAAGCGTCGTTTATGCTCGTCAATTTGCTCCAGTCACGGTAAGTTCTCGGATAATAGCGCAGCAGATCGCCGACGGTGAAAATGCCGAGCCGGCTTAACGCCTGCGCTCTTTTTTCTCCGACGCCTTTAAGGTATTGAATGTTGCTGTCTTCATTGATCATTTGTTACTGTCATCCATTTATCAGCGTTATAATAATAGTCTGTTACTATTGTTTCATCAGGCACGGATATCGCCGTGTTTGATGCGGCTCTGCCTTCTCTGTAAAGCAAGGGTAAAAACGGAAGCTCTTCGCAGAAAACATTAAGAAAATCCGAAATTTCCGTTTCGCCTTTATTGTATGAGCTCCAGGCTTCGGCGCTTTCACAGCTGGTGTCGATTCCTGAAGAAACAGACGAGGTTTTATCAAAAAATTCGGAAAGATCAAGGTTGTTTTTCAGCTTGCATTCGCCGATATACATATCGTACTTTCCTGAACCTATAACTTTGAAAAAGTCCTTTTCGGAATACTTGTTGATATTAATTTTTATGTTGACTTTTTCGAGTTGTTCTTTTATTTTTTCAGCCGCGCTCAGCTTGAATTCATTATCCTGAGATACGGCAAGGTCGAAGCTCAGAACTTCGCTGTCTTTACCGTATCTGAAATTCAGTTTTTCATTTATATTGGTAAATCCGAGTGCATCAAGCGTCTCAGCCGATTTAATTGTACTGTGGGTCGTGTCCGTTTCAACTTCTGCAAGTTTATAGTAATCGCTGTGAAACGGAGTGAACGCAGGCTTTGCATAACTGATGAAGGAATAATCAGCAAGCTCCTGCCTGTCAAGAGCGAGACTGATTGCGTATCTGAGTCTGCTGTCTTCAAGGATAGTCTTGTTTTTATTGAAAACGAGATATACAAAATTCGGCATGGTTATATGCTTTGCTGTACCGATAGTCTGATAAAACGAGCCTGAGGTGAAACGGTCGATCAGAAAATTAATCTGACCAAGTGAAAAAGATGACGCCATGTTGGAATTGTCCGCAATACCGAATAAACCTATGTTATTGTAAACAGGCTGATATCCGCCGAGCCTGTTTGGATTGCAGGCAAGATACGGATTATTGTTTTCATCAAGTGTCAGCGCATATCTGCCGCTGCCGACGGGAACTTCAAATTTGTCTTCGCTGTCTGTTTTGTTGGTTTCGGCTTTTATTATCGGGAAGGTGAGCATATTCACTGCGTCTGCCGTAACCGATGAATAAATAAACGTAACAGTGTCTTCTGACTCAACGTATGCCTCTTTGAAGCAGGACAGCGAGCTTTTATATCTGCTGCTTTTTTTCGCCTGATCAAAGGAGTAAACAACGTCGTTTGCGCTCAAAGCCGTGCCGTCGGAAAAAACAGCGTTTGCGGCGACGGTTACTCTTATTGCGTCGTCCGTACTGACGTATGATGAAACGTTGAGCGGAACGGCTTTGAATGAATTGTCGATTTCAAAAAGACCGTCATACATCAGCGACGTGAGTGCGCAGTTCATATCCGTCTGCGCGTCAAACGGGTTAAATGAGTCCCTGACGGAATACGGAATATGAATGTCTATATCATCTATTGAAACGATGCCTGTATCTTCTTCCGGCTCGTCAGCTTCGCCGTTTTGTTTGCCTGTGCAGGCGCAAAGCGAAAAAATAAGCGAGAACATGAGCAGCACCGCTGTAAGTCTGGTTGAGTTTTTCATTATATTTCACCTGTAAGTATTGTTTTTACCGATAGCGTCTTTCCGGTTTTTTCGTCAATTTCAAACAGACAGCCCTGAATACCGGCTTCGTTGGATGAAGAAATAAATTTTGCCGGCATACTTGTTTTAAGAAATCTGATAACAACTTCACTTTCAACTCCGAGCACGGATTTTGACGGTCCGCACATACCGAGGTCGGTTATATAGCCTGTCCCTTCAGGCAGTATGCAGGCGTCGGCAGTCTGAACGTGGGTATGAGTGCCGAAAAGAGCGGAAACTCTGCCGTCAAGATAAAATCCCAGCGCTCTTTTTTCGCCGGTTGCCTCAGCGTGAAAATCAACTATTTTGATTTTGCAGTCTGCGATTTCTGCGAGCGCTCTGTCTGCGGCGTCAAACGGATTATCGGCGCCGCTCATAAAAGCAGAGCCGAGCAGATTGATAATGCCTATACGGTACCTGCCCATGTCGGCAATGCCGATACCTTTGCCGGGATTTGAAATATGGCAGTTGAACGGTCTAATAACTCTGTCGCTTTCGTCAAGGTAGTTATAAACCTCGTTCCGCCTGAAAGAATGATTGCCGCCTGTTATGAAGTCTACGCCGCTCGTCAGAAGATGCTCGGCGCTGTGAGAAGTTATGCCGTTGCCTTCGGCGGAGTTTTCTCCGTTCGCAATGCAGAAGTCGATATTCTCTTTTCGTCTGAATTCGGGCAGAAATCTGCGCACGGCTTCGCATCCTTTTTCGCCCACTACGTCGCCCAAAGCAAGCAGCTTCATAAAATCACAGCCTTTATAATTATACAAATTATATTATAAACCATCGACGTTAGTTTTTCAATAAAATATAATGAAATTTTAGAGCAAGATGCTTGCCTGATTATTGTAAAAATTAACACTATATGCTATAATCAACAAAAAGTTACCGTGAATAAAATTATAAATCTGATTTTTCAGAAAAGAAAGGGAGTCAGAATATGAAAATAACTTTTATGGGTGCGGGAAGCACGGTGTTTGCTCGTAACGTAATAGGCGACTGTATGTGCGCCGATGCGCTCAAAGACAGCGTTTTTGCGCTTTATGACATTGATGCCGGCAGGCTCGAGGAAAGCAGAATAATACTTGAAGCCATGAGAAAGAATTTCGGCGGCTGCGGTAAAATCGAGTGTTACCTCGGTGTTGAAAACAGAAAAGACGCTCTCAGAGGCGCAGCTTTTGTAATAAACGCTATTCAGGTGGGGCTTTATGATCCGTGTACCATTATTGATTTTGAAGTGCCGAAAAAATACGGACTGCGCCAGACGATTGCCGATACGCTCGGCATAGGCGGAATAATGCGTGCGCTCAGAACGATTCCCGTCCTTGAAGGATTTGCAAGGGATATGGAAGAAGTATGCCCGGACGCTTTATTCCTTAACTACACAAATCCCATGGCGATGCTTTCGGGTTATATGCAGAGATACACCGGAGTTAAGACTGTCGGACTATGTCACAGCGTCCAGACCTGTTCGGAAAATCTGCTCACCGAGCTTGATATGGAAGATAAGCTTGACGGCAGAAAAGAGCTTATTGCCGGAATAAACCACATGGCGTGGCTTCTTGAAATTCAGGATAAAAACGGAACAGATCTTTATCCCGAAATTAAATCAAGAATTGAAGAAAAGCTTGCTGACCCCGATTTTAAAGATAAAGTCCGTCTTGAGTATATTAAAAATTTCGGCTATTACTGCACAGAATCCAGCGAGCACAATGCCGAATACAATATGTTTTATATTAAGAGCAGATATCCTGAACTTATTGACAGATACAATATTCCGCTTGACGAATATCCGAGAAGATGCGTAAGCCAGATAGAGAGCTGGAAAAAAGATTTTGAAGAGATGAGCGTATCGGGAGTAAAAACTCACGAGCGTTCAAACGAGTACGCTTCACGCATTATGGAAGCAATCGTAACGTCAACGCCTTATCAGATAGGCGGCAACGTGCTAAATTCAGATCATCTTATTTCCAACTTGCCTGCTGAAGCGTGCGTTGAGGTGCCGTGCCTTGTCAACGGTCACGGAGTTCACCCTTGTCATGTCGGTGCGCTTCCTGTTCAGTGCGCCGCTATGAATATGACGAATATAAACGTTCAGCTCATTACAATCGAAGCCGCGGTCACAAGGAAGAAAGAGCATATCTATCAGGCGGCAATGCTTGACCCGCATACGGGCAGCGAGCTTGATATTGATACAATCAAAAAGATGGTGGATGACCTTATCGAAGCGCACGGTGATTATCTGCCGAAATACAACTGATTTTATTTTTGCGCTAAGAATAACCCTGAAGCAGTTTTTCTGCCTCAGGGATTTTTCATTAGTTCTTCTTATTGAGTTTTTCCGGAGAGCCGCAGCATTTTTTATATTTCTTGCCGCTTCCGCAGGGGCAGGGATCATTGGGACCGATCTTTTTGCCTTTTCTTACTGTTCTGCCTTTTTCACTTCCGTCTGATGCGCCGGATTCGCCGGTGATCTCAGCGGTCTGCTTTCTTTCGGTTTCTTCCTTGCGGGTGATTCTGACGGTGAGGATCTGTTTTACAGTTTCTTCACGGATAGAAAGGTTCATTTCATCGAACATATCCGAGCTCTGGATTCTGTATGCAACAACGGGATCCTGCTGACCGTAAGCCATAAGGCCGATGCCTCGTCTGAGCTCGTCCATATTGTCGATATGATCCATCCACTTGGAGTCAACATTGTGAAGAAGTACCATTCTTTCAAGGTCACGCATGATTTCGGGCGTGATTTCCTGCTCTCTTGCTTCATAGAGGTCTGTTCCTCGTTTAAGAAGCATTGCTTTTGCTTCGTCTCTGTCAACTTCGTCATTTTCAAAGTCGTCAGCCGTTGTGAGCCAGCCGAGGAATTTATTGCGAAGGCCCGCAACGTTCCAGTCCTCTTTATTAAGAGCGGCAGGGCAGTAGAAATCAACTGAATCGTTGATGGATTCTTCAAGCATCTTCATGATCGACGGTTTGAGCTCTTCGCCGTCAAGAACTCTGTTGCGCTGTGCATAAATAAGCTCTCTCTGACGGTTCATAACGTCGTCGAACTGGAGGGTATTCTTTCTGATTGCGAAGTTCTGACCCTCTTTCTTCCTCTGTGCGCTTTCAATGGATTTTGATACCATTTTTGAAGTGATGGGCATATCCTCGGGAGTGTTGAGGGCAGTCATCATATTTGAAAGTCTTTCACCGCCGAAAAGACGCATAAGGTCATCTTCAAGCGAAAGGTAGAATCTGCTGGCGCCGGGATCGCCCTGACGGCCTGAACGGCCTCTGAGCTGATTATCTATACGGCGTGAATCGTGACGCTCCGTACCGATTATGAAAAGTCCGCCTGCTGCTCTGACCTTTTCGGCTTCGTCGGCTATTGAATCTTTATATTTCTGCTCAAGGCGTCTGAATTCTTCTCTTGCGCCGATGATTTCTTCATTATCGGTCTCTGCAAAGCCTGTTGCTTCGGCGATAAGCTCGTCTGTGAAGCCTTCTCTGCGCATCTCGGCTTTTGCAAGGAATTCGGAGTTACCGCCGAGCATGATGTCAGTACCACGGCCCGCCATGTTTGTGGCGATTGTAACTGCGCCGAATTTACCTGCCTGAGCAACGATTTCCGCTTCTTTTTCGTGGAATTTGGCGTTGAGGACTTCGTGCTTGATACCGTTTCGTTTAAGAATCTGGCTGAGTATTTCGGATTTTTCGATTGAAATAGTACCTACAAGCACAGGCTGACCTTTTTCATGGCAAGCCTTTACCTGCTCAACGATCGCGGCAAATTTGACTGCTTCGGTCTTGTAAACTTCGTCGGGGTAATCCTCACGGATCATCGGCTTGTTCGTCGGAATTTCGACAACGTCAAGGCTGTAGATCTCGTTGAATTCCTGGCTTTCGGTCATAGCGGTACCCGTCATACCCGAGAGCTTTTTGTAAAGACGGAAGTAGTTCTGGAAAGTGATGGTCGCAAGAGTTTTGCTCTCGTGCTCAACCTTAACGCCTTCTTTGGCTTCAATAGCCTGATGCAATCCTTCATTATATCTTCTGCCGAGCATTATACGGCCTGTGAATTCGTCAACGATAAGAACCTGATTATCCTTAACGACGTAGTCAATATCTCTCTGCATAACGCCAATAGCCTTGATAGCCTGATTGATATGATGCTGGATAGTCATATTTTCGGCGTCCATAAGATTTTCAAGTCCGAAGAATTTTTCGGCTTTCTCAACGCCGGATTTTGTAAGAGTAGCAGTTCTGGCTTTTTCGTCTACTACAAAGTCGCCGTCTGCAACGTCTTCAACGTTTTCTTTGGACTGAACTTCTTTGACCTTTGTCATTTTAAGTGAACGTGCAAAGGTGTTCGCCATAGTATAAAGCTCGGTTGACTGGTCGCCGCGGCCTGAAATAATAAGCGGAGTTCTCGCTTCATCAATAAGGATCGAGTCAACCTCGTCGACGATAGCGAAGTTGTGGCCTCTCTGAACCTTCTGCTCTTTATAAGGCACCATATTGTCACGAAGGTAGTCAAATCCCATTTCGTTATTTGTGCCGTACGTGATGTCGGCGTTGTAAGCCGCCTGTCTTTCTTCGTTGGAAAGTCCGTGAACGATAAGACCTACCGTAAGCCCCATAAAGCGGTAAACCTTACCCATCCATTCAGAGTCACGCCTTGCAAGATAATCGTTGACCGTTACGATGTGAACGCCGTCGCCTGCAAGAGCGTTAAGATAAGCGGGGAGGGTGGCAACAAGAGTTTTACCTTCACCTGTTCTCATCTCGGCTATTCTGCCCTGATGAAGAACGATGCCGCCGATAACCTGAACGGGGAAATGTTTCATACCGAGCACACGCCACGACGCCTCACGGCAGGCGGCAAATGCTTCGGGAAGAATATCGTCAAGCGTTTCTCCGTTTGCAAGTCTCTCTTTGAATTCAGGAGTTTTTGCCTGAAGCTCCTTATCGGTCAGCTTTGCGTATTCGTCTTCAAGAGCAAGAACCTTATTTTTTATCGGAGTTATTCTCTTAACTTCGTGCTTTGAATAATCACCGAAAATAGCTTTTAAAAGTCCCATTAAATCACCTCAAAGTTATAAAAACCTATTTTAACTTATTAAGTATATCATAATTGATCCGATTATACAATATTTTTATTGAAAATTTTACAATACCGTGATAAAATATTCAAAAATGAATCAAAGGAGATCTGTTATGAAAAGAAAAGATTATATTTCCTGGGATGAATATTTTATGGGCACGGCTCTGCTTGCCGCCAAAAGAAGCAAGGACCCGAATACTCAGGTCGGCGCCTGCATAGTCAACGATAAAAATAAAATCATGTCTATCGGCTACAACGGATTTCCCATCGGCTGTGAAGACGACGAATTCCCATGGGAGCGTGAAGGCAAAAATTCCTTTGATACGAAGTATCCGTATGTATGCCATGCGGAGCTTAACGCCATTCTCAACAACCGAGGCGCAAACCTTGACGGCTGCACGATTTACGTTGCGCTTTTCCCCTGCTGTGAATGCGCCAAAGCGATAATCCAGAGCGGAATCAAAAAGGTTATGTACCTTTCGGATAAATATGCTTTGTCAGACAGCACGAGAGCGTCAAAACGCATGCTCGACGCCGCAGGAGTAAAATACGAAAAAATTGAAATAAAACATAAGCAGATAACGATAGACTTCGACGAAAATCTTGTATAAATTATTTTACCGCCTCACCCGAAAGTGAAGCGGTATTTTTGTATTTAAAACAAACTCTTGAGTAAATTGAAAACAGGCTCAAGCAAATTGAAAACAGGCTCAAGCAAATTGAAAACCGGTTCAAGCACCATGTAAAACGGCAGCGCAAGATACATCAGAATTACAGACATAAAAGCCATTATTTCACCCCCTTTATTTTTTCAATGCCGCTTTTGAGCGTTTCTTCATCAAGCACACCGATGCGCATATCCGAGAGATTGCCCTCTTTATCTATAAATAAGGTCACGGGTATTGAATAAACGGAATAAGTCATTGCGGCGTTTTGGTCGCTGTCGCAGTAAACGGGAAAAGTATAGCCGTTTTCTTTAACGAAAGCCTTAACATCATCAACCGTTTCACGGCCGCCGTCAGTCATATCCACCATCATAAATTCGACTTCGCCGCCAAGCTCTTTATAAAGCTTTTCAAAATGCGGAAGCTCGGCTTTGCACGGAGGGCACCACGTTGCCCAGAAGTTTACAACAACCGGCTTGCCGATTTTTTCGGCTAACGTTACTTTATTGCCGTTAAGATCAAAAGCATAAAAATCCGCCGCCTTTTCAACGCTGTCGCTTTCAGCATTCTCGGAGCTGTTTCCCTCAGCGGTATCGGAATTATTTTTTTCGGAAACGCTCTGACTGAGAGTGTTTGCAGGCGGGTCGGTTTTTTCTGAAAGTCTGCCGTAGATTTTTACTGAAACTATAAGCGCCGCCACAAACAGTATGGCAATAATTATAAGAACAACTTTATTTTTCATAAATTTACCTCACGAAAAAACAGAAATTAATTTATTTATAAGTCCGAATGCCATGAGTATACCTACGATTATCAGAAAAATTCCGCAGACCTTGTTGATAACGTTGTAATGCTTTTTGATTTTGTTGAATGTGTCGGTCAGCTTTTCTATCAGCACGGCGGAAACAAGGAACGGTATCCCCATTCCGAGCGAATAAACAAGCAGGAGCATCGTGCCTCTTAAAGCAGTACCCGACCCGGAAGCGAGCATTATCGCCGAGCCGAGAAAAGCGCCGACGCAGGGAGTAAGGCTGACGGAATATATCATACCGAAAACAAATGCCGAAAAGAATGAATTTATATCTTTCTTTTTCTGAACGCCTTTGAGGAACGGCAGATGTATAATATCAAGATACGAAAGACCGAATATTATTACGATTATTCCGCTGACTATGTTCAGCGCTGTTCTGTAACGCACGAGAAGCTGACCTACTGAGCCTGCAAAAAGACCAAGCAGAGAAAACACGATAGTAAATCCCGCAACAAAGCCGAGCGGCCGCACAACCGCTTTGCTCCGCTTGTCGCTGCCTGCCGTAAGATACGTTATATAAACCGGCAGCATCGGCAGAGTGCAGGGGGAAATAAAAGAGATCACGCCTTCAAGAAAGGTGATGACAAAGTCCATAAAATCTCCTGATCGATTATAGTTTTATAATATAGTTTACGCATTTGCCGTCGGCGGTTACTGAAGTAGTAACAACGGAATCTTTGCCTGCAAAGCAGATGTTGTTAACATCTTTGTTAAATATTGAAGTACCTGAATATGAGTTTACGTTTCCTTCAGTATCAATTACAAAAAACGCCTGATTGTTGTAGCTTGCCGTTGCGGCGAATTTTGTTGCGTCGGAATTAACCGCAAACGCATCTATATGGCCGAGGTTTTTGGCTTTAAAAGAATCGCCTGTTAAAAGATTTGTAAACGTTTCGTCCTTCTGTGAATAAATCCAGTTTTCGCTTATGACATAATCTGTTTTCAGATCGCCTGTAAACGAAGCTATATCTTTTTCTTCGGCTATGAATTTAACGCTCTTGAATCCGTCGCCCGTCTTTTTAAGATAAACGAGTCCGCTGTCGCTGTCCTCTCTTAAAAATGCGGTATACATACCTTTTGTTTCAGGCGCATTCATAGATTTATTGAGGTTGAAAATATCGTATGTTTCCGTGTCGCTGTCATACAGTCTGCCGGAAATGAGGCTGGCTTTTTTGTCGGCTGTTCTGACGGAGCCGTCCGTTAAAATACCCCAGCGCTCTGTCAGCCTGCCCGTTTTGTCCGCCGAACGGTCACGCTGGCCGAGGATGTTTTCGCAGGCGCCGTTATCGTTCACCGAAAAAATATCGGTATATTTTTTGTCAAGGACAAATGCGTCGTCAGGGTTTGTGTTCACCATAAGCATGTGACCTTTTACCTTATAAATCGTAGGAGCCGTGATCATTTTGGCAAAAACGTAGGAGTATGCTTTTACGTCTGCGTCAGAGTTTTTGGTTGTAAAAAGTCCGTAGCCGAGGTCGGTTTCGTTTTTTGTAATATAATAAATTGTAATCGGGATTTTATTATAGGTAAGTTCCGGAGCGACATTGAGAGTCTTGACTTCCTCGGAATACGGAACGAAGCCGTCTGCTCCCGCTTCAAAAAAGCTGACTTTGCCGTCGGCCGATAATGAATAGAATATTCCGTCAAAATCGGTCGGCATCAGCGGAGCGTCGGTTTCTGTGCTCAGAGGGTTCAGTTCGCTGAAATCCGTTGCAGCAAAGTCTATACTGCTGCGCTCGGAATCGGATATATATTTTTTGCGTATCGTACCGTTTGATATAAAATAGACCAGTACAAGTGATAAAATAAGAAGTACCGAAAAAAGCGGTATCAGAATTTTGTGTGACGTTTTCATAATCATCTCTCCAGTTTAATAATCAATTCAACGGGGCAGTGGTCGGACCCGTAAATTTCAGAATGAATGTCTGCGCTGACAATGTTTTTTTCAAATCCCTGCGAAACGCAGAAGTAATCGATACGCCAGCCTGCGTTGCGCTCTCTTGAATTGAATCTGTATGACCACCAGCTGTAAGCGCCCTCTTTATCGGGATAAAAATATCTGTATGTATCAATAAATCCCGCGCCAAGAAGCTGAGTGAACTTTCCTCGCTCTTCATCGGAAAATCCGGCGTTGCCGACGTTTGATTTCGGGTTTTTAAGGTCGATTTCTTTATGCGCAACGTTCAGATCACCGCAGAAAATCACAGGCTTTTCTTTTGCAAGCGCCGTGACCTTTTCTCTGAAAGCGTCTTCCCACTTCATCCTGTGGCCGATTCTTTTAAGTCCGTCCTGAGCGTTCGGAACGTATTCCGTTATAAAATAATAATCCTCAAATTCGAGAGTTATCATTCTTCCTTCCGTGTCAAGCTCAGGGGAGCCGATGCCGTATGAAACGCTCAGAGGCTCGTCTTTTGTAAAAATCGCCGTGCCGGAATATCCCTTCTTTTCGGCGTAGTTCCAGTATTGATGATACCCTTCGGGATTGAATTCCGCCTGACCTGCCTGCATTTTGGTTTCCTGCAGGCAGAAAATATCCGCATCAAGCGAATTAAAAACATCATCAAAGCCCTTTTTCATGCAGGCTCTGATTCCGTTTACGTTCCATGAAATAAATTTTTTCTGTTTCATAAATGCCTCTTTTTAGTGTATTTATAATATTTTACCATAATATTCAAAAAAAATCCATCTCATTTGTTTTTAAAATAACCAAAAAAATTTCGACAATTTGTGAATTTTAACAAAATTAAAAAAAATCAGATAATTTTTTATAAAAATAAAAAATAGTACTGGAAATTTGCAAAATTTTATGGTATCTTTAATAATACAGTTATATGGATATTAGGACTGAAAGGAGTTTATTAAAATGAGCAAAGAATCCAAGGCGGAAAAAAAGGCCGCCAAACAGGCAGCAAAAGCAGAAAAGAAAGCTAACAAAGAGCCGAAGAACCCTGAGGTTGTTAAGTCAGTGATTTCTGCGGTTACGGCAGTTATCTGCGTAATAGCTATTGTTGTTACAAGTGTCAGCATTACAAACAAAATCTGCAAAACAAATATTGAAATCGCAGGCAGCAGCAAGTCAGCAGACGGCAGCGACATCGCCGGCACAGACATAGCAGATCCTGCAGCTATTGACGACGGAACAGCAGCTCCCGCAGACGCAGCAGCAGACGCTACTGCAGACCCGACAGATAAAGATGCAGCAGCGGCAGACGCAAGCGCAGCAGATGCAAGCGCTACTGCAGATGCAGCTCCGGCTGATTCATCTTCAAGCTCTTCTTCGTCTTCATCAAGCTCAGCGGCTCCCGCAGCAAGCAGCAGCGAATCAGCAGCTCCCGTAGGCAGCGACATAGCTAAGATCGTTGCATATTACAACAACGCTGCTAATGCTACAAAGGCT
The DNA here is from genome assembly GCA_902789095.1 of Oscillospiraceae bacterium. Classification (GTDB taxonomy): domain Bacteria; phylum Bacillota; class Clostridia; order Oscillospirales; family Acutalibacteraceae; genus CAG-488. The sequence goes on along the minus strand of CADAMY010000014.1, from coordinate 6,744 downwards.
TATAAGGGCACAATCAAAATCACATGTAAAGACGGTACAAACACAAAGATTACTGAAACAAGCTTCCCGAAAGCAGCAGTAAGCATTGCAAACGATCTTTTACCCAACGACTATCCGAAGACAGAAACCTGCACATGCACAAACGGTCAGGTTAAAGGCACAAAGGTTAAGAAAGACGGCAAAAAGAGCGATATCAACAAGTCAATGAAAGACTATATCGTTATTTACGGCGATTCCAAGATGAGTAAGCTTACAGCAGCCGGTGTTGCAAGTGCAACATGCGCAAAGACAAACGGCGGCTACAAAGTTACACTCAAGCTTAAACCCGAACAGGTTACAGGTCTCAGCCAGAGACCGGCAAGCCATTTCGCCTGCATGCAGGTTATGGATATAACCGAAGACGATCTTAAACCGTTCACACTTGAACAGTGCACAGTTAAGTACCTCGGCGGTACGATCACTGCTGTTGTAAACGACAAGGGTCTTCTTACATCTTACAGCGCTGTTGATCCTATGGAAATGTCCGGTTCGCTTAAATGGACTGCTATCAAAGGTACAGCAACACTTTCCGCAACATATCAGGGCGCATACACATTTGCATATTAATCTATAAGATAAAAACTGAGCGGCTGCGAAATGCAGCCGCTTCGTTTTTAATTAATAACAATTTCGTCATTGTTAAACATTTGAAAAAAATCACTTCTTGATATTTGCTTTGACTTAATTTTCTCCGCTAAAAATAAAAGATTGTCTACAGAAATAGCCGCTCCTAAAATGTCAGATTGAGATCTTGAGATGTATTCGAGCTGAGCCTTATAATTGCCTTTTAAAAATGATGTTATAAATAGAAAAGTAAAAGAATCAACTTCTGTGCTAAAGTTTTTCCACCATTCGTTTGCCGGCAACCCCGGTTGCCTAATGGTGTTTTCATTAATATATCGACTCATCTCATCTGCGCATTTTTTGTCAATATTAAACCCGTCTTTATATGATTTGTTGTCGATGATAGCTCCATTGTGCTTATGAGAAATAATAACATCAGGTCGATTGGCATCTCCAAGCCGCATACCGCTAAAACGAAGTTCTTTAGTAAACAGATCTGTGGTTTGGATTTCAAATTCTCTAGCGTCTGCATTTTTCTTCCGTTTTGATGATGCGTCACTATATGCCAAATCAATAAGAACAAGATATTTATGATCAACAACATTAAGGTGTTCTCTAACGGTTTCTTTAAGCTGTGTTATATCAGCCTTGATGATAGAAGATGTTGATGGAACAATCAAACCTTCAATGCGATCAGTTATTTTGTATTTCTCATTTCTCTTACAAATGTTAATGCCGATATGCTCTAATCCGATTAAATCATCAAGTATGGAGGATTCTGATATATCAATTTTCTCGGCTTTTAAATATTTTTGAATTTGATCAGTTGTCTTCGCAGAATTAATAATTGCCTTAATGATAGTTGCTCGTTCTAGTCGAAGATAGTTTGAGTCTGGAGCCTTGTTTGAAGCTAACATTTCATATAATACTATTTTAGGTATTTTTGCATTACTAGAATTGCCGTTTGACCGTCTTAGTGCCTTTTCTCCCTCTCTTGTAATATAGTATTTCTGCAGTTTAAAAGTGTACTCAGTACCGCGATATGTTTCTTTTATCTCTTCGTTTTTAGATTCTACCCAGCCCATCTGTGTGCACCAACTGGCAATACCGCGAGCGTACTTATCGGAATCGCCTTCCTCGTTGCTGCGAACTTTATCTCTATCAGTTCCAGTTGCCACACTATAGTCGTAAGCATATATGTTTTGAGGAATTGATGTAAATCCGAGTTCGCCATAAAATCCAAGTTGCTTTCCAATTTCAAATTTTGTATAGCCGTTTCCATCAGAAAGAAGGGTTAAAATTCTGCAAACTGGTGGATAGGATAAAAGCGATTTTGTGAAGATTTCTTTTTCTTCGGCTGAATTATTAACTGTCGCAGCAAGCAGATTACCTAAGCGAGATAGATAACAAGTGTCTTTTTCTCCGTTATATACTAATAAACCACAGGAAATTGCCCATCTTAAGAATCCTTCGGCTGTCCAATCATCTGTATATGGCTTTTTTATGGTTATTGAAACTCCAGAATTATCACTATACTTTTTTGGCTGTTGACCATCGATTGCTGCTTGAATTATTCCTGTGCAAATTGCATTTGCGCGGCCTAGATTGCCAGCACCTTTTCCTTTAAGATCTATGTAATTAGCTTCAACTGTTTCTTGCGATAGAACGTCCAAAAATCTTTGATAATCGTCGTCACTTATTAGCTGATATTTCTTGAGCAAAGGAAGCCTTTCTTCTCTTAGCCAAATATTGTTTTCGCTGTTATGTTTAAATATACCGACAACCTTTTTTAGATTTGATAGTTTGCCAGGGTTTTGAACCCATCCGAATGTTCTCATTGTCATTTTCAACCACCTTAATAATTAACTATTAGCACTTCTCTACTAGTACCTTGACTAGTATTGTAACTTGAATTAGAGTAATCCCGGTTAATATCAATTACTCTATATTTTTTCGCCCATTCCTTTAAAACATCATTCGTTTTTCCTTTATGTTCAAATACATTAGATAGAGCAAAACGAATTCCTTGTGAATCAGCTTTGTCTAAAAAATCATATAAAGCTTTTTCTTCTTTAATGCCCCAGTCTTTAAATCCACGATTTCCGTCATTGTATGATCCGGTAGTAATAAGATATGGGGGATCACAATAAATTAAGTCTCCGCTATTTAATAAGCTAATATCAAAATTCAGAAAATCAACGCTACTAAATGAAATATCAATTTCATGTAGTTTATTTACAAACTTAATTAGATTGTTTTTCATAGTTTCTGAAAATTGACTTCTATTCTTACCAAAGGGATTGTTGTATTCGTGATTACTATTAAACCTGAATTGATAATTAAACGAATAGCAGGAAAGGACATACAGATCAATTGGATTAGGATTTGAGTTGTATGCTTTCCTTAATGAAATAAATCCCTCTTCATTTGTTTTTGATAATTGGTATTTATCTATAACCGTATATACTTCAGACAAGATTTTTTCAACAGAATGACTTTTAAAGTATTCAAATAATTCTATTATTATACTATTTAAATCATTGCAATAAACTTTATCTGCCCAAATATTAATTGCCACATTACATCCGCCAGAAAACAAATCAACAAATGTGTGAATGTCGCTTGGGAAATTAGGCATTATTTGTGGAAGAACTTTATATTTGCCACCAATATAGTTTGTTGGACTCTTGATGTATTTCTTGTTTTCAGCAATAATTCTTGATGTTGTGCTTTTATCGTTCTCTTTGAAATCAAAATAGAAATAGTTAATATGTTCAATATGCTTTTTAATGTAAAACAAGTATTCACACAATGTGTGCTGCTTATTATCTTTCTTGCTTTTATATTGTCGATATGGTATGGTGTATCTTTTATATGTTTCTGGCAATCCGAATTTTTTTAATACAGTTTCGATAACATTTTCGGACATTATTCCGTCGTTGCTATAACTCATAACGATGTTTTCAAATTTAGTTTTACTAATTAAATATTCAAAGGCTTCGTTCACTTGTGCTTTGATACAAAATGGAGATTTCTGTTCTTTATATGGTCTTAATCCCGTAATGCCGCGGATTTCAGGATAATCATATTTAGAGATTGTTTCTAAAATATGATAATTTGAAGCATACTGTCTTTCGTTATACGGCGGGTCGATATAAATAATGTTGCCTTCTAAACTATCAATTAACTTTAAAGCATCATCATTATAACACTTATTATTACGACCGTTGTCAATAACATCTAATCTAAAAAGCTCCAATTCTTTAAAACTTCTTTTGTCCCATTGCTTTAAATACGCTCCATATGTTCCAGTTGTATTTGATACAGACGGGACACCTTCAATAAGTGCTGCAAGGAGATAAAAATATTCTAATTCGTTTAATAAACCAGTCTTTTTCCAAGCTTCAATAGTGTTTCTAATAAAATCTATTCTTACAGCATTCTTGTTTGAAAAGTACATTCTTGAACAATTGTCATGCGGAGTATAGTTCTTTGCAATAAAGTACTTGTCATCATTGTAGTTGTATGTTCGTATCTTGGTATCTTCTAAAAAAGAAATAGGGTCAAGAATTCCAATGTCCTTTAACTTTTCAAAAGATGGTTCTGAATTGTTTTCTATAGTTGCCTTTTGAATAACATACGAAAAGTACAATGCATCGTTTGAATGTATTTCATAATAAGGTTTAAAATGTCTTGCTACTGATCCGGTTCCTGAAAAAATATCACAGAAAACACCACCGCGTTCCTGAACATTTTGATTAATAACTGATTCAATATTGGCCAAAAGATTTACTTTGCTTCCAATAAACCTCATGTAATCACATCCCAAAACATCCTTTTCGTATATTGTATCATATTTCTTATCTTTTGGCAACATATAATTTTTGTCATACTCCCGTCAGGTCAAACGGAGGGATATATTCCTCTTTTGCTGATGAGAGCTGCTGAACAAATACGTTTTCAAAACCGAGCGAATCAAGATGATCCATCACAATTTTATATTCACGCCTCGTTATCCTCCTGTTAAGCGGAGGATATTTTTCTGCTTCGCCGAAAGGAGTGTACTGACTCATAAGGCTTACTATTGTTTGCTGACCGAAATTATCAGCGATGGCATCAAGCGCTTTTATTGATTGACTGACGTTTCCGGGCAGGATAAGGTTTCTGATAATTACGCCTTTTTTCATAATGCCTCGGCTGTCAAATTCGTCAACACTTTGCTGGCGTTTCATTTCTTTTATTGCGGCAAGAGCCGTTTTAAAATAGTCGTCTGCAAAGCTGTATTTTAGCGAAACTTCATCGTCACAGTATTTAAGATCGGTCAGATAAATATCGACGATACCTTCGAGTTTTTTCAGCGTTTCAACGCTTTCGTATCCGCTTGTGTTATAAACTATCGGCAGGTCGGGCTTGTTGTCTTTCAAAAGCGAAGCGAGCCTTTCGGCATAATGAGTGGGGTTCACAAGATTTATATTGTTTGCACCCTGAGCCTTCAGCTCGCCGAATATTTCAAGCAGGCGTTTGTCTGAAATATCTTTGCCGAAACAATTATGGCTCACGTCATAATTCTGGCAGTAAACGCATTTCAGATTGCACCCTGAAAAAAACACGGTGCCGCTTCCGTTTTCGCCGCTGATGCACGGCTCTTCCCAAAAATGCAGAGCCGCTCTTGCAATCCTGAAATTACTGCCGGATCTGCAAAATCCCTGCGAAACGCTTCTGTCAACGCCGCATTTTCTGGGGCAGGCAAAGCATTTTTCACTCATCAAAGCTCACTTCTTTTCTCATAAGTATTCTGTATCTGCCGGTTACGGGATTTTTTTCTGAATAATCTATTGCAAGAGCTTCGCTGTTTATGAATTTGGCGAGAACTTTTTTATCTTTTGAAAAACCGTTTTCTTTTAAAAATCTGTTTGAAGCGGGCTGCAAATATTTGTTCAGCGGAACAAGATTTTTCAGCGACTGCGGAACTATCTGAGAGTTTTCGCTTAAATAAAAATCTTCAAGCAGATCGGCGGAATATCCAGGGAAAAATCCGCTCAGAAAATCGTAAAGATTTTTAGAGGAACACGAGCGGAAAAGCAGATTTTTTTCTTTCATTTTTTCTGCAAAAAATTCATACATTCCGAACGGAGTTTCAAAATGATTTTCAATTTTTTTAAGCGACAAAACAAATCTGCCTGAGTTGTAAAATTTTTCGAGCGCATCTTCGATTTCTTTTAATTTCTGCAGCTCTTCAAAAGAAATATATTTGTTTTTCAGCACCTCATAAGGCGGAAAAGATGAAAAAACGTATCCGTGCTTCTCTTTGATTTTATTGAGCGGAGCGCCGCTCAGAAGCTTCAAAAACCCGAGCTGGAGCTGATGGGAATAAAGCGCATAAACTTCGTTGAAGGAATTCTGAAAGCTTTCATAATCTTCATACGGCAGACCTGCTATCAGGTCGGTATGTACGTTGATGTTTCCGCCGCTGACAAGACGGGACGTGCTGCTGAAAATTTTGCTGTTCGGAGCATAACGGCAGCTTTCCCTGAGTGCGGCTTCGTTGGTGGACTGAATACCTATTTCAAGCTGGACTTTGCCGGCAGGCATTTTTTTAAGTACGTTCAGTGCATTTTCATCAAGCAGGTCGGCGCCGATTTCAAAATGAAAATTCGTTCTGCTGTCGCCGCTCCGCTTTAAAATATATTCCCAGATTTTTACGGCTCTGTCTTTTTGACAGTTAAAAGTTCTGTCAACAAATTTTACCTGCTCGATATCGTGATCGATAAAAAAATCGAGATCGGAATACACTCTTTCAAGCGACAAAAAGCGCACTTTTCCGCAGATTGAAGAAAGGCAGTATGCGCAAGAAAACGGACAGCCTCTTGAAGATTCGTAATAAACTATCCTGTTGTCAAAATTCCCGATATTGTTTTCGTTATACACAAACGGAATTTCATCAAGATGCTCGATAGGCGGCGACGAAATAACCTTGCCTTTCAGCGTGTAATCAATGTTTTCGGGTACTTCCTCGCCGCTGCAAATAAAAATTGCCGCAGCAAACGCTCTTTCGCCTTCGCCGCTTATGATGTAGTCGTAATCTTTTTCGGTTAAAGATGTGTGGTCAATGCCGCAGCTGATTTCAGGACCGCCGAGAAT
>CADAMY010000013.1 GCA_902789095.1 Oscillospiraceae bacterium | reverse complement strand
TCGTTGGCAAGATTGCCTACCCAGGCATAATCCGAACCGGTAAGAGCAGAGCCGTATTTGCCGCCGCTGTTGCCGAAATCCCAGCTGAAATAGCCTTCGTCGCCTGTACCGTTGTTTTTCTTGTACTTGATTGTGCATCCGACAGCATCGTTGGTTTCAGTTCCCCAGTTTGCAGCTTTATTCTTACAGAACATTTGCTCAAAATTACCTGCTTCCTCTACGTTAAAGGTGATTCTGACAAAGTAGCTGCCTGCTGTTGCTGCACTTGCTTTCGGCGCAAAAGCCGCTGCCGAGGCAACAAAAACCACGGCTGCCAAAACAAGTGACATCAGGACTCTTGTGTACCTCTTTAAAATATTGCGCATAGGAATAACCCCCTTGTATTATTAAAGGCTGAAATGATACATTTAAGCATACTGCATCATTTTCTTTTATTACATAAACCAGTTTAACACAAGTAAATACTTTTTTCAATAGATTAAATATAAATAAATGCAACAAATTTGATATTTTGTCATATTCACCATATAATACTTCAAGCAATTCAGCATGATTTGTATAAAATAAATCAATTTTAACGCTTTTGCCTCAAGTCACGATCAAGCTCTGAAGCTGATTATTATCGCAGCAATTTTAAACAGGCTGTTTTTCTTTTTCTGCCGGGGAAGCTTCTTCCTCCTGCCGACGGATTTTCTGAAGCTCATCAAGTATTTTTTCTTTCTTTTTGCCTGTATAATCATCAAACATCATAATGATACCGGGCACAAAGTTGCCGATTATCCCAGGCAGAACGACGAGCCAGAAAATGCCTTTGAGAGTTTTCGGAGTCTGCGCTACGTCAACGCTTTTGCCGTTGACAACTTTTGCGCTTTTGTATCCTATAAGGCTGAGCCCTACGTCTATCATAAGATCCTTCCACAATGAAGATAAGCGGCTGACCATAGTATTGAACGAGAAAACCATACCCTCGTTTCTTACGGCTCTGCCGTATTTTTTATAGCTTTTCCATTCCATATAATCAACGGAATCGGCAAGCAGTATCTTTCTTGCCGCACCCATGGCGGAATTCGGCATACCTGCGATTGCTATTAGAACGCCGACAATGAATTTTGACTTGTAGCCGACGATCAACAGTATTATATAGCAGATGCCTGTCCAAAGATATCCGTAAGACACCATATCGCGCGAAGACAGCTTTTTGCCTATAAACGGAACCGATGCAAGCCCGATATAAGAGAGAGTGCCCGAACACATCTCAACTATTGATTTCATTGAAAAAGCGTCAAGCGTCTGCTTATAGAAAAACGGCAGAGCGCTGTAGCATACCTGACGGACCGAGTCAATAAGCTGACTCAGCGAAAGAAGAAGCAGCGGCTTATTCATAAATATCATTTTAAAATCAATGGAAACACGCTTTTCGATTTCTCTTCGCGCCATAACCTTTTCTCTGAGCGTAAAGCTCGGCACCATCATTGTTATGAGTCCTAAAATTCCGAACGTCAGCGCCACCATAAAATATGCGCTTTTTTCGTCAGCTTTGCTGAAGTCCACGATAACCGGAAGAATCCAGCCCGGAAGCATCGAACCGAGCGAAGCCGCAAACTGAGCGATCGTATAAAAAGTTTTGCGCGCGTTAGTATCGGCCGTCATTCTGGCTGAAATCGTCATCAGCGAAACGTCAAAGAAAGTGTCGGCAACGTTAAAAAGCAGATACAGAACGAACGCCCATACCGTGCGGAAAAGCAGAGAGCCGTTCGGCACCGTGAATAAAAGAACCGAAGACACAGTAAGCGGTATAGCCGAAAACAGCATAAATTTATTAGATCTGTTTTCGCCCGGTTTGCCTGCGTCAAGCAAAGCGCCGATTATGGGAGCCGAAAAAATATTTACAACCTTCGTTACGGATTTGAGCGGCAAAGTCTGAGCTGTTGTAAGACCGAGATGCTCACGGAAAAACTGATCGGTATACGTTTCAACGCAATCCTGCCCCATCGTGTTTCCGAACGAGCCCGAAGCAAAGCCGAGCTGCTCTTTGAGCGTGAAATCCGGATTATTTTTAAATTTCATAAACCGTTCCTTCAAAGATGCCATATAAATACCCTGCCCTTTCTGAATGATTTGAAAAACACAGTCATTTTATTGAGCGGCGCCGTTTTTTATCTGTGTGTGTTCAAAAGTGCCGTCATTTTTAAGTTCAAGCTTTGTATAGCCCTGAAGCCAGTCTTTTTCTTCATAGCCGAGCTTTTTCGCTCCGTATGCGCCGTAACCGGACGGCTCGATGTAGCTTAGAAGAATCCCGTCATACTCTGCTCCGAAAGTGTTGAGATGGTCATGACCGCAGAAAACGGACGTCGTAGTGCCTGATGCTTTTACCGCATCAAAAAGACCCGGTTCAAACGCAGAAGCGCAAACGCCCTCAAGATTTACTCCGTAGAGGAAATCGCCTTTTTCGGCAAGCTCCTTATACTGCGGAATGGGAATATGTATAAGCACGGTCGATTTAAAATCGCCGTATACGTTTTTAGTCTGCTCAACTTTCTGATTATACCATTCGATCTGATTTTCATGAACGCCGTCGTAATGACTGCCGTCGCCAGTAACGCCGTATTTTTTCATCTGTTCTTCATTCAGAGTGTCGAAAGTATCAAGGCAGAAAAATGTGTGTTTCAGCGTTCCGTCGCTGTTAAGAATATTGATAGAGTAATTGCAGTTTCCGTCGGCTGAATCAACGCCTTTTCGCATAATGCAGTGATCGTAAGACGAAAAGATATCAACCATTTCTTCACGGCTGATCGAAAATGAATTGTCGCCCTCGTGATTGCCTATGATGCCGCCCCAGTAAACGCCGAGATTTTCAAAAATCTGAGCGAGCTGACTGCATCTTTTGCGGTTCATTCCCGACGTAACGTTATCGCCGCCGAGCAGAACAAGATCAGGTTTTTCACGCTGAATATTTTTTACAAGATGATCCACGGTAACATTTGACGTTTTGTTTTTTCCGTCAAGGTGCATATCCGTAAACATGAGAATTTTAAAATCCTCGTCGCCGTTTTTGCGAATCGTGACGCTGTCCTCATTCTGACCGAGAATACTAACGTCGCTGCCGACAGAAGCAATCGAATCAATATCATAGCTGAGCGGATGAGGCAAAAATGCGTAAGTAATACAGCCTGCCGCTATAATCACGGCGGCTATAACGCAAAGGATTATTTTTAATGCTTTTTTCATATTCCGGTTCCTTTCATCGTTTTATAGGTTTTTCTGACATGGTCAATTCAAGCGTTCCGCCTTTAATCATTTCTCTGACAGAAAAAGAAAGACTTTTAAGCTCGTTTCCGTTGAGTTCTGCTTTATCAATGTAAATTCCGTTCCCATTTTTTATTATTGTAAAATTTTTTCTTCCTGCAAGCGAGAGAACACTTTTTCTGCAGAGAGGATATCCGATTATCATAACATCCTGACCGCTTACAGGGAAAATCCCCAAAGCGTTCCATATATAGCAGGAAGAGAGCCCTCCGCTGTCATTGTTGCCGGGAAGTCCTCCCCTGCCCGAAGTGAATATAAACTCAAAAGAAGCGGATATGATTTCGCTTATTCTGTCGTGTCTGCCTGCGAAATGATATATATACGGCGTTTCCATATCGGTTTCATTATTGAAGCCTTCAAATACCGAAGCGTTTTCGTCCTGATCTGTAAAGCCGAAAAATTTATCCGCCAGTCGGCAGAAGTTTTCTTTTCCACCTGCAAGACGTATTCGCTCATCAACGCTGTGAATCAGCCTGAACGAATAATTCCACGCAGTACCCTCATAAAAAGTTCCTTTATCTTTTATAAGTCCTGTTTTTTCATCGTATGCTGCCGACCACAAGTCTGCGGTTTTACGAAATTCAGCAGCAAGAGCCGTTTCGCCGATTTCTTCTGCGACATCAGCGCAGGCGGCGCAGGCATCGGTAATATCAACGACAAAGGACAGATTATCAGCTTTTTCGGCATTTTTCGCCGCCTTGTCAAATCCGTTTGAAACAAGGTCGCCGTAAACTGCCCTGAGTGCTTTTTCAACATCAAAATCAACCGAACGGTAATAAGCATCGGCTATCGTGAACGCCGCGAGCATTCTTGCCTGATTAGTGCTGAGCTTTTCATTATCTGAGCAAAGCATCAGAGTATGAGGCAGACTGCCTGTTTTATCGGCGTAATTTATAATAGTTCTGACTATTTTTGAAGAAATATCGCTCCAAAAAGTAAAGTGAAGCGGGAAAGCGGTTTTGTACTGATCCCAAAGCGTCGCAAAATCGCTAACAAAATCATCGTCGTCATAAATAAAACTTTCGCCGTAAAAATCGCAGGGCTTTGTAAGCGAATGATAAAGATTCGAGTAAAAAATCTCATAATCTTTTTGATCGTCAAACCGAACGTCAATCGCCGAAAGATATCTGTTCCATTCATCGTAAGCCATACTTTTGGCGGTGTCAAAATCAACAACGTTTTCTTTAATATCAAGGCGGGCTTTTTCTATGCTTTTCGGCGAAATGCTGATTGAAATTTCAGCGCATTTGTATGTATCAAAAGCTATGCCGAAACAATGATTTTCGGGAATCTCGGAATTCTCAGATTCAGTAAAAGTATTATTATCCCGGATTTTTAAAGCGCCTTTGATGCCGCTTGCTTTAATACAGAAATAAACGGGAATACCGTGAAGAACAGCGCTTATCTCCGCCTCGTTTTCGGCGGTGATTTTTATTTCTGCTTTTCCTGCCGGAAAATGAAGACCTTTGCCGTCTTCATAAAGTCCGTCGTTTGAAAAATCAACAAAAATACTGCCCTCATCTGCGCCGAAAGTTATACGGTGCATCGCACATAGTCGTGTTACGGTAACTTCGCACAGCGCTCCCGTCAAAGAATCTCGGCACGCATAATAACCGGGCTGTGCGGTTTCGTCATAAAAGTCACGGGGCTGTGAGGCTTCTTCCGGATTATTAAGATACGGAGAAACGACCGCATAATTATAAAAAACGCCTATATCTCCCGTGCCGTCATTCTGAAGATGCGAAATCCCTCTGAATTTATTTTTGTCAAATAGCCGTTCAATTTTTCCGTGGGTATTCTTTTTAAGATTGCCGTAGCCGGAGGAATATCCGCCGCAGAAGCATCCGGCGTTGATTTTACCGAAAGGAAGCGATGCGGCAGGAGTGTTATTGCCGCAAAGGCCTTTTATAAATTTCCAGCGTGATGCAATCCTCTCGGCTTTTGGTAAATTAATTTCGCCGCAACCCTGAAAAACATTTACATAACTGCAGTAATCTTTCATAATCAGTCAGACTCTTTATCAAGATATTTACTGATGAATTCTTTCACTTTTTCTTCATAAGCGGCGGAATCCGTCGGATAGCTCTCTGCGTGTGCCGCGCCGTCAATTATCAGAATATCTTTTTCGCCTGAGCAGATTTCATAATTTTCCTGCGACATAAACGTAGGCACAAAATCGTCGCTGCCGCCGTGGATAAACAATATCGGCACACAGGCGTCTATAACGCATTTTGACGGGCTGTCTTCATAATAAGAAAAGCCCGAAGTGATTCGGTTGACAATATCAACGCTGCCGATAAGCAGAGAAGATGGAATATGCGCCTTTTTGAGATTATGACGGAATTCGTCTGTTACCGAAGTATAAGCGCAGTCCGCCACGATAAATTTGACGTTCGGGAGAATTTCACGCTTGTCGGAAAGCATAAGCACGCTTGCGGCGCCCATTGAAACGCCGTGAAGAATAATCTGAGCGTCCGCATCAAACTCGTTTCTGATTTTATCTATCCATAAAAGAAGGTCTGCGCTCTCTTTTTTGCCGAAAGTTATATAATTTCCTTCGCTGTCGCCCGACGCTCTGTGGTCAACAAGCAGAACGTTGAAGCCGAGATCGTGATAGAACTTTGTCATCAGCCTGAATTCGCTTCTGCCCCTGCTTCTGTAACCGTGAGAGCAGAGAACGTATATATGGCTTTTTTCTTGCGCAGGCAGGAACTGAGCGTAAAGGCTCTGGGAATCATCGTTTTCAATCCTGTATTCAATAAAATCCTGTTCGCTGAGCCACTGCGCTCTCGGATCGATCGTTTTCGGCTTATCCGGGTCTGCCTTCGGCTGCATCGCCTGATATATTTTTGATGGAATCTTCGCTTTACGGTTAAATATTTCATAATGAATCAAGGCGCACAATCCTGCGTATGAAGCCGCGCCGGCAGCGGCACAAATAATCAGTTTCTTTTTCATATAAATCACCTGCTTTACTGTATTGATACAATTATATATTTATTTTTTCAAATTGGCAAGTATTTTCTGAAATGTAAAACAGTTTATACCCTTTTGTTAATAAAATATTATTGACTGACGGATGAAATTCCCATATAATATATATAATTCTATTACCCGAAATCAGATGAGGAATGATCATAATGGATTTACAGAATAAAGTTTTTGAAGCGTACAGAACGCATATCAATTCGCACACAAGAGAAAACGCCGAAGGCGCAGCGAAAATGAAAGAAGCTATCGAAGCTTCGCCGCTGAACGCAAACTCAGTTATTGATAAAACAGTGCATATCCCGAAAGTTTTTGACTCTCAGACTATTGACGTTTTCAAAGATATTGTAAAAGTAAGCTGCAATATTTTCGGGAAAGTTATAAAAGAATATAAAGCCAGCTCTTCTTTCCGAAAGCTTTTTCCGTTTTCAGAGGAGCTTGAAAAGCTGATACTTCTTCCGGAACAGTATGACGGATTCCTGCCGATTGCAAGAATCGACATTTTTTATCACGAGGACACGGGAGATTTTCAGTTCTGCGAAATAAATACCGACGGCACGGCGGCAATGCTCAGAGACGTTGAAATAAGAAAAGCTCTTATACATAATCCTGCGCATCAGAACGTTATCAGAGAATTTGACCTGCAGCCGTTTGAGCTGTTTGATTCCTGGGTCAGAACGTTTATGTCGATTTACAGAACTTATCCGAAAAACAAAGAGAATCCGACAGTCGGAATAGTCGATTTTCTTGAAAACGCAACGTACAGGGAATTTGAAGAATTCAAGAAGCATTTTGAAGATGCAGGTATCAGATGCGAAATCTGCGACATAAGAAAACTTGAATACAAAGACGGCGCTCTTTACTCGCCGACGGGCGCAAGGATCGACGCAGTTTACAGGCGTGCAGTTACAGCCGACATTATGGATCATTACGGCGAGGTTACGGATTTTCTTGACGCTGTGCGTGACGACGCAGTATTTATCGCCGGCGCATTTTCGACTCAGATAATTCACACAAAATGGCTCTTCTATGTGCTTCATCACGAAATGACTGAAAAAATTCTCACAGATTCGGAGCTTGAATTTGTAAAGAAGCACGTTCCCTTCACCGTTGAATTTTCAGAAAAATATATTTCTCTTGACGAAGTGAGGCTGAACAAGGATAAATACATCCTCAAGCCGATGGACGCATACGCTTCAAAAGGAGTTTACGCTTCCGGCCGTGAATATTCCCCTGCCGAATGGGAAAAGCTGACGGCAGAGCTTTACGGCAAAGGATTCATCTGCCAGCAATACTGCGAGCAGTATATGACCGACAACATTGACTTTGCCTGGGGCGACGGAAAATGGCATCCGTATATAAATATGCCGGGTCTTTACTCATACAATACTGAATTTGCGGGAATACTGATGCGCATGGCCTGCGAAGAAAACATCATAGTTGCGCACGAAAATGAAAGAACTGCCGCAGTATTCACGGTAAAAGAATAAATAAAGTTTACTTTAAAGAGAAGCGTACAGAATGATTAAGCTGTCGGCTTCTCTTTTTTATCCGTATATTTTGCCGGGATTGAAAAATGATTTGCGGTATGATATAATTGCTTAAATCAAATCTTACTATTTAAAAGCAGGGTTAAAATGAAATTCGATCTGAATCAGTCAAGAAAAAAGCTCGTCAATTACTGGCATAAGGCGCCTGAAGGAAGGTATATGCCTTTAAAGGAGATTGCCGCAGTGTCCTTCGGCGGGATGGGTGTAAAATTCATAATAACCACGGTTGCGACTATGATACTCTCAACCGGCAACGTTCTGATAGGCAACACTATCGGTATACCGCCGATGCCGCTTTATGTGATTTATCTGCTGAGCGTGATCAGCAATATTCCGCTGACTACCCTTCGGGCAAAAATTGTTGATTACAGCCACAACGCAAAAGGTAAATACCGCCCGTTCGTATTGTATAACGCTGTTCCGACGGCTATACTTGCCGTAGGATTCGTCTATATGCCTTATGACAGATTATCACTTATCGGCAAATGCGCCGCAGTTCTGATGTTTAACATCGGGTTTCAGTTTTTCTATAATTTTTTATACGACTCAAACGAAAATCTTGTAAACGTGCTCTCACCCAACACTTATGAGCGCTCAGACGTTTTTTCGGTAAAAAGTATTGTTGACTCGTTTGCTCCGTCGCTGATAAACATAATTATTCCGCTAATAGCAAAAGCCGTTACAGGCGAAGAAAAAATCTATGATATGCGAGTCTACCGTGCGGTTTATCCTCCGATTCTGGTTATCGGCGTGCTGATGACGATAATAATTCACGTCGGCACAAAAGAAAAAATCGTTCAGCCGAAAAATCATACGATTCATATTAGATTCATTGACACTTTCAGGCTTGTGGCGAAAAATAAATACTTCTGGATAATCTCGCTCGCTTCGTGCCTCGGATTTCTTGAAACTGCATTTTTCAACGTGCTCGGATGGATGTATAACTACCAAAAAGTTTGCACGGCAGGTCAGTATGCATTAATAACCACGATTTACGGCAATGCTTCGCTGTGGGCTATGATATTCACCCCTGCGCTCATTCGCCGTTTCGGCAAAAAGAATCTGCTCGTTTTTACTAATATTCTCAACATAGTTTTTATAGCGTTTATGTTCCCGGTTGTAAAATCAAGCCCGACAAATATAATGATTTGGATGTTTCTTATTTGCCTGTTTATCAACGGCGCAGTTACGCAGATAACGGTAACCATAACGCCGAGCATAAACGGCGACATCAGGGATTATCAGCAATACATCAGCGGTGAGAGGGTCGACGGCATTTTTGCAGTCGTCGGCCTTATAGGCAGCGTTTGGAATCTTGCGACGGGATCAATTCTTCCGGCTATCTATAACCGTGCAGGTCTTAACGAAGAAACTGCGGTGTCTCTCGGTTTCAGCAGTTCAAACGTTTATGACGTGCTTTATAACGAAAAGTATTTCCGCAGTATATGCGGAGTGCTTATACTCGCCTCGGTCATAGGCGCAGCGATGAACGTTATCCCATACTTTTTCTATGACCTGACCGAAACTAAACAAAAGGGCATGATCGCCGTACTTAAAATCAGAGCGATGCTCGAAGATCATAATGACGGCACGCTTGAAGACGATACGCTCAGAGAAGGCGTTAAGCTTATTGAAAAAGCAAAAGAGGATATCAAAAAAGAGCGGATTATTATTTCCTCCCGAATGAGTAAAAAAGAGAAAAAGACTGCAAGAGAGAATAATGAAGATATTGAGATTGCAGGAATAATCACGCATGAGCTTGATTTCTTCAAAACCGGTGAAGCGAAGATGCTTGTTGAACGTGCCGAAAAGCTGACGGAATCAGGCATAGAAAATCTGCCAAAAGCTATTGAAAACGACCTTGACGCACTCAACAGAATAATAATTGAAAATGCCGGAAACAAAGAGTTTGTCAAAAATCTGAAAGATGCGGCTCACTCTGATAAATCAGCTCTTAAAGTGATTAACCGCTTTTACAAAGACGGCATTAAAGAATTTAACGAAAGCGTATTTGAAAATCTGTTTTCTCAGGAAGACAAGGCTGACGACGAACTGAAAAGAGCTTATGAAACAAAGGACAAAAAACAGGCGGCTGCTCTGAGAAACAGGAAACAGCTTATCCGCGCAGAAATAAAAAAAGCGCAGAAGCAGTTTTCAATTTACAACCGTGCCGTTCAGCCTTACAATGACGCTCTCAAGCTCCTTGCAAGAAAAGAATCTATGAGCAGAATTGATGAACTGCAAATGATGTATAGCGAAAAATTCAGCGCTTAAAAGAGAGGAAACGATATGGAAACTATTAAAGCCAGCGGGATGAAGCTCGTTGACAATAAAGGCAGAACTCGTATTTTCAGCGGAGTAAATATTGTTGATAAAAGCGATTTTAACCCTCATTCTCAGCGCTTTGACTGCGCTGATGAGCAGGATATAAAACGGCTTGCAGAACTCGGCTTCAACTTAATAAGGCTCGGCTTTACCTGGGGCAAAATCGAGTATGCTCCGGGGCTTTATAACGACAGTTATATAGACAGCCTTTCTAAGATTGCAGACTGGTGCGAAAAATACGGTGTTTTTATTTTTCTTGATATGCACCAGGACCTTTACTCTTCTCATATAAACGGAGACGGCGCTCCTCGCTGGGCAACTCTTACAGACGGCAGAAAAGTCCATCCCACAAGATTCGTCTGGGCTGAGGATTACTTCTGGGGCAGAGCTTGCCACAGAGCTTTTGACAATTTTTGGAACAACAAAAAAATCAACGGCAAGGGGCTTCAGGATTGGTTTGCCGACTGCTGGTGTCATATAATAAACAGGCTCGGTTCAAAGCCCGCTGTAATCGGATTTGACCTGCTCAACGAGCCGTTTCCGGGCTCTGACGGCGGAAAGTGCTTTCGCAGAATAGTTTCAGGTGCGGCTAAGGAATTCGTTTTAGGCAAAAACGTTGACCGTCTGCAGCTTATCAGAGATTTGTTTTCCCCTCAGAGAGAAAAGAAGCTTTTTGATGCCATAAGTCCTGCGGTACTGCGCTCAGCAACATCAAAGGCTGATTCGCTCATACAAAAATTTGACAAAGAGAAATATACTCCATTTATCGAAAAGCTCGGAAAAGCTGTAAGGAAGACAGGTACTCAAAAACTGATTTTTCTTGAAAACAGCTATTACTCCAACCTCGGAATCCCTTACAGCGCTTTACCTTTGAGCATAGACGGGAAGCGTGATGATCAGCAGGTATTTGCTCCTCACGCTTATGATTTGATGGTCGACACTCCGTCATACCGCTGGGCAAATAATGCCAGAGTCGGCAGTATTTTTGACGAACACAGGCGAAGTCAGGAGAGGCTCCGGACTCCGGTAATAGTCGGCGAATGGGGCGGTTTTGGCTCTGACGACGATGAAACTTGGCTTGAGCACATAGTTTATCTGCTCAACGTTTTTGACAGGTATCAATGGAGCAATACGTACTGGCAGTTCATACCCGGATTTTTTGACTCGCCGCTTTTGAAAGTATTTGTCAGACCTTATCCTCAGGCGGTCAGCGGAAATATCGTCAGCTATTCTTATGACGTTGATAAGGCATTGTTCACAATGGAATACATTCAGGATTCAGCAGGTGAAAGCACGATATGCGCTCCGTTTACTATAAACGAGCTGACTCTTGACTCGGCAGAAATTCCGTATAAAAAAGAAAACTCCGCCGTGTCGGTAATATCCGGCAAAGGCAGGCATACGCTAAATATCCGTTTTGAAAGGAAGTAACAGAATTATGGCAAAAATAATCGGAAAAGAAATACCGTCCCTGCCCTGGCAGGATAAACCCGAAGGATACAGATACCCTGTATGGAGATACAGCCTCAACCCGATAGTAACGCGCAACAACCTTTATTTTTCAAACAGTATCTTTAACTCTGCCGTTGTTCCGTTCCGTGACGGATTCGCAGGCGTTTTCCGTGCGGATATGAGAACGAGAGATCAGGTTATCGTAACCGGATTCAGCTCTGACGCAATAAACTGGACACTTAATGAAAAACAGATTTTCAAGGGCTACGACCCGAGAATCTGCGAAATTGACGGAGTTTATTATCTTACGTGGGTAAAGCTTACCGACAAGGGAACGGTTATCGGCGTTGCAAAAACGAAGGATTTCGTTGACTGGGAAGAACTTGAGCCCGCAAGCTACCCTGTTGCAAGAAACGGAGTTTTGTTTCCCCGTAAAATCAACGGTGAATACGTTATGATGATTCGCCCCTGCGACAGAGGTCATACTCCGTATGGCGATATTTTTCTGATGCACAGCAAAGATATGGTTTACTGGGGCAAATACCGCTTTGTTATGTCGCCTGTAAATAACTGGGAGATGACAAAGGTCGGCGCAGGTCCAACTCCTATTGAAACGGATGAAGGCTGGCTTGTATTTTATCATGGAGTTATAACAAGCTGCAACGGCTTTACTTACAGTATGGGCGCCGCTCTGCTTGATAAAGATGAACCGTGGAAAGTTCTGCATCGTGCAGACAGCTACCTTCTTGCTCCTCACGAATATTATGAATGCGTGGGTGACGTTCCGAACGTTGTTTTCCCCTGCGCTGCTATGGCTGACTCAAAAACCGGCAGAATAGCTGTTTATTACGGCGCTGCGGATACATCAGTTGCGCTTGCGTTCACGACCGTAGACGATACCGTGAATTATATAAAAGAGCATGATCTGATAAAATAAAACCCGGCTTTATGCCGAAACACCGCTTGCCGTTCGGGGTGAAAAGTGATATAATTCTTGAAATTAATGAAAGCCGTGATAATATGCGAGAAGAATACAAAAATGATTTTTTGATGAATCCGTCCGGATTTGTGGTGCTTGCCGATTTTATTCCGCAGATTGTGCAGGAAATCAGATACCACTCTACATATAATTTTGTCGGAGACCGTATTGACGGCTATGAGGAGCCGTGCGCTCTGCTTACAAAAGAAGCGGCAAGAGCGCTCAAATCCGTTAGCAACGAAATGATAGTTATGGGCTACCGCCTTAAAATATTTGACGCTTACCGCCCTGCCTGCGCTGTAAGACATTTTGTGCTGTGGGGCATTGAAGATCAGGACATACGAATGAAGCAGTATTTTTATCCCGACGTTGAAAAGCAGTCGCTTTTTTCTGACGGATATATTGCTAAAAACTCAAGCCACAGCCGAGGCAGTACGGTTGACCTTACGCTTCTTGATATGAAAAGCGGTAAAGAGATCGATATGGGCGGTCCGTTTGATTTTTTCAGCGAAGTTTCACACCCCGATTACAAGGGAATAACCGACGAGCAGTATGAAAACCGTATGCTGCTTCAGAGCGTTATGATGCGCAACGGATTCCGTCCGCTTGATTGTGAATGGTGGCATTTCACGCTTGAAAAAGAGCCCTATCCCGATACTTATTTTGAATTTCCCGTTTCTTCGGAATATCTCAGAAGATAAATCAAAGCAGCAAGTGTGCAGATCAAAGAAGACCTGCACACTTTTATTATTCTTAAATTTTTGTCAGTTGATAGTTCTATTCTGATCTATTTCGGTTTTCATCAGACCTGAATTAAAAATCATATTATAGTCATCCTCGTCAATCTGCATTTCGCCGCCGCAGTCTGCCGCCTTATACTGCGCAGAAGTCAGATAATCAGTATTCAGAATTCCGTTCATAATGCACAAAACAAGCACGCAGTCACATCCGTCAGCGTTTCCGTCGGAGTCCACGTCGCCGAATTTCACGACCGTTTTATTATTAAGCGTTCCGCCGGAATAATAACCTATCACGCTTCCTGTGGTTATGATTCCTTCCGGAATCACGTCGGGAATTTCTTCTGATTCAAGATATTCGCCGTAGGAAATCAGTCCGCCGTCTGAATACGACAGCACAATTCTGCCGTCATCAAGAGATGAATATATACCGGACCCCGTTAGATCATTAGTCTTTTCTATATAAACATCTGTGCCTTTAACTGCCTGCAATGAATCGTCAATATAATAATAATTGCCGCTTTCATCCTGAACAAGTCCTGCAAACGAAGGCGTTCCGTCTTGTGAATAACGTATAGTTTCGTTTTCTTTAACAAGACCCGTATATCTGCCCAGGCACTTTCCGAAACTGTCAAAAATATAATAGAAGCTGTTTTCTCCGCCGTCTTTATCGGGCAGGAAATTTATTCCCGTGAGCATTCTGCCCCCATCATAGTAGCTATCGCCCGACCATCCGCTGAGATTGCCGGCATCGCCGAAAAGCATATATTTATCTTCGCCTGAAAAAAAGTCGGTGGTAAAGCGAATCCCCGTTTTGTTATTCAGCTTGTAAGCATAAGCGCTGAGCGATTCGTTTCCCTGCGCTATTTCGTAAGCGGAAGAACTCCATGCGATTAGATCATAGGATATTGAGAGCCTGTTTATTATCTTTATGCCTGCGGCAGAATCCGCAAGCGCCGGATCTTTCAGTCTCATTCTGAAATCTTTGACTATGATCGTCGGACTGACGGCGTCTGAACTCAGTCCTTCTTCGGAAGACATGATCTCCCTGACAAAGCTTTCATTCCAGCGGAATATGAACGTTGCCGTATGAGTCGATTCATCAAACGTTATTTCGTTTTTATTAAGGGTGAAAAGATCGTTTGTAACAGAAATTCCGTCAAGATCGCACAATTCAAAATTCGGGTCAACAGCCATTTTAATGGTCACGGTCGTATCCGAGCTTATCTTGCCCGCAAGGGTCAGAAAAGCGTCCCAAACCGAATCGCCTAAAAGATTTGAAAAAGCGTCCCACAGCGGAACAAGCTCGTCGGGCGGCTCCATTTCATCTATCGCGATGCCGAATTTATACGTTGCTGTGACATTCTGCCCGGTATCATTTATAAAATAATTGTAGTCGTCATTTGTAGTTGTGTTGGACAACGTTCTGTAATACGACAACTTATCAGTCTGACAGGTGGCGTTGTCAAAATCAAAGAACTCCTCGCCTTCCCTGTAAAAATTGACTGTCAACGAAGAAATATAGCTCTCATCCTCGGTAAAAGACGGGATCATATAAAGAGTTTCCGTTTTGATACCGATGCTTTCATCAGGAGTATTGAAATATACCCCGTCAAAATATCCGTAGCTTTCAAACAAACTCTCGTGAACGGAGCCGTTAAATTCATATTCATGTACGGCGATAATATCGTTTTCGTTGACTGCAACGGGATATTCGCCGTAATTCGCTTTGATAGGAAGCTGAATGCGCCCTGAATAAGGTGCGCTTATTTTTTTCCTGCTGAACTGAATATTGTCAGGCACAACTATCGACAGATTCAAAGACCCTAACACCCGACCCGCAAGGCTAAGCTCTACTCTTACATCACCTGACGCATCTTCACCTGCGGTAAATACTCCGTCCTGAGTTATACTGCCTTTTGACGGATCGCTGACGCTCCAGACAAGTCCGCTTTCGGGAAGCGGAACAGGCGTTTCGGTTGAATCAAGCGCCACGGGATTTATCTTTACGGAAGAGCCTGCGCTCAGGTAACGGTAATCGCAGTTGAGGTTGATATGATCAAGCGTTCCTGTCGGCTGAGCTTCTGATATGATAAGCAAAGTTCCGCCGAGCGAGCGCTCGCCTCCGTCTGACGGAGTGTTTTTGACGGTAAAATCCTCGCCCGGCTCTTTTGAGCCGAAGGTGCACGAGCCGCCGCCGTCGAGCATCAGCGCCGACGTACAGCCCCATTCTTTGAACATTACAGCCGCCTGATATGGCGAAATGCCGCAGCTTTTCGGAGCCTGACGACCGTCAACCACAAGGAAATAAACCTTATTATCCGGGGTTATTCCGACGCACGTTCTCGGATCTGACGCAGGAGAAAGATTTTCGGTATCGTCCCTGTCAAAAATTTTGCCGTTAAGCATAAGAAGCGGAGCGCAGCTTACCGCTTGAAGCATATCGTCCTCGATGCTTTTGATTTCAGATGCAAGCCCGATTCTCGGCGTGCCGTCCTTCATTATCGCAAAATAGTAATATGCGTAAGTATCAATAGTGTTGACTTTTTTGCCATCCATTATAAAAATACCGTGCGGTATGCCTGACGACATATTGAAGTAAGTTGCGTTTACGCTCGCAGCTACGCTGTAAGGCTCTTCGTGATTTCTCTCAGCCGCGGCGACCTGATTGCTCAGCGTCTGAGTGCCGTAGGTTTCGCATTGATTATCTTTATAATTCGCCGCTATTTTTACCGTGCTGACGTTGAGGTCAGCCATAACGCTGTAACATTCCATCCTGCTGCCGATTTTATTATAAATCACGGATTTATTCTGCTTGATTCCGGGAGCAAGAGTAACTTCTTCATCGTATGCGAGCGTCATAGTTTCCGGAATTTCAAGCGAATCAGCAGAAACAGGCAGACTCACGGAAATAATAATCAGGCATAAAAAGACGGAGAAAAACCTGAAAATACTGCTGTTTTTCATAAATTATCCCCTTTTATTATTTTTCAATCATTTTCAGCTGATTGAAATCAGCTTCCACTCTCTGCTGCCGTAAACCTTATGTAGTTCTGCGACAACATTATATGAAGCAATCTTCTCATCATTAAAATCATATCCTGAAATATCGAAAACATACTGACCGTTTTCGTTTACTGACTTTGAATCAATTTTTGTTTGAAATCCAGCATCACCGCCATCACCTGTTGAGTAATAGTAGTATCCGTCATAGTAATAACAGGCAAATCCCATTTCATATTCACTCAACTTGACATTTTTCGAGTTGTAAGAGTGATCGGGTTCAGTATTCATTATATTTTTAAGAATCCAGTCAACCTTATCGCCATCCAGTCGGACATAGGCATATCCTTTAACCTGTTCAAGAGGGTCAGGTGTTTCAAAAATCCACTTCTGTTTTACTTCATCGAATGTGTTGCTCCAATAACTTTTGTACGAATCCTGCCAGTTATACTTATCTTCGCAATATTCCCAGACTGATCCCCAAATATTGAACACGCATTCCATAGCATAAGTCATTTTGTTTTCATCAGTGGAGCTGTATTTGATATCCAACATCATACTGTTTCTAAAATTCACAATATTAGTAATCAGACTATGAAAATCTTTCAAATCATTTTCGTCGGCAATAATCGGTTCATCTGACCGATCATCTGTCACGGTCGGAGTACTTGCAGACTCCTGACTGGTTAGAGTCAGCGAAGTATTGTCCTGTGCCTCTTTTTCCCTGCCACATCCTGTGAAAATTCCTGCTGCAAGCACGGCGGATAAAGCTATGCAAACTACGGATTTAATTGCAGAATTCTTCATATAATATTCCTCTTGTATAATTAATAGTAGTAGTTATTAGAGTTCCTCTCCAAGAACTTTGGTATGCTGTAGATTTGGTTTTTGCTCCTGCCGAGCGACGGTTTAAAAAATGCTCAGACCACAGCTCTTTACGAGTTTGTTAATTAGTTAATTTAGAACGAGGTTGAAAACGTAAAGCGCCCTGTGGATCACTGCAGCATCAATAATTATGCCGGAGATATCATGTGAGGCTAAAGCCCTTCTCGGGCACGTTATACCACAAGGAAAACCTAAAGTCACTGATAAGATACAGATTTGATAAAGTTTCTGAGATGTCAAAGTCAGATTTTTTTGTTAGAAATTATAAATGTGATTCTCTCTTCAAGCGTCGGTCCGCCGTGACCGCATTTGTATCCGCCGTGGTCAGACGTTACGAGAATCAGCCAGTCCTCTTGTGAAAATTCGGCTCTTGATTCTATCGCTCTGATTATTTCGATGCCTGTCTTTTCAGAAGAAACGAAAGCCTGCATATATTCTTTCACTTCAGAGCGGTAATCAAATCCGTGACCGAAATGATCAGGGTACTCAAAAATGCTGAATATAAAATCAGAACAGTCATCTCTTTTAATATTATTCAGCGTGTTTTCAAGCGTTCCGTCATCATCGTCAGCGCAGGTATACTCTGCACTCAGATTATTCTGAGCAATATATTGCTTCTCTTTGAGATAAGTTGAATTATCATCCTCAAAATGACCGCCCCAGGACACATAAAATGCGCTGCTGCCGATCTTATTTTTTTCAATCAGGTCAATGAGCAGAGTTTTCGGCTCAATTTCTTTGATTATGCCGTTATCATCAATCTTATTCTCCTGCGCAAGAGTACCCGTAAGCATGGAACACCAGCCGGGAGCCGTTGACGTTTCCTGCGTGACAGGCTCGGGATAAGGCTGACCGCCAGCAAAGCTGAAAATACCGTGTCCGCCTTCTGAGAGAAGGTAGCTTATCGCTCCGTTTTCAGGGCTGCCGAGAAAATTGAGCATCTCGCAGGTACAGCCGTCGTAGCCGATAACTATTGCCTTTTTAGTCTTTTTGCCCTCAGGCAGAGGCGCATCAAAATGACGGTTAATAAGGTTATAAACCTCCGTCTGATTCACGGCGTCATGCCATGTATTTTCAAGAACTGATATTTTATCAAGTTTTTCTTCGTAGCTCATATTATCCTTCCTTTTCCGCTTCGCTTTCTTCATCCAGAGTTTCAAGATAGTCGGAAACTCTTGCCTTTCTGACCTCAGAGAGCTGATAATACATCTTTTCACGCGTCTTTTTATCAATCGGCCATAAAAGCTTCGGAATTATACCGAGAGCGCTCGTAACAAGCGGTACAACGGTACAAAGCAAGAACAGCCAGCGTTTTGTTTTTTCGTCCTGAGTGCCGATTTTAAGACCCTGAACATAACCTATGCGCTTCATAATAAGCGTGCGCACAGTACCCATAACAACGCCCTGCAATTTCAGAACTAGACCTCTCGCAACTCCGGTGGTTGCCTCCATACGGTAGCCGTTTTTCCATTCGCAGTAGTCCATTGCTTCGTTCCAAAGATCGGTGTTAATTACCTTATTGACGCCGAACAGAAGCTTGTTGAGGAATTCCCTGATTCCGTAAGCTGCGAGCATCGGTCCGAGTTTGAGATAATTCTTTTTATACATACCGAATAAGAAGAACCCGAGCACGACCATATCGCCGTAAAAGTCTGCGCCGACCCAGATAGCTCTTGATGAAAAACGCTTGCGAATAGGTGCTACGAATGCGTAGCTTATACTGCCGACAGGTCCCGAAATTCCGCTGACAAGCGCAAGGATAGTATTTATCATCGAGTTGCCGCCGTGAACGTCTATCCAGTAATTTCGCTCGTCTGTACCGACTCCGAATCCTCCGAGAAAATCAGAAAGACACATAAGGAAAACAGGATAGTTTGTAAATATCGCTTTAAGTCCCTCTTTAATGCTCGGTTTTTCAATCGTCTGCATTACTCGTTCCTTTGAAACGAGGAAGAACCACAGCGTAAAAACGCTTGAAATGATTGCGGTAATTCCGCCCATTCCGAGGAATATCCTGCGCATCGGGACTTTCAGCCTGCCCGTGCTGACCATATCGTAAAGGAATCCCATTATGTAACCCGGCATATCCTCGCCCATATATCCTGTAAGAAGCTCGGCGAGCGTAATAAGCCGGATACGCTCATTCGGGTTTGGCGTTATGGTTGACATATATCCGCTTTTGGCAACGCTTGTGAAAGTGCCTGCGGTTTCTGTAATTATGTTGAATGCAAAATAAAATATAAGCTTCGGAATAAACGTCGGACTCGTATCCGGGAAGAAATACGGAATAAACCAGTACAGAAGACCGATTATCGTAAGCGGAATCTGAAAAATTACAAGGTAAGGTCTGAATTTGCCGAGCCTTGTTCTGGTATTGTCAACAATAGCGGCGATTACCGTATCGTTGATAACGTCCCATGCGCCCGTAAAAATATTGACGATCGCAGAGATTCCGAAGTCAATCTTTACAACGTCCCAGATAAATCTGTCCCTGAAGTTATTGATGTTGAAGGAGTTGGAAAAGTCGTTGAACAGATAAGCGATAGTTTCCTTATTTCCGACATAATTAAAGCTTCGGTAAATATTTACGTTTCTGTTGGCCTTCTGCTCTGACAAGTCCCGAGTATTATCATCAATTACCTGTCGGCTCATCCGTCTTCACCTCCAGTTCGGTAGCATATACGATCAAAGTATCTGTATATTTATGACCGTCGTATTCAAGTTCAGCCGTTACTCTCAGCGGCTCTTCTCTCGTATTTGTGACAGTCATAACACCGTCTTCATCAATTTTTAAGAATCCGTCGTCAGATACAGAATACGTCATATTATAATCTTCTCTCTCAGTCTGTGAATTAACCCTGACTTCAAGAGGCAGCGCCTTCATATCATTTTTCTGAACTGCGATCTGACGCTCGTTAAATCTTACTCCGTAATGGAAAAGGTCAATTACGTTTACCGTTTCATAAGGAAATTCAAGCTGTGCGGTGTTTTTACTCAGAGACTGATAATCTTCACCTTTAAAGTCAACCGCCGCGCTGATTCTAACGTTCCGCTTAATCTCTGCATGTGTCATCAGTTCGTCGGCATATCTTACTTTGAAGCTTGCCTCAAAACCCTCAGGCGCTATATCAAGCGATGAGATGCTGAGAATTGACGAAAGCTCTTTTTCAATATTTTTTCTCACGTCGCTTTCAAGCATTTCATTGACATCAATGCGATCAGGATTCACTTTAAGCGTGATAAAATAACAGTCTTCCTCTGCGGTTTTGCCGTTTTCATCAATTCTGCCTTTTTCTGCAGTAAAATCAACAACGTCGTCGGCTGTGAATCCAAGGTCGGGTACGTTTTCCGCCTTCACTGCCAGCACGTTTTCGCATTTCGGATAAAGGTCGCCGAGACTGCCCTGTGATTTTTCAAATATTCTTGAAATCACACCGTTGTCAGCTTCGGAAAACGGAAGCGATTTCTCGCCCTGAGCAGTATGAACATCGGTATGCTGACTTATTTCGACGTCGTCTGACGATACGGCGCTTTCATAAAGGCGACTGATATATTCAAAAGCTTCTGTTTTATTATCAGGCAAAGAACTGACGGCCTGCTCGTTCAATTCGGGCATTTCAAATCGCGGTTTATTGATCTCTTTTTTTGCATATATCGCAACGCACAGGAAGCATAATCCGACAAGCGCAAGAACACCAAGCGTTCCGAGAAGTATTTTAACGGACTTTTTCATTGCTTATCCGCCTCCTCTCCTGCGAGTACGGCTGCTTTTACTTCATTTTCAAGCTCTGCTGCCGACTCCTCCTGCATTGCCTGTTCGAATTCGCTCATGCGGGTATTATACTCCTCTTCGCTTTCAAACACAGGCAGAGTAAGTTCATCAAGGTCGATCTCGCCCTTTCTGACTTTTTTGAGCAGTTCTTTTCGTTTAGGGTCAAACTCCCTGTAAACAGGCTCGATGCCTTTTTTAAGCATTTTTGAGTTTATTATCAAAAGAACAAGGTGCATTATAAAGCTTACTGCCGCACCGAAGCCGAATGATATTTCCGCATAATCTTTCGGTTTAAAGACAAAGAACGTACAGATTATCACGGCTGCCTGAGCGCACAGCGCAGCGACGCACGCAATAATCACAGTTCTTTTTATAATTTTTGCGCTTTTTACAGGGTTGAGAAAACTAAGAAGAAATACGACGAGCAAAACTGCGTCAATAACTGTAAGCAAAGCAAAAAATGCCAGAATAATAACCGTTCCCGCTGCCGTATCAGAAAACAGTGCGCTTTTTAAAAATCCGGGCAAAGCGGGAATAAAATCTGAAAATGACTGAATAACGCTTATAAGACCTACGGAGAATTTCTCTTCATAAAACGGAAGTCTGAATTCAGCCGCCGCAAAAGGTATCATAAGCGAACAAATTGCGAGCACAATAAAAATCATCCTGAAAATCGCAGACAGGCTGCCGATAAATACCGCTTTGATTCTCGCAACAACCATACGCATCGACGCATTTTCAAGCTCGGTCCGTTTTGCGTCACGCTCAAGCTGATAGTCCTGAGCATAATAAAGAATATTGACTCCGCAATTTTTGCAATTAGGCCTTATGTCGTAAAAAGGAATATCGGTTCCGCATTTAGGACACTTCATTTTACCACCTCTGTTTTCATTTCAGACTGAAGCTTATTTCATCATCGTTTCCTGTTCTGCAGTTATAGAGAAAATCCTGAGCAATAATTCTCAAAGATGAGCCCTCAGGTATAATCTTTTTAACCGCTTTGATTCTGAACAGGTCAACGAATTTGTCAATACGTCCGACTGCCGAATCAAGCACTTTGTACTCTATCGTATCGGGTGTAAAAGGCGCGTTGCCCGAATAAATATGCCGCAGAATAATATACGCTGTTTGAACGAGAGTTTTGCTCTTTGCCTCTTCTTTCTGCTCCCGTGTCAGATTTTTTTTAGTCCTCCCGAATTTTGCAACGGAAGAAAGCGTAATTTTCTGCACTTTTCTGCCGGCTAATTGAATCAGTTTTTTATATTTTTTTAGTTTATCAACAGGCAGATAACCTTCGGCAAGCTCAAGAAAAGCATTGTAATCTTTTGTACACAGCGGTATGAGCTTTTCCCATATTCCGGGAAAATTCAGCCCGTACAGATAATCAAAAGCAGATTTTCCGCCTGTGTCGATTCCGCTGAGCTTCTCAATCCCGATACTTTTTACGTCGCATATTCCGCTTTCGGCATCGACCGTAACCTTTCTCATTTTTCCTGCCGCATTGGCAAGTGCAACGGTTGAAATATCAAGGAACCAACGTCCTTCGGGATCGGTGTATTTTCTGATATTCTGAACGTGCGTATGCCCTGTGAAAACGACTCTGACGTTTTCTCTGCACATCAGGCTGCTCAGTTCACGGTATCCGCCGTACATTTCATCATCTGCAACGTGACTGAAAACGTCCCACGGAGGAATCACGGGATGATGAATAACAAGGATCACATAATCGCCGCATTCGTTCGCTTCCTTAAACTGACCCTCGAGCCATTTTACTCCGTCTTCAAAAAGACCGCAGTAGCCGCATCCGTTGCCGTTGTCCATAACGGCAATAAGCCTGACTCCGCCGCCGAGTTTTACTGTAAACGAGCCGCTTTCACGCTCAACGCTGAGCGCCTGTTTCGGTCCGTATTCATAATAAAAATCATACAGTCCGCTTTTTTTCATCGGTTCTGTCGGCTCCGTGCCTGTTTCGGTATATATGCAGCTTGTAAACCAGTTTTTGTCTTCGCCGCATCCGCAGTAATCGTGCGTCGCATATATAACGTAAACTTTTTTGCCTGCGTCCGTCAGCTTTTCAAGCCGCTGCCTGAATTCATAATGAGAATTCATATCGCCGTTATTAACGTTGTCACCTGCAAAAATCACCGTATCGGTTTCTTCATCGGCGATTATCTTTTCAATAAAAGTATCGAGTATCTCAGGCGTTGCCTTTAAAGCAATCTGGTCTGACCGCTCACGGAACGTAAACGGCTTGCCTTCTGTCCAGTTCTTTTTTGAAACATAATGAGCATCCGCAAGCAAATAGAATGATACATTTTTCACTTTATCACTGCCTGTCTGAAATTCTTTTATATCATTTCAACCTGAATATCGTTTGTAAGATAAGTAAAGGTTACTTTTACTATGGTGTTATCGTTCGGAATAACGAGCTTACCCTTACAGCCTGTTCCGCTGAACGGGAA
>CADAMY010000012.1 GCA_902789095.1 Oscillospiraceae bacterium | reverse complement strand
AAACAGCGCAGAAAATATGGAATTTTTCTGTCTTGATGCAGGGGAGTATCTTAAATCAAACGCAGGGAAATACGACGTTGTTTTTACCGATCCGCCAAGGGCGGGATGCAGTAAAGAGTTTCTCTCTTCACTCGTCAAGTCAAAACCTGAAAGGATAGTTTATATTTCCTGCAACCCTCAGACGCAGGTCAGGGATATACGATTCCTGATAAAAAACGGATATAAAATTAAAAAAGCTGTTCCGTTTGACCTGTTTCCCCAGACAAGTCATGTGGAGACGGTTGTGCTGCTTGCACGCGAAACTACGGAAAGCCGAAAAAAACGGACATAAGCCGGAAAGCCGTGTGACTGCACAAAGAAAGGAGAGAACGCCTTGGAGGTTATAGAGTTCGGCGTATCTTTGGCACTGGTGATGCTCAATGTTTGGGAGAGCTTCTTATTCACAGAAGCACTCAATTATTTGCTTGAAAAAAACGGGCAGTGGATTAGGTTCATGCTCAAATGGTCAGGTCTGATTCTGCTTGAGACTGCGCTGGTCAGTTGGCTGCCCGGACGCACCGGAATGCAGATCGTCATCCTGGACAATGAAGAGGTGTTTACGGACGGCGCTTTATTTCATAACCTAGGTATTCTGCTTCTCCTCCATGCGGCCTGCGTCGGACTGGCGACAGCGAAAGATGTCTGGGCAGTGATCCGAAAAAGAAAAGTGTTCTCGGGAAAACTGCTTTTTCTGGAAACCGTCTCCTGCGTTGTGAGTGCTTTGATCGGCATACAACTGGTTCACAGCGAGTACGTGATGCATTTTGAGGGCGGAGAAGAAGTTGGGAATTTTGTCATGATTCTGATCGCTTTGATCGGCGGCGGTGGATTCTTGTATCTTCTTTGGGATGAGCGCAGGCAAAAAAAGGAACCAGAAACGGCCGAGAAAACGCCGCATGCACGGGAGCCTTCCGCCGCGGGAACTCCGTCGCCGAAGACGGATGCGGACGCGCAATTCCATCGGATTATCGCCGAGAAAAACCGACTGACCGG
This sequence comes from Oscillospiraceae bacterium, assembly GCA_902789095.1. Taxonomy (GTDB): domain Bacteria; phylum Bacillota; class Clostridia; order Oscillospirales; family Acutalibacteraceae; genus CAG-488. The sequence continues at coordinate 42,339 of CADAMY010000012.1, read as the reverse complement.
AGAAGGAGATTATGCGTCCCAGATTCCGCTTCTGATCGAGGCGACCGGTTTGGATGTGAACAAAGAACGCAAGGGACGGATCTGGAACCTTTTGGGGATTGCGTACGAGCAAATCGACTCTGCGGACAGGGCGGCCGAGTGTTACTATACAGCGCAGCGCTTTGATCCGGAAAACCCGGCGTGTTACAACAATCTCGGCTTGTATTATGCAAAGAAAGGTGAATACGAGATTGCAGTGCGTCATATGCATACCGCTTTGAAAAAAGCAAACAAACGAAATCAGAATCTGGGTCTGTACTATGCAAACTACGCGCTGGTTCTCGGCAAAAGCGGAGATCTGCCGGGTGCAAAGGAGATGCTGCTTCACGCAGTACAAGCCGGGCATGACCGGGAAAGCGTTGAGAAAATAAAGAAACAAATCGGTATTTAGGGAAACCTCCATGTCGTCCGCCAAACCTTCCGTATCAGAAGGATAAGCCGTCTGCTTTTTATGCAAAGGAGGTCAGCGTCGATCATTTAGAACAAGCAGGTGATTTTATGCAGGACAGGTATGCCGGTGATATCGGCGACTTCGGAAAAATCGGATTGTTAAGGGCACTTCGGGTTCAAGGGTTGTCCATAGGCGTCAATTGGTATCTCGTGGAAACAATGGATGCCGAGAAGAAAGTGGACGGAACCTTCAGGCATTAAGACGGAAAGTATCTTATTCCTGAAACATTAAAGAAGTGTGATCCGGCTCTTGCTGAAGTTCTTACGCAAATCGCGCAAAGTGATAGACGATCTGTAACAGCGCTGGAACAGGCAGATTTAGATCCGGAGCAGTGTATTTTAATGAGCCGGTTTCGGCGGTGAACAGAGCAGATTGGCACGGCAGGGCATTAGAAAAGCTAAAGAACACCGATCCTGTTTTTGTCGATCCGGACAATGTGATGCTGGTAAAGTCAGTCGGTAAGAGATCTGTCAAAAGTGTTAAATATACATTTTACGAAGAAGTCGGAGATTATGTTTGTCGTGGACAAAGCGTACTGATTTACAATCACTGAAGTAGGAAACAGGAAACTCCGTATTTCCAAGAAATATGCGCCAAACTTCTGGAAGCTGCCGGCATACCCGAGACGGAAATACGGAAGATTACGTTTCCGAAATGCTCTGTCAGAGATTATCTGGTTTGCCCTGCTTAACAGAGCACCGAGAAAGGATAGACGCTGCATTTGCTGCTGTAGTGAACGGCATATGGGGAGAGACAGGTATGTGCCGCATACTGGGCAGGAGATGATCGCGGATTCCGTTTCAGATTGTCAGAAATGACAGAACAAAAGCGGCGGCAGATGCGATCGCCAACTGCAAACGCAACGGCGTGCGCAACGCGCGGTTTTACTGTGCCGACGCGGACGACTTCATGACCGCGATGGTCGGGGACGGAGAGACGGCGGACGTGCTGTTAATGGACCCACCGCGCGCGGGCAGCAGTCCGGCGTTCCTGCGCGCCGCAGCGAAACTCGCGCCGAAAAAGATCGTCTATATCTCCTGCAACCCTCAGACGCAGGTCAGAGATATAAGATTTTTGATAAAGAACGGTTATAAAATAAAAAAGCCGTACCGTTTGACCTGTTCCCCCAGACAAGTCATGTGGAAGTAGTAGTCTCGATGTCTCGAGCCGGGTCGAAACTATAGAATTGTTGTCAAATTGTTCTACCAATATTCGATAGCCGGTTTCTTGAATTCTTTCATCAAAAAGAATATAATGTCAGTGTAAGGGAGGACATCTTAATGAATGATTATAACTTCGGAAATTATATTTATAAGCTTCGGATTCAGGCAGGGCTTTCACAGTCAGAATTAGGTGCTTATCTTGGCGTAACCAATAAGGCAGTATCTAAATGGGAAGTTGGCAAAGCAAAACCGGGTGTGGACACTATTCGGAAACTTGCTGCGCTTTTTGGTGTCAGCGTAGACGAGCTGCTGAAAAAGAGAAATGGGGCAAAAGCGGTTGAAGTTACAAAAATTGTAATTACCGGCGGACCATGCGCCGGTAAATCGACAGCAATGAGCTGGGTACAGAATGCTTTTACTCAAATGGGCTACACTGTTCTGTTTGTCCCGGAAACTGCGACGGAACTTATCACAGGCGGTGTTGCTCCCTGGACATGCGGTTCGAACAGTGAATATCAGCAGTGTCAGTTCCGTCTGCAGCTTGAAAAAGAGAATGTCTTTGAATATGCGGCAAAAACGATGAATGCCACCAAGGTATTGATCGTCTGCGATCGTGGAGCTCTGGACAATAAAGCCTATATGGACAACCTTGAATTTACGCAGGTGTTGGAGTTTCTCGGCACGAACGAGATCGAATTGCGGGATAATTATGATGCAGTATTTCACCTTGTTACAGCTGCAAAGGGGGCAGAAGAGTTTTATACAACTGCGAATAATGCGGCAAGAACAGAGACAGTTGAGGAAGCCGCAGCGATTGATGATAAATTAATCTCGGCATGGACTGGTCATCCGCATTTTCGCGTGATAGATAATACCACCAACTTTAAAGACAAGATGAGCCGGCTGATTGCGGAAATCTCGTCATTCCTCGGAGAACCTGAACCGTTCGAAGTTGAGCGTAAATTCCTTATAGAATATCCTGATATAAAATGGCTTGATTCTTTAACCAACTGTCAACGCATCGAAATAATTCAGACATATCTGAAGTCGGATCGTGACGAAGAAGTCCGCGTACGTCAACGTGGATTTGAAGGGCATTATATTTACTTTCAGACAATCAAGCGTAAAGTCAGCGAAATTAAGCGTGTAGAGATTGAACGCCGCCTGTCCGAAAGCGAGTATATACGTCTTTTGATGAATGCGGACACGACCAGGAGACAGATACGCAAGGATCGCTACTGTCTTACATATGAGAATCAATATTTTGAGATTGACGTCTATCCGTTCTGGGATGACAAGGCAATTGTTGAAATCGAACTATGCGATGAAAATGCAGAAATCACATTTCCGAATCAAATAAAAGTGATTAAAGAGGTTACAAGTGATGAATCATTCAAAAATGCTTCGTTAGCACTAAGATAAAGTGGTAATTAAATGAGCATATTTGATAAGCTGTTTTCTAAGAAAAAAACAACCGATAAGGTCGAAGAAAAGACAACTAATAACAATCTGGAGGCGGTACAAAAAATCTTGCAGGAACAAAAGCGGAACTATCAGGAGGCAGCAAATGGAATGATCAGAAAGGAACCGGTTTCGGATCAGGAACTTATGCAATATTTTGCTGAGTATTTTGCGCCCAATATAGAATTCTATTCTTTACCGGGCAGTCCTAAGTACCAAGCGTATTTTAATGCAATCAACAAAGCAAAGCAGGAAATGCTTAATGCTCCTTCACTATACAATGAAGCGACAGGTCGTCAAACAGAGGGGTTATTGGATATGATCAATAATCCTGTTCCCGGTGTCTCAAATATGTATGTGTGTGGATTAATATATTGCATGGGTAAGTATTCTGTAATCAAGCAAGCCATTTTTTGTGTGGATTTTCTCCAGCAATTGCCAAACTGTATTGCGTTATATCTGCTGCTAATTGCGCAAAAGGAACCTGAGGAAAAGAGAACACAGTTACTGGATACCGGTGATGGTGTTTATCCTACCCCGTTGAAAGCTGTTATTGATTCGCTTCATATATTGGATCCGTCGTGGAATCCGACAATTTTTTAATATAGATTTTCAGGCTAATGTTCAATCTATTACAGATATAAGGTCATGACATTTTTAGTACAACCGCGCGGCAGTACGATAGTTTCTGTTATACCATTGACATCAATACCGGTGTCTCAAGGCATACAGAATGTGTCATAAAACTTGACAAAGCAGGATTGTGACTCTGAATGGTTGTCAACTACAGAAAAACGCTAAAATGCTGCATTGAAAAAGAGGTTTGTATTATGTTTTTTTTAAAAGAAAGAATGAAAAACAGCATATAATCGTCAGATTTTCAGACGTAGATAGAATAGTAATTGAAACCGGGAGAATGCATTTTGATCTTCTGCCCAGAGAGTATATTGTTTAGTATCGGAATGTTATTTCGCCCAGGAACGGTGGCATACATTTTCCGGTTGGGTATTTTGATGAACATGAATCACATATTCCGTATAATACAATGAGTCAGATTTCAACTGCTTTTGAACGGTTGTTTACAATGCAAACTCCGGAAGATCATTTAGATTATCTTCCGCCTGGTGCTGTTAGAGATGCATATATGAGAATTACATTATTAGGAAAAGAGGTCTATTACACTAACACACATGTCATTAAAGATGGATTTAAAGTAAAAACTGATCCTGTTGCGGAGGAATTTATACAAATTATACAGCTTCTTGAACCGCTCTGTTTTTTTCGGAATATAATCAGGAGTTCATGTGAAACAATCTTCAAAGCGACTTGAAAAGAATGCGCAAAAACAAGGTTCTGATTTGCGAAGAAAACAATACATTCGCTAATTTTGTTAACAAGGAGATAGGGCGGAAAATCCTTTGCTGCGACATACCGCTCACAAAGGATGATATCCGAAATATTTATTACATTATTCACGAAGAAGAACGTTATAATTCTTTTAAGAAGTCCGAGGTGAAAATGAATGAACAAAATAATTTCCTTCTTTATGGCAGTTGTGTCATTCATTTCCGCTTTGTTCAGCGGTTTAACAAGCAGGACTTATTTCAAAAATGATTATGAAGTGCCGGAGTCTGTTTTACCTTATTCACGTATTGATACAGCGCCGAAAACAGACTGGACGGCAGATTATATCTGGGATTCTTCGGACGGCAGTGAAGAAAACGTATGGATGTGTTTCAGAAAGACTGTTGAAATCTCTAAAACGCCTGAAACGCTGACGGCATTCATTTCCGCTGATTCAAAGTACTGGCTTTATATAAACGGTGAGACGGTTGTTTTTGAAGGCTCGGTAAAACGAGGACCGACAGAAAATGACAGCTATTATGATTCAGTCGAAATCGCTCCTTACCTGAAACCGGGCAGAAACGTTATCTGCGCTCTCGTCTGGTATTGGGGTAAGGATAAGAGTTATTCATATACCGACAGCGGCAAAGCAGGCTTCATTTTTGAAGCGGGCGGAATTGTTTCCGATAAAAGCTGGAAAGTATGCAGAAACACGGCATATCAGAAGGATAATTTTATTTCAAAACCGAATTACAGACTGCCGGAATCAAATATTTACTATGACGCAAGAAAAGAAATCGGCGACTGGCTTTCTGCCGATTTTGACGACAGCTCATGGGATTATGCTTCGGAAATCGGCAAGGGCGGCTCTGCTCCGTGGGGAAAGCTTTATCCCAGAGGAATCCCGCTTTTAAAAGATTACGGGCTGAAAGATTATGAGAATTCAGCCGATTATAAAAACCTAAAAGTCAAAATTAAAAATAAAATTACTCTTGATATTCCGTATAACGCTCAATGCACCCCATATCTTAAAATAAAAGCAAAAGCCGGGAAGAAGATCAGGATTTTTACCGAGAATACCTGGCTTGGAGCGGTAAGCGATACATATATAACAAAAGACGGAGTGCAGGAGTTTGAAGCGCTCGGCTGGTTCAATGGCGAGCATATCACTTATGATATTCCGTCAGGCGTTGAGATCCTTGATCTGAAATACAGAGAAACAGGTTATAACACCGAGTTTTCGGGACTGTTTGAATGTGATGACGAAAATCTTAATACACTCTGGCAGAAGTCGCTTCGCACGCTCTATGTTACAATGCGTGATAATTTTATGGATTGTCCCGACAGAGAAAGAGCGCAGTGGTGGGGCGACGTGACAAATGAAATGGCTATGTCGATGTATGCGCTTGATACAAACTCTTATCTTTTGTATCAAAAAGGCGCTGCTTCAATGCTCGGTCATATAGACGGCAATACAAATATAATGCAGACCGTAGTGCCGATAGACGGCGAGATGTTTGAGCTTCCTGTTCAGCAGCTTGCGGGAATCTGCGGATTCTGGACTTATTATATGTATACAGGCGACAGGGATTTTCTCAGTCTTGTATATGATGCGTCTGTAAATTACATAAACCTCTGGACAATCGGAAGCAATCATCTTGTGAATCATCGTGAAGGCTCGTGGGACTGGATGGACTGGGGCAGCTTTGAAGATGCCGCCGCAATAGAGAATGCGTGGTATTACTATGCGCTTTCAAATATTAAGAACATGGCGGAAGTCCTCGGCAGAGACAGCGGTGATATTGAGTCAAGAATGAATGAAATAAAGGCCGGATACTCTTCGCTCTGGACTGAAAAAGGGTATAAGAGCAAAGGCGTAATTGCTCCTGACGACAGAGCGAATGCTCTGGCTGTTATTTCCGGCTTGGCGGAAAAGGATAAATATGATACGATTACGTCAGTTCTTACTAATCGCAAAAACGCAAGCCCTTACATGGAGTTTTATGTGCTTGAAGCTCTTTGCAGGATGGATAAATATGATCTTTCAAGGCAAAGAATGCTCAAAAGATATAAACCTATGATTAAAGAGGATTATTCAACGCTCTGGGAGGGCTGGACAAAGCTCAACGGCACACTAAATCACGCATGGTCTGGCGGACCTCTTGTAATTATGAGTAAATATTTTGCAGGCATCAGACCTCTGAAAGCCGGATATTCGGAATTTGTAATAAAGCCGGAGCTGACGGATCTTGGCTTTGTCAGATGCACGGTTCCCTCAGTCAAAGGCTATATCAGCGTAACCGAGAGAAAGACGGATGAAGCGTTTACTCTTGACGCCAAAATCCCCAAAGGCACTAAAGCGTTTATATATCTTCCTTATTCTGACACGCAGACTGTAAAGCTTGACGGAATTGAAATTTATAATAGTAACCGTTTTATATCGGCGGATAATATTGAGTTTAAGGAAGTCACAGACGGTTATATAGTTTTTTCGGTACAGGCTCAGGAGGAAAAAGAACTGCGCTTTGACGTTTCAGCTCAGGAGGATTGAATATGAGCGAACATATTATAAAGACAGATAACTTCTTTATGAAAATCAGCGCAGAAATTGATGAAAGCGATATTGACAATCCCGTGAATACCATTCTGACGGTTGAAGTCATAAGCTGTGGATTTTCCGCAAAAGCTGAGTTTGAAACCGACGAAAAGAAACTTTCGGAGTTTTCCGAAAATCTTAAATCATTATATAATACGCTGGATGGCTCTGCGTCAATCTGCGAAACATACGGATATAAAAGATACGTTTCTTTCAGCGCAAATAAGAGAGGTATTATAACCGCTTGCGGATTCCTCTGCGATGAGATGAGAAATAATGAACTTAAATTTGAAAACTCGTTTGATCAGACGTATCTTGAAAGCTTTGCTTCGGGATTGAATTATTATTTATAATTATTCAAATATCAGTTTTAAAGAAATACATTCATTATCACAATTAAAATGGCTTGAATAACTGACAGTCAATAAAAACAGTCCGATTTCAGGATAGATAAAAATTTTCGGGAGGTTAATTATGACAGCAAAAGACAAAAAATCAAAAAGCTTTATGAAATCATTTCTGAAAACAATAATTACCGTAGTGGCGGTGTTACTTGTAATTATGATAGTTCTTCAGTGTGTAGGCTTCGGAGCGCTTTTCGGTCTGTATGAGCCAAAACGCACAGGCAAATATGCCGACGAGCTTGAGAGCTATGGAGTGTTTGACAATACATACGACGAAGCTCTGCCGCAGACGGTTATTTATAAGATTATAATGGATCATTTCAATGCGCCGCTGGCGGAGGGTAAAACAGTTAAAAAAGCTATATTCCTCGGCTTTGACGGCTTCAGGGCAGACGGCATTAAAAATATAAAGGATGACCCTGAAAGCGCAATAATGTATGTTAAGAGTCTCGGCGGACTTTATCATACATTTGCGGGCGGAATAAAAGGCGAAAGAGAGCAGCATACGTCAACAGCACCGGGCTGGTGCTCAATGCTTACAGGCGGCTGGGCAGAATACCACGGCATCAGCAACAACGGCATGTCAAAGAACGATAAAGAAACCTGCCTTACAGCGCTTGCAAAGCAGGGGCACGCATCATCGTTTACCGTATCGTGGCGTGAACATACGTCTGTTTCATATAAGCCTGACATTCAGCTTGCCATTAAGAATGGTCTGCCGGTAGAGTATAATCATGAAATCGACGATATGGCGACATATTATCAGGTTCTTAAATACGTATCAAAACCCGCAGACGCCCGGAAAACTGCGGCTGAAGATCCTGATATGATTTTCTTTACATTTGAGTTTACAGATCATGCCGGTCATTTCTTCGGATTCGGCAACAACAAAAATTATTATAACGCTACGCTTGATGCAAACAAATACGGTTATGATATAATAAAAACCATTGAATCAAGAAGCACTTATGCTCAGGAAGACTGGCTGATAGTTATTTCCACCGATCACGGCGGAACAGGACACAACCACGGCGGACAGAGTATAATGGAACGCTCAACCTGGTTAGCTATCAATAAAAAACTGGATATCACTCCTGATCTTTTAACGTTTGAAAACAAGTAAAACAATATATTATATAATGTATAGCGTTATGTACAAATGAATACATAAAACGACCCCGGAAGCTCATCTGAACTTCCGGGGTTCTGTAATAGTGATTGTGATTGTAGGGTTAGGTTTATGCTATTGCTGTCTGGTCGATATCAGCTAATCCGAGAGCTGCGTCGTTGATTATTGCGTAGTCATCAAGGCTGATTCTGCGAACACCGTCAACATTAGCTGCTTTTCTCTGAACTGCGCTGAAGAGTGAATTATCATTTGAAGCTTCGAGCGCTGCGAATGCGTCGTCGCTGTCAATGATTGAGTTGCCGTCAACATCACCGAAAATAACGATTGTGAAAACTTCTTCTGTACCGTCAGCGTATTTAACGGTTACGGTTGAACCTGTGCCGTAATATCTTGCGTCTTCAATCGCTTTTTCAAATGTTACTTCAACGCCTTCGTAATCAAGGAATGTGTTTCTGAGGTTAGCCGCTGTAAGTCTTGTCTTAAGACCGTAAATGTAATTACCGTCTATTACAGCCGTGCTGCCTTCCTTAACGCCGAAGCGTGAAACAACCGTGAGCGAATCAATGGCATCTCTGAGAAGCTGAGTCTGAGCGTCAACCTCTGACTGCTCTGTAATAAGCTTATCGGGATTATTGTTTCTCCATGCCTTTACAGCGTCATAAACAGCTTTTGCTTCGTCATAGTTTGAATAGGCGTTTGCGTCTAATGCTTCAAACTCTGCAATTACGTTGTCAAGAGCGTCGTAGTCAGCAGGCTTTACTTCAAGAGAGGCGATTGCCTGAACGTATCCGTCAACAAGTGCGTCAAGCTCTGCCTGATTCCTGATGTCAACGCTGCCGATGAGGAAGTTTTCAACCGCCGCTTTTGCTTCGTTCATAAGATTGACTGAAGTGTCTGTGTAGATTGAAAGGTCAGCGGGAACTGTTTCTTTTGCCTGTTCATAAGCCGATGTGTCAACAGGATTGTAAGTGATAGTTTCGAGCGCATTTCTGAGCGCTCTGGCTATGTTATCGATTTCCGGCTGCTGCATAATTGTTCGTGGTGTCGGCATAGCTCCCAATGCATTTATCGCTGAGTCAAACTCTGACTTAACTCTGTCGTAATTGCTGTAAAGAGAGGGATTAAGAGCTCTGAATTCTGCAAACAGTTCGTCAATCTCGGTTAAGTCGGCGTCTTTATATGTAAGCGTATCAATTGAATTTAAAAGTTCAATGGCTTTTTCATCAATAAGCGCCTGATCTGAAACTGTAAGAGATGAATTATTTTCTTTCCAGCTCTTAACTTCATCGTAAACAACCTTTACATCATCGTAGTTTGAATAAAGATCGCCGTCAACAGATTCAAACTGTGCAAGAGCGTTGTCAAGAGGAGTATAATCAGCTCCTTTTTCCTCAAGAGCGGCAATGGCTGAAACGTAAGCGTCAACAAGAGCGTCAAACTCTTCCTGCTTAGTTACGTTCGGATTGCCTGCGAGGAAGTTTTCAACCGCCGCTTTAGCTTCGTTCATCAGATCAACTGAAGCGTCTGTATAGATTGAAAGGTCAGCAGGAACGGTTGCCATAGCCTGAACGTAAGCTGTTGTATCAACAGAATTGAATACAAGTGAAGCAATCGCGCTCTCAAGCTCCTGAACTTTTGCATCTATAAGATTCTGCTGAGTCTCGTCAAGCTCTGCGTTGCTGTTTTCCCAGGCTTTGACCTGTTCAAATACGTTGCTTACATCGCTGTAATTTGTATAGATGTTTTCATCGAGAGCAGCGAAAGAATCGTATTTTTCGTGAAGCGCTGAGTAATCGGCAAAGTCAAGAGCTTTGTCTGCTGCGCCGGTTTCTTCATCAAAATAGAAGACTTTTGCTTTATCGAAGAGTGAATTTGATTTATCTGCCGGCACAACAGTTCTGCCTTTTGTCATAGCTCCGTCTGTTTCTGAGAAGTAATAGTATTTGCCGTCGATTTCGGCAAGTCCTGTTACATACTCGTCGTCAACATAGTAACGGGTGATTCCGTTGACTTCAACAAATCCGTTTCTGTTCTGTATCATTCTGCCGTCCTCACGGAAATCGTATGTTCCGGCAGGTAAGAGGTTGTTGGTCTTTGATATCTTGTAGGAAGAAACCGCAAGAGCGCCGCTTGTGCGGGCGTAGTAGTATTCTCCGTCAATGTTTATAAGACCTGCATAAGTTTTAAGACCGTGCTGGTAATAATAAAGTATACCGTCGTCGTCTCTGTAAATTCCGTCTTTAAGCTCTGCGCCCTGGATCATCTTGCCTGTTTCATCAAACATGTAGTAATCAGCAGGGAGGAGGTTATTGGTCTTATAAATTCTGTGAACGCCTGTTGCAATAAGACCTTCGGAATTTGCGTAGTAGTAATCGTCGCCGATTTTGAAAAGTCCTTCATAATACTTTTCGTTGTTTCGGTAGAAATAAAGCTTGCCGTCTGTTTCGTCGGTGTAAATACCGTTTTTGATTATTACGCTGAAATCAAGCTTGCCGTCTGCATCAAAATAGTACATACCGTCAGGGAGGAGATCGTTTGTCTTAGAAACATTGTAGAACTGATCCTTTATTACCTGACCCTCGGTATCGATATAGTAGTAATCTTCACCGATTTTAATAAGACCTATACGGCCTTTGCCGTAAACTGAAACACCGTCAACAATATAGTAGTTCTTGCCGTCTTTGTCTTCATAAATACCCGTGAAATCTTTCATCCAAGCGCCGTCTTCAGCGTAAAGATAATATCTCTGAGTTGTAGGAGTTACAAATGTGTATGCAAGACCTGTTTCCATCAGGTTGTTATTGTTGAAATAGTATGTATTGCCTTTAGCATTTACAAGACGTCTCCATACTTTGGAGCCTGCCCAGTAAAGTGAAGTGCCTGCGTCAGTAACTACCCAGTCGCCGTCATACAGAATATGATCTCTGAATTCGTAAGTATGCGAGCTGATCGTCTGAACGCCGTCAACAGCCTTGTAAGTCGCTGGGTCAAAGTAATAATAGTTGCCGTCAACGTTTTTCCAGCCGCTGCCGTAACTGCTGCTTGAAGTATCGTAATAATAAAGGTTGCCTTCGTTATTCGGTACAAGACCTGCGTAATCATATTCGCCGCAAAGTTTTCCTTCGCTGTCAAAGAAATATAATTCACCGTCAATAATCGCAGGGGAGGTAAACAGAAGTCCGTCTTCACCGGCATAATACTTATTATCTTCAATTGTTACCCAACCGGCATTCTTTCTGTGATGGCTTTCATAGTAGTAAAGTTTACCGTCTTCATTGAAGATGCCTGTTTTGAGCTGATCGCCGGGAACAAGCTTTCCTTCTGTATCAAAGAAATAAGTACCGTAGCTGAGAAGTCCGTTTGTCTTTGATACGAGATAATAATTGTCTTTTGCGAGTGTGCCGTCAGGCTGAACGTAGTAGTAATCATTCTCGATTTTTACAAGTCCTGCGGCGTCTGTTCCATATACCGAGACACCGTTTTCTATGTAGTAATTAAATCCGTCTTCTTCATAGAGACCTGTAAAGTTACTGCGCCATACGCCGTTATCATCAAACAGATAATATGCTTCTTCCGAATCCGAAACCTTGATTTTCTGAAGGCCTTTAACCATATATCCGTCAGCGCCGAAATAATACTTATTGCCTTCGTCGGTTATAAGAGATTCAGTAACGGCTGAGCCTGCAAACATATATTTTGTGCCGTTTTCATCTGTGATAAATACGCCTTTTGTAAGCTTGCAGTTTTCAAATGTGTATGTAACACCGTCTATTTCTTTTTCGCCGTCAACAGCTTCATAAGTTGCGGGGTCAAAGTAATAATAATTACCGTCGTCATTTATCCAGCCTGTTTTGAAGCTGCCGTTTTCAAGGTAATAAAGCTTGCCGTCTTCTGTTTCAAAAAGACCGCTTCTGTCGGATTTTGAAATCATCTTACCTGTTGTATCATCAAAGATATAGACTCCCTGGCTGAGAAACTTATTATTGTTGATAACAGCGGTTTCTCCTGTTGCAACAAGTCCGCCTTCCTGAGCATAATAATAATCGTCACCGATTTTTACAAGACCTGCAGCGGTACGGTTATGCGTCTTGTAATAATACAGGGCGCCGTCTTCTTCATAAATGCCGTTTTTGATCTGATCGTCAGGAACGAGTCTGCCTTCGCTGTCGAAGAAATACTTGGCGGCGGGAAGAAGGTTGTTGGTCTTTGAAGGCGTGTAGTATCTGTTTGTTACCAGCTTGCCTTCCGTGTCTACATAGTAATAATCATCGCCGACTTTTACAAGACCTACACGGCCTTTGCCGTATACTGAAACACCGTTTTCTACATAGTAGTATTTCCCGTCGTGGATGTCTTTATAAAGTCCTGTGAAATCGCTCATCCACACACCGTCTTCACCGTAAACGTAATATTTCTGAACGGTACCGGAAAGGAATGTGAATGCAACGCCGGTTTCCATAAGGTGATTATTGTTGAAGTAATAAGTCTTGCCTCTGACTGTGAAAAGCTTTCTCCATATTCTTGAGCCAGCCCAGTAAAGGTAAGTTCCTTCTTCGGTTGTGTACCAATATCCGTCAACAAGTATTTTGTTTTCGAAGGTATATGTCTGATTGTTTATCGTCTGAACACCGTCAACAGCTTTGAACGTTTTCTTATCAAAATAATAATAGTTATCATTTTCATAGATCCATCCGCTCTTAAGCTGATTTTCAAACGAATAGTAAATATCATCCGTGCTTAAACTGTTAACCAAACCGTAATAAACATATTCAGGATCATAATTGCCGAGCGAATCAAAGTAGCAAACTTCACCGTCTATAAGGTAAGCGCCTTTGAGCTTCTGACCTTTATAGATGTAGCTGCTGCCCTGCCAGCCTTCGGAAGGAGCGCCAAGGAGGTTGAAATCATCATTATAGTTAAGATATTCGCCGTGAATGGCAATTCCCGTTCTGCTGTCTGCGGGGTTAATATAAGCGTACTGTACAAGTTCGGGATACACATAAGGAGGAACGTAATCAGGGTCGTCCTTATACTGCTCCGGAACAGGCTGACGTTTTGTAACCGTGCCGTATGCAGAAGAGCTTAATGCTGTCAGGTTGTAATTTACTACAACATTTGAGTGGAAAGGCAGCATACTGTTCTCATTCACAGGAGCTTCGTCATTAACTACGAGCTCAAGACCTGTAAGTATGCCTACCGGGTCGATGAGAACGGGGTCGATAGAGCCGTTTTCTACAACTGTTCTTTTAACAAAATCGTTGTTCCACATCATCGGGATAACCATTTCATGCTTATCATTATCCACTATTATGTTTTCTCTGTCTATTGCAAACAGCGGACAGTTGAATGAAAGGTCCGACGTGTTGTATATCGAAAGATTTTCGTCATACTTTAAAACGATCGTGATGTTTGACTGCGGTTCTATCTTGTTTGCGATTTTGAGGAATGCGCCCCATACGTTGCCTCCGAGACCCTCGCCGAATGCGTCCCATAAAGGTTTGAGATAATCAGGAAGCTGAAGCTGTCCGAGGTCAATAGCCATCGTATAGTTGACTTTTACAGGCTGTTCAGGATCTGATACTGTATACAGCATCTCATCTAAACTTGTTAAAGGGGCATTAGTTAGCCATCTGTTGTATGCGACCATTCCGTAGTTAACGGTTGCTTCACTGAAATCAAATACACTTTCGCTTTCACGGTGAAGCTCGATTTTTGCCTGGATCAGAGAAGTGCCTACTTCGTCTGTATCAAGAATAGCGTACAGCGTCGTTGAACGTATGCCGCAGTTTTCGTCAGGCGCATAATACGTCAGACCGTCTATATATCCGTTTATTTCGGGATATTCGGCAATGGCGTCAATATCACCAAGCAAGGTGTAAATATCTCCGCCGTTGATAGATACGTCCATACCGTTGTAGTGTGCGGTAATAGGCAATGGTACTGATTGCCCGTAGGTGGCATATATTATAGATTTTGTAAAAACGATTTCTTCGGGCTGAACGATAGAAATTGTTTTTGAACCGTACAGTTCGCCGTTATAGTAAGCGTTGAGCGTAACGTCGCCGAGCTTACTGCCTGCGGTGAAAACGTTGCCCTCAAGAGTACCCATTGACGTATCCGAAAGTCTGAATTCAATTCCTTCGGGAAGATCAACCGGGAATCCGTAAGAATCGGATCCGCTTGCTGAAAACGTAATGGGAGAATGAGGCGAAACATACTCGTAATCCGATGAGATGTTGATTTTATCAAGAGTGCCGGTAGCTTTTGCTGTTGAAACTATCATCAGCGTACCGGAAACCGCTCTTTCATCACCGTCAGAGGGTTTGTTGATAACCTCAAAATGATCGGAACCGGGCATTCTGCATCCGTATGTTGTGGAGCCGCCGCCGTCAAATTCCATAGCGGTTACGCATCCGAGGCTCTGCATTATCTTTGCCTGCTGAAGATTTGTAAGACCGGCGGAATAAGGAATCTGTCTTCCGTCGGCAACCATGATGATTACTTTACCTTCAGCAGTAAGACCGATTGTAGTTCTGGGAGCATATCCGCTTGAAGGAACTTCAGGGGGTATTTCTCCGTTTTGCACAAGAAATTTAAATCCCGCAACAGCTTCTTTGATATGACCTTTGTATTTTTCATAATCGCTCATGGGAACGATTATCGCTTCGCCGGTATCGAGTATGGCAAAGAAGGGATATTGAGGATTATAAACCGGATATGTATAATCCACACCGTCCATAACGAATATGCCGGTAGGTCTGCCTGTTGTCATGTTGAAACCTGATGCGTTTACAGCGTTTACGATTCTGTAATCTTCACCTGCATGTTTTGCTTCGGTATATGCAACCTGTTCGGAAACCTTCTGCATTCCGTAAGTATCGCACTGATTGTTTTTATAGTTTGCAATGATATGAAGATCATCGTGATTCTTGTAATCCAACGTGGAAACAAAGAGCGCAACACGTTCTCCGCTTTCGTTATATACAACAGATTGGTTTGAAATAAGACCGGGAGCCAGTTCTGTTTCTATATCGGAAACCAGTCTCATATCGCTCGGAGCTTTAATAGCTGAGGATGCAACTGAAACAACCGGTAAAAGGAGCGTCAGGACAAGCAGTAGGCTGACAAAACTTTTTACAATCTTTTGCTTCATAGCTTACATCTCCGTTTCTGACGGTTCTTCGGTAGGAGTGATAATGCTTCCGTTAACGATTTCGCCGTTGGCATTAAAGTAAGAACCGACATAAAGACCTGAACTCTGAGCGTAAAGCACGTCGTCCTGATTTATGGAGCCGTCACGGTTGCAGTCTGCAGCGCGTAAAACGGATTCGCTTGTGTTTCCTGAATTGAGAAGACCGCTTACTACGCTCTGAACAAATATTGAATCCATACCTGTGCAAAGACTGTCTTTGTCTGCATCGCCGATTATGACGATCGTATAAGAGTCGATTACATTGCCGTCCATAACAAGATCGACCGTATCACCCGTAGCAACGTACTGACCGTTTTTGTTAAGTGAGATCTGAGCTGACTCGTCTGAAGAAGTAAGGAAATCGTTTACAGCAGTATTTGAAGTTGAAATGCCGTATACGTATTTTTCAGCATCGTCAAGAACGGAGCCTGATTCTTCTATTGCCTCCATCTCAGGTGTTGCGCCTGAAACGGCAAATGAACCTGTAAGAGTTTCGTTGATTTCAACGGTAGTCTCTGTGCCGATTACATTCATTGTGTAGGATTCAAGCGTCCAGCTTTCGGTTGAATCGGCTGTGTATATATTTCCTGCTGCAATATCTTCAAGTCCGTTTTCACCGTAAACTCTTGCAGAAAGATAATAGCTTACAGAACTGTTGCTGCCGTTTTCCTTTTCACTTTTTGCGCCTGCTTTGAACGTGCCGGAAAGGATTGCGTCATCCGCAACGATTATTTTAGCGTTAGTGTCGTCAGTGCACTGAACGATACCTGCAAACGTTGCTCCCGAGCGAATAACAAGAGTTCCGTTGACAATAAGATTGCCGGACTGTGAAAATCCGTTTTCATGAAGCTGAGCGGATGTCGGATATCTCTTTTCGGACATAACAGGCTGTTCCCAACCGTCAACGACCTGCAATTCGCCTGTAAGGTTTAATGTTGCGCCTTCGCAGACTGTGCAGTGGCTGCCGGGCATGAAGCGGTATTTGTAAGGAACGGAAAGAGTTCCGTCTGCAACAATAAGATCGAAGTTGTAAGGAATACCGAGGAAAAACTCGGCAGAGTCAAAGTTGTAAACCTGATAAGTGAGTTTGATATTGCCTGCCGCAACGCTGCCGTGTGTGGTAAGTGTTGTTTTGCCGAAATCGTCAAGTACTGTACCGCCGATGGTTGTTGAAACAACCTGGGTGTCGTCGTATGATGATGTTACAGTTGAACCTTCACTCATAAGAAGAGCGCCTTTTTCAGCACCGATGAGCGGAGCTTCGGCGTCAAGATACATACTGACTGATGAGAAGTAAATAAGACCTTTACCGATTACACGGCATCCGTAGTTGAATAAGCAGTTACACTGAACGTTGTTCATTGCAAACTGGTTAAACGGGAATACGCCTGCATCACGCAGCGTTACGGAGTTTGTACCGCCGTCAAAGTCGTTGATGAGGAACGGAAGCTTCATTATGCCGCCGTCGTTTACTTCGGCAGTGCCGGCGCCTTTAACAAGACCGTATACGTCAAGAGTGCCGTTTACCTGAATGGAACCGTTGTTTACTATCTGTGAGTAATTTCCTGATGTGTGACCCTGAGACGAACGGTCGGTTGAACCCACGATACCGCCGACGAGAAGAGTGCCGTTTACGGTAAACGTAATTCCTTCAGGAATAGTCATGGTAGAATAAAGATAAGTTTCTTCTTCTTTCCAAGATTCTCTGACTGTAAAATCAGTCGTTCCGTTGCCTTTGCCGAGTGTGTCTTTTTCAGTCAGAGGGAGGATGAAAATTACACCCTGCGGTACGACCGCATCTGCTGTCAGTTCATGGTTGCAGTAGAGCAGGAATGTGCCTTTATCTGCTGTTGCCATGGTTGAAAAGAATGACTCGGCGTCATAGAACTTTTCGGTTTTTGTTCTGATCGAAACCTTGTAGCGCCATTCGGCATAGAATGTGTCTGACGCAGCATTTGATACGGCATCGTTTTCGTCAGAAACCGAAATGCCGGAAACTGCGTCCTGCGCAAAAGCTATTACCTGAGCGGGGAATAAGCTGATGAGCATGCACGCCGCCATGAGAATGGAAAGAATTTTTTGTGTACTTCTTTGCATTACAATCACCTGTTTCTTATAGTTTATCAATAATCAGGCATTTTTGCCTAATATATGATTCTATTACATTATAACATATTAATATTTTGTTTTCAATAATAATCGAAAAAATAACAAGAATAATCATATTTTCGTATCGATGACCGATTTTAATGATATTTTTTTGAGAATTTTATGCAGCTTTATGAAAACGGAGAATACCGAAAAATTATGTATAAAAATTTCTCTTGCGGATAAATATTAATATTTTTTGATAAAAATGTATATTTTCTGCATAAAATCGCGCATATATACGAAAAATAATATTTTTAATTTGTAGATAATTATTAATTTGAACCGTAAAAGCAGTCAGCCAAAAGATTGATTTAATTGATAAATATTAACTTTTTGTATTGACTTTTGTATATTATAAGGTGTAAAATGCATATAACATTTTGATATTTGTGAAAGGAAATGACTTGAAATGAAAAAAGTATTGGCACTCGTTATGGTTCTTATCCTTACTGTTCTCTGCTTCGCAGGATGCTCAGGCAAGAAGGAAGACGCAACTGACCAGTCTGTAAACACCAAAAAGCTTGTAATTCTTGATGAACCGCTTACAACAGAGCCTTACGGCTTTGCAGCAAAGAAGGGCAACGATGCTCTTATTCAGGCAGTTAATAAAGAGCTCACCGCTATGCTTGCCGACGGCACTATCAAGAGCATTTTTGAAAAATACAACGCACCATATACCGCACCCGATGCTGCGCAGGCTGCCGGGCAGACGGCCGCAACTGACGATTCACTCCAGAAGGTGCTTGACGCAGGCAAACTTGTAATCGCTACAAGCCCCGATTTTCCGCCTTTTGAGAATCTTGAGGATGACGGCAGCATTGTCGGCATCGAAATTGATATTTTAAATCTTATCTGCGAAAAACTCGGCGTTATACTTGAGATTCAGCAGATGGATTTCGATTCCATTCTTCCCGGACTTACTGCCGGAAAATATGACCTCGGTGTTTCCGGCTTTACAGCTACCGAAGAAAGAAAGCAGAATTCTCTTTTCACCGATCCCTATTGTCTCGCTGCTATTTCTATCGTAGTTCCCGAGGGCAGCGCAGTTAAAACAAAGGCTGACCTTGCAGGCAAAGCTATTTCCTGCCAGTCAGGTACAACTGCTGAAAACTACTGCATGGCAAATGGTCTTGATTACAAATCATTTGCCGCTAATAACGACGCTCAGATGGCTCTTACAACCGGCAAGGTTGAAGCATGGGCTATTGATGACCTTACCGCTGCTGAAATGGTAGCTGAGTACAACAAGGGCGCATAATTTAAGCTGATATTTGTTCGCTGTATCGAGCATTCGATACAGCGAATCTTTATAAGGAGGACCCTGATGAACTTTTTTGAACAGTTTTATGATATTTTCATTGTGAGAAAATATTATAATCTGATGCTTGAAGGCTTTAAAAATACTGTGATCATTACGCTTATAGCTCTTGCGATAGGCGTTGTGATCGGTACAGTAATTGCTATAATCAAATATTTTTCCGACAGTAACCGAGTGCTTAAAGTAATCAGCAAAATCTGCGATATTTATGTCACCGTTGTTAGAGGAATTCCTGTTGTAGTTTTGCTTCTTATCTTTTTCTTTGTAGTATTTGCAAAGTCAAATAACGGTATTATGGTAGCGGCTATCACTTTCGGAATCAATTCCGGCGCTTATATGGCTGAGCTTATCAGAAGCGGTATCAACGCCGTCGACGCTGGGCAGATGGAAGCCGGCAGAAGCCTCGGACTTTCAAAGCTTCAGACCATGCGTAAAATCATTTTGCCGCAGGCTGTCCGCTATATCCTTCCTGCGATCGGCAACGAGCTTATAGCTCTTCTTAAAGAAACATCGGTAACAGGTTACGTTGCTGAAATCGACCTTACAAGAGCCGGTAATCTTGTAAGAAACAATACGTTCAATGCTGTAATACCGCTTATGCTTGTGGCTGTTGTTTATCTTGTTCTTGTAATTCTGCTCTCGCAGATTCTTAAGGTTGTGGAAAGGAGGCTCTCAAATGATAAACGTCGTTAATCTTGAAAAGCATTTCGGCAAAAACGAAGTGCTTCGCGGAATAAACGTTGAAATAAAAAAGGGCGACGTTGTCTGCGTAATCGGGCCTTCGGGATCAGGTAAATCAACTTTTCTCAGATGCCTGAATATGCTTGAAAAACCGACAGGCGGAGACATAATCTTTGAGGGCGACAATCTGACCGATAAAAAAACGGATTTAAACCTTCACCGTCAGAAAATGGGCATGGTTTTTCAGCAGTTCAATCTTTTCCCGCATATGACCATTCTTGAAAATATGACCTGCGCTCCCGTGATGCTCAAAAAGCTAACAAAGGAGCAGGCTAAAGAAAAGGCAATGGGTCTGCTTAAAAGAGTCGGACTTGCGGACAGAGCGGATTCATATCCTAATCAGCTCTCAGGCGGTCAGAAGCAGCGTGTCGCAATAGTGCGTGCGCTTTGCATGGAGCCTGACGTAATGCTGTTTGACGAGCCGACTTCTGCGCTTGACCCTGAGATGGTAGGCGAAGTTCTTGACGTTATGAAAGAGCTGGCTCAAAGCGGAATGACGATGGTCGTCGTCACTCACGAAATGGGCTTTGCAAGAGAAGTTTCCAACCGTGTGCTTTTCCTTGATGACGGCGTTATAGCCGAAGAGGGAACACCGGAGCAGATATTTGAGCATCCGCAGTGCGAGAGGCTCAGAACATTTTTATCAAAAGTACTTTAATAACCGAGGTGGAATTTATGAATTTAAAAGGCCGTGATTTTCTCAAGCTTCTTGATTATACGCCTGAGGAAATCGATTATCTTATAGAGCTTGCCGCCAATCTTAAAGCTAAGAAAAAAGCAGGCGTGCCGCACAGGTTCTGCGAAGGCAAAAATGTAGCTCTTATTTTTGAAAAAACGAGTACGAGAACACGCTGCAGCTTTGAAGTAGCGGCGCATGATCTCGGAATGGGAGTAACTTATCTTGACCCTTCCGGCTCGCAGATAGGAAAGAAAGAGAGTATTGCAGACACAGCCAGAGTCCTTTCCGGAATGTTTGACGGTATAGAATACAGGGGTTACGGTCAGGAGCTTGTTGAGGAGCTTGCCAGGTTTGCCGACGTGCCTGTATGGAACGGTCTTACGAATGAGTTCCACCCCACTCAGATCCTTGCCGATTTCCTTACGATCAAGGAGCATTTCGGCCGTCTGAAAGGCATCAATTTTGTTTATATGGGAGATGCCAGATATAACATGGGCAATTCCCTTATGGTCGGATGCGCAAAAATGGGCGTTAATTTTACAGCCTGCGCGCCGTCAAAATATTTTCCGGAGCAGGCTCTCGCCGATGAATGCAGAGCCATTGCAGAAAAATCCGGAGCGCAGATTAAATTTATCGAAGATCCGTTTGAAGCAGTTGAAAACGCTGACGTAATTTACACTGACGTATGGGTTTCGATGGGCGAACCTGTTGAAGTATGGGAAGAGAGAATAAACGATCTTGCCGCATACCAGGTCAACAGCGAGCTTATGGCTCACGCATCGCCCGGCGCCGTGTTTATGCACTGTCTTCCTGCTTATCACGATAAGAAGACGGTTATCGGTAAAGAGATGTGCGAAAAGTTCAACCGCGATAGCATGGAGGTCACCGAAGAAGTCTTTGAAGGCAAACAGTCTATTGTCTTTCAGGAAGCGGAAAACCGCATGCACACAATCAAGGCAGTTATGGCTGCAACGCTGACGGAGTGACAGCGTGAAAGTCACGCTGCAACTGTTTAGTATGCCCTCAAAATTTGCCTGCGGCATAATTTTGAGATGGCTGAATTTCCATTATACGCCTTGTCTGCCCAGCAAGGGAAGTATAATGAAACGTTTTTTAAAAACTTTTTTGTGGGCAGAAAGGCTATGGAAATTGATGAAAAGATATTTGATTTTGGAAAACGGACAGATTTTTACAGGTACGGCTTTCGGAGCGCAGACAGCAAATATCGGCGAGCTTGTTTTTACAACCGGTATGTGCGGATATATCGAAACGCTGACCGACCCGAGCTATTACGGGCAGATAGTTATGCAGACTTTTCCGCTTATAGGAAATTACGGTATCATACCTGAGGATTTTGAAGGTAAATGCTGCGTTAAGGGATATGTAGTGCGCGAGCATTGCGAAACGCCTTCAAACTTCCGTTCACAGGGTACGCTTGACGAATTTCTTAAAGAAAACAATATCCCCGGAATATACGGAGTGGACACAAGGTATATTACAAAGATTATCCGTGAAAGCGGTGTAATGAACGCTATGATATGCGATTCGATTCCGCCTTCACTTGACGATATAAAAGGCTTCAGGATTACCGACGCAGTAAAAAGCGTCTCAACCGATCAGGTGGTTGAAATCAGCCCTGAAAAGAAAAATCTTCACGTTGCGCTAATAGATTACGGCGCAAAGAAGCATATAGCCGAAGAGCTTGCAAAAAGAGGGTGTTCGGTTGACGTTCTTCCTTACAACGTCAGCGCCCAGGAAATTCTTGACGGCGGTTATGACGGAGTGATGCTCTCAAACGGACCGGGAGACCCTGCTGAAAATACGTACCAGATCGAGCAGATCTCAAAGATTTTCGGTAAACTTCCGATTTTCGGGATTTGCCTTGGTCATCAGCTTCTCGCTCTGTCGCAGGGAGCAAAGACGATCAAGCTCAAATACGGTCACAGAGGCGTAAATCAGCCGGTTAAAGAAATTTTCGGCACTCACACATATATCACAAGCCAGAATCACGGCTATGCCGTTGAAACATCAAGCATCAAAAAAGGCGCGGTCAGCTTTGTTAATGCAAACGATCAGACCTGTGAGGGAATTGATTATACTGACGACAAGGCGTTTTCAGTTCAGTTCCACCCGGAAGCAAATTCCGGCCCGCTTGACACTATGTTTTTGTTTGACAGATTCTGCGATTATATGAGAGGTGAATGATATGCCGTTTAATAAAGATATTAAAAAAGTAATGGTTATCGGCTCAGGTCCGATAGTTATAGGTCAGGCTGCTGAGTTTGACTATGCAGGCGCTCAGGCTTGTACCGTTCTCAAACAGGCCGGCGTTGACGTAGTTCTTGTAAACTCAAACCCTGCCACGATCATGACAGATAAAGCTCTTGCGGATGAAATATATCTTGAGCCGCTGACGGTCGAATCCGTTAAGAGAATCATAGAAAAAGAAAAACCCGACAGCCTGCTTGCAGGTCTCGGCGGTCAGACAGGTCTTACTCTTGCGATGCAGCTTGATAAGGACGGTTTCCTTGAAAAAAATAACGTTAAGCTGATAGGCACAAACGTTGACGCTATCAATAAGTCGGAGGACAGAAAGCTTTTCAAAGATACGATGGATTCCATCGGCGAGCCGACTATACCGTCCGAAATAGCCAACGACGTTGAAACAGCCGTTAAAATAGCAAACGAAATCGGCTATCCTGTTATTATCCGTCCTGCGTTTACTCTCGGCGGCAGCGGCGGCGGCGTTGCTTATAATGATGAAGAAATGTATACAGCCGCCCAGGTAGGACTTGACGCTTCGCCGATAACTCAGATACTTGTTGAAAAATACATTTTCGGCTGGAAAGAAATCGAGTTTGAAACTATGCGTGACTCAGCAGGCAACGTTATTGCGGTCTGCAGTATGGAAAACTTTGACCCCGTCGGAGTTCATACGGGCGACAGTATAGTTGTAGCTCCTGCGCTCACTCTTTCAAACAAAGAGTATCAGATGCTCAGAAGCGCTTCGCTCAATATCATTTCAGCTCTCGATATAGTCGGCGGATGCAACTGCCAGTTTGCGCTCAATCCCGATTCGTTTGAATACGCCGTTATCGAGGTTAACCCTCGTGTATCCCGTTCTTCGGCTCTTGCTTCCAAAGCTACGGGCTATCCGATTGCAAAAATCACCACAAAAGTAGCTCTCGGCTACACTCTTGATGAAATCACAAACGACATCACAGGCAAAACCTGCGCCTGCTTCGAGCCGACGGTTGACTACGTCGTTGTCAAATTCCCGAAATGGCCGTTTGATAAATTCGCAGGCTCATCCCGTAAGCTCGGCACTCAGATGAAAGCCACGGGCGAAGTTATGTCAATAGCTTCAAATTTTGAAGCGGCGATACTGAAGTCCATCAGAGGAGCGGAAATTTCTCTTGATACTCTCAATGCCGATCCGATTTCCGACGGCGATATTATGGAAAGACTTCATAACTGCGACGACAGAAGGATTTTCACTCTCTTTGAAGCTATTAAGAAGGGCGTCAGCCTTGATGATATTTATGAAATAACGAGAATCGACAGATTCTTCCTCAACAAGCTTAAAAATCTTGTAGAGTATGAAAATAAAATAGCAAACGGTCTTTCTGATGAAGATTATTACGAAGGCAAGAGACTCGGCTATCCCGATAAGGCTCTTTCAAGAATCTCAGGCAGAACAGATCTTCCGAAGCATAAAGCAGTATTCAAGATGGTTGACACCTGCGGAGCAGAGTTTGATGCCCAGACTCCTTACTTCTATTCAACGTCTGATACATACTGCGAATCAGAAGCGTTTGAGCGCAGCGGAAAGCCGGTTGTTATGGTTCTCGGCTCAGGACCTATCCGCATAGGTCAGGGCATCGAATTTGACTATTCGTCAGTTCACTGCGTATGGACATTGCGTAAAATGGGCTATGACGTAGTTATCGTAAACAACAATCCCGAAACGGTTTCTACTGACTATGACACGGCGGACAGGCTTTATTTTGAGCCGCTTTGCGAAGAGGATGTCATGAACATCATCAGAGTGGAAAAACCGATAGGCGTAGTTGTTGCCTTCGGCGGTCAGACCGCAATCAAACTTACCGAGTTCCTTGATAAATCAGGCATACAGATTCTCGGCACTTCCGCTGAGAGCATTGATATAGCTGAGGACAGAGAAAGATTTGACGAATTGCTTGAGAAGTTTAATATCCATCGTCCCAAGGGCAGAGGCGTAAACACTCTTGAAGAAGCTCTTGAAACAGCGCAGAATCTCGGCTATCCGGTACTTTTAAGACCGTCTTACGTTATAGGCGGCCAGAATATGAGAATCGTTCATAACGATGAAGAAGTCAGAATGTATATGAACGTCATTCTTTCACAGGGTATAGATAATCCCGTACTCGTTGATAAATATATGATGGGCACAGAGCTTGAGGTTGACGTTATTTCAGACGGTGAGGATATTCTCATTCCCGGCATTATGGAGCACGTTGAGCGCGCAGGCGTTCATTCAGGCGACTCGATAGCTGTTTATCCGCCGTATAATCTCAACGATAAGATGACCGAAAAAATTGTTGACTGCTCAAGAAAGCTTACTCTTTCGCTTGCAACAAAAGGTCTTGTAAATATCCAGTACCTTATCTATGACGGCGAGCTTTACGTTATAGAGGTTAATCCCAGAGCGTCAAGAACTGTACCTTATATCAGTAAGGTTACGGGAGTCCCGATGGTTGACCTTGCGTCAAAAGTAATGCTCGGCACTCCGCTTAAATCTCTCGGATTCGGCACGGGACTTTATAAAACTCCGCCTTATATTGCAGTTAAAGTACCTGTTTTCTCGTTTGAAAAGCTCAACGACGTCAACTCCTATTTGGGACCTGAAATGAAGTCAACGGGCGAAGTTCTCGGAATCGGCAAAACCGTTGAAGAAGCTCTTTTCAAGGGACTTACTTCAGCAGGCATGATAGTTGATTCAAAATCAGAAAACGGACACGGCGTGTTTATCAGCGTATCAGGTCACGACCAGTTTGAAATCGTAACTCTTGCCAAGAAGCTTGCAGACCTGAGATTTAAGATTTTTGCGACACCTCAGACGGCTGAGACTATAAGCAATC
Source organism: Oscillospiraceae bacterium (assembly GCA_902789095.1). Classification (GTDB taxonomy): domain Bacteria; phylum Bacillota; class Clostridia; order Oscillospirales; family Acutalibacteraceae; genus CAG-488. The sequence goes on along the minus strand of CADAMY010000012.1, from coordinate 16,551 downwards.
TCGGAATTGATGTTACTGTTGTTGAAGATATTAAAGAGAGCGCATTCAAGCTTGTTGAAAGCGGAGAAATCAGCTATATCGTATATACAGGAGCGCTTCTTGACTCAACAGTTGAAGAATATATAGCTCTTCATAAAAAGGCTATCCAGCATGCTATTCCGTGCTTTACTTCTCTGGATACCGCAAATGCTCTTGCAAATATTATCGCAAGCCGCTACACTCAGCAGAATACCGAGCTTGTTGATATCAATAAGATGAGAACGCAGAGACTTGAATTGAAGTTCTCAAAAATGCAGGCAACGGGCGACGACTATATTTACATCGAGAATTTTGACGGCAGCATCACTTGCCCCGAATCGCTGTGTATTTCACTTTGTGACAGATATAAGGGAATCGGCGGCTATGGTATAGTTCTTATGGAAAAGAGCGACGTTGCCGACGTGAGAATGAAGATATACAACCGTGACGGCTCATACGGCGGAATGGGAGGAAACTCGATCCGCTGCGTAGGTAAGTACGTTTACGATAACGGCATTGTAAATAAAGACGACATTACCGTCGAGACCGATAACGGAATCAAGAAGCTTCATCTTTACACGATGTTCGGCGCCGTAAACCTTGTTACCGTCGATATGGGTAAAGTTAGCTTTGCTCCCGAGCAGATTCCAGTTGATATCAAAGCCGACAGAATTATTGATTACCCTGCGGTTATTGACGGCAAAGAGTATAAAATCAACTGTCTTTCAGTCGGCAATCCTCATTGCGTAGTTTTCGTTGACCGAGTTGACGACGTTGATATGCCGAACGTAGGACCTAAGTTTGAAAACGCCGATATATTCCCCGAAAGAGTAAATACGGAGTTCATCAGAGTGGTAAACAAAACTACTATCAAGATGCGTGTTTACGAGAGAGGAAACGGCGAAACAAGCGCCTGCGGAACAGGTGCGTGCGCCGCAGTAATAGCAGCGGTAGAAAACGGATACTGCGAAAAGAATAAAGACATAACGGTTAAAGTCAGAGGCGGCGATCTTATCGTTTCTTATGACGGTGAAAACGTTATTCTTACAGGCGACGCAGTACTTGTTTATGAAGGCAAAACCACCTATTAATTTTAACTGAAAACATATAATAAAACAGGGCGCAGATTCATAAAATCTGCACCCTGTAACTTATTTAAGTAATCAGTCTTTTTTCTTTTTAAAGAGATTTTTCAGTATATCGTTGATGTTATCGGAAGCGATTGAAGATGATATGAGTACCGCTATCAGGCAAAGTCCGACGTCTGCGAAAACAGCCAGCCACATCGGCGCAATACCGAATATTCCGAGTATAATAACTAAAAGTTTTATCGCCATTATAAGAATAATATTGGCTTTAAGAACGTTCATTGTTTTTACTGCAAGGCGTCTTGCCTCGGCAAGTTTTATCAGATTGCTGTTTGTCAGCAGCATATCCGAAGCGTCAGCCGCGGCGTGTGAGCCAAGCCCCATTCCGACGCCGACGTCAGATGCGGCGAGAACGGGAGCGTCGTTTATACCGTCGCCCACAAATATAACCTTGCCGTATCGCTTTTTAAGCTCTTCGATCATATTAAGCTTATCCTCAGGCATCAGTTTGGCGTGATATTCGTCAATATCAACCTCTTTTGCTACCTGTCTTGCGGCTTCTTCATTGTCGCCTGTGAGCATAACTATATGACCGATTCCGGATTCTCTGAGCGCCTTGATTGTGTCTTCAGCATCTTTACGGATAGTTGCCTTGACTTTTATATTTCCTATAACGCTGCCGTCAACTGCTACAAGTATACCGTCATTTTCTTCGGTGAAGATTCCCTGTGACTCAAGCAGCTTTTTGCTTCCGCAGATTATTCTCTTACCTGCAAATACAACAGCGGCGCCGAGTCCGGGAAATTCCTCTTCGTTTGATATTGCGCTGCCTGCGTCAAATTCCGGAGCGCTTGCTTTTATAGCTTTTGCAATCGGATGATTTGAGCGGCTTTCGGCAATAGCGGCAAGAAGAAGGACTATCTGAGAATCAAGTCCGATAGGGGAGGACACTGAATCAACAGAAAGCTCGTCTGTGGTAAGTGTGCCTGTTTTATCAAATGCAGCGCACTGCGCTTTTGCAGTTTCTTCAATATATTTGCTTCCCTTTACGAGTATGCCTTTTCTTGCGGCTGTGCCCATACTTGTAAAGAATCCGAGAGGAATCGAAAGTACAAGAGCGCAGGGGCAGGATGCAACAAGCAGTACAAGGGAGCGGTGGATCCAAGTTGCCCAGTCTTTAGTGATCAGTGACGGAACGAGAGCTACTATAAGCGCAAGAATTACGACTGCTGGGGTATAGTAAGAAGCGATTGTTGAAATGAGCTTCTGGGTTTTGCTCTTTTTCTCGGATGCTTCTTCAACCATTTTGATGATTCTTGATGCAGTTGATTCTTCAAGATTTTTGATCGTTTTTGCAAACAATGTTTCATTCCCGTTAAGAGTGCCGCTGTAAACAGTGCTTCCCTGATCAACGGCAACAGGTACGCTTTCGCCTGTGATCGCAGAGGCGTCAACATAAGCCGAGCCGTGCGTTATCACGCAGTCAAGCGGAAATCTTTCGTGCGGATAAATAACTATGTTGGTGCCGGGCGCCAAATCCCGAGCATGTTGTGTTATTACGTTGTTGTCAGGATCCAGAACATTTGCCGTATCAACCTGGATTTCAGATAATGAGCGGATGGAGTCCCTGCTTCGTTTTGATGCGAATTCTTCCATCGCTTCGCCGACACGGAAGAAAATTGCAACTGCCGCAGCCTCTCTGAATTCACCAAGAAGACAAGCAGCTATAACAGAGATCGTCATGAGAACGTTTTCATCAATATCGCCTTTGATTACGTTTTTTGTCGCTGTAATAAAAATCGGGAAAGCAGCAAGAATTGTTGATACTGCAAGAATAATATTATATACGATGTCCGGTACGGCATTGATTCGTATAAACGAAAGAACGAAAAGCACAGCCGACGCCAGCAGGGCATATTTATAGTATTCGTTGTTGCTGTCCGTATGTTCATGACCGCATGCGCAGGTATCGCCGTGTTCGTGATGACAGTCATGATCATGATCGTGATGATGTTCATGATCGTGATGATGCTCGTGATCATGATGATTTTCTTTTTTGGATTTGAAAAATCTGCGTTCAGACCGATTATTATCATATTCATCTTCAGAATAATTATCTTCTTCTTCGGCAGTCTCAAACTCATGATACTCAGCTTCTTCTCTGGCTGCGCCGAGAATTTTTTCCAGATCAAAATCATCATAAGAGTTATTCTCAGGTTCAGCAGAGTTCTCGTCTGCCGTCAGATTTTCAATTTTCTGAAAGCCGAATAATTCCTCGTTCTCGTTCGCGTCGTTGTTTAATTCAGGGTTCATAAGGCTCCTCCTTCATTGTTTTTATGTCTGATATGAGCAAGTCCCATATCGTAAATCAGCTTTACGTGTTCATCATCAAGCGAATAAAAAACCGTTTTGCCGCTTCTTCTCGGCTTCACAAGGCCGGCAGAGCGAAGTATGCGAAGCTGATGCGATATTGCGCTTTGCCCCATTCCGAGAGCTTCCGACAGGTGAAATACGCACATTTCGCCGTCAAGCAGTGCAGAGATTATTCTGATTCTCGTTGCATCTCCGAACACCTTGAAAAGCTCTGAAAGATTATACAGCGTGTCTGTATCCGGAATATCCGGCGATTTATTTTCATTCGGATGTTCCTGCAAAAAGATCACCTCTTTCTCATATGAACAAATATTCATATGTTGAATTTATTATAATCTCTTTGCATATAATTGTCAATACTTATTTATCAGTTTCTGCAAAAAATATATCTGAATAATATGCGGTATTTCAAGTTGCGCGAATAAAGCGAAAGGTATGTTTATAATGCAGAGAAGGGTTATAGCTGTTTTTCTTTTATTTTGTCTGTCCTGCGGTATGATTTGCGTCAGGATTTACACATTTATGGCGTCGGATATTGCGGCAAGCTACACCATGAATCATAATAAAAAAATAGTGATCGACACTCTTCGGTTCCCGTTTTATGATTGTAATTCCGAGCCGCTGGTGAATAATGAGTTTAAGTTTTTTGCCGCTTTTAAGCCGGATTCCGAAGTTGCCGATAAGCTTTGCGGCTTTACGGACAGAAAAGAACTTGAAAAAATAATGACTGCAATAAAAAACAGAACACCTTCATATTGCGCTGTTGATAAACCTGTACAGAATGATGAATATATCGTCTGTTTGAAAAAATATGTCAGATACTCTGATTCTCAGCCTGCAGTTCATCTTCTGGGTTATATTAACGGTGACGGCGCAGGTGTTTCCGGGCTTGAAAAAGCGTTTGACAGCTTTCTTGTTTCAGATACGCAATTATATGCGTCATTCCCTTGCGACGCATCGGGCAGAGTGATTCACGGTGCCGAGATAATAACGGATTCCGAATACTTAACGTCAAAAGGCGGAGTGTATCTCACTGTTGATAAAAGAATCCAGCAGATAGTACAGGAGGAGCTGAACGCCTCAACTATTAAGAAAGGCGCCGTGCTTGTATGCGGCACAAAAACAGGGGAGATAAAGGCCATGGCATCAGTACCTGTGTTTGACCCCTATAATATCTCCGATTATCTTGACGATACTTCTTCACCTCTTGTAAACCGTGCTGTAAGTTCTTATCCTGTGGGCTCGGTTTTCAAGGTGTCGGTTGCGGCTGCGGCACTTGAAAGCGGAGTCGGTGAAAATTTTACTTTTGACTGTGATGGACAAATTGAGGTTGACGGTACGGTTTACCGCTGCAACAATTCAACCGCTCACGGTAAAGTGGATATGAGAAGCGCTCTTATTCATTCGTGCAACGGGTATTTTATAGCGCTTGCTCAGAAAATAGGCAGCCGTACTGTCCTTGAGATGGCAAAGCGGCTCGGTTTCGGCGAAAAAATATATTATGCTGAGAATATTGCATCTTCATCAGGAAAACTGCCGGATTTAAACAGCCTTTCCGTGTCAGGCAACCTTGCAAATTTTGCATTCGGCCAGGGCGAATTTACTGCAAACACTTTGCAGATAGCCAATATGTTCAGTTGTATCGGCAATGGCGGCGAGTATTTTAATCCGCACGTTGTATCTCATGTCGTTGATAAAAACGGTAAAACAGTATACACTTTTAAACAGTCAGCTCCCGTTAAAGCAGTAGACAGACGGTGCACTGAATCAATAAAAGATATGCTCATTGACGTAATAAATGACGGTACTGCAAAAAATGCAAAAACCGAAGGCTTTGTCTGCGCAGGAAAAACGGCAACAGCGCAGACCGGCATCTTCAATCCCGATAAAACCGAAAAACTTTGTACCTGGTTCGGCGGATTTTTTCCGGCGGAAGAGCCTGAATATACCGTTGTGATTATCAAAGAGGACGGCACAACCGGCGGAGCAGACTGCGCTCCTGTCTTCAAATCAATAGCTCAGAGATTATTTGAAATACAAAAACGATAAACAAAAATCACCGTGCAGGAATCAGCAATCCTGTACGGTGACTTTTGTATGTATCAATCCATGTTCTTGTCTTTTTAAGCGGCTACCGTGAGCTCAAGTATGTTTCTTGCTCCGCTGTGCCAGAGCCTTGAATATACCTCACGGCATTTTTTGTATTTTTCAAAGATTTTAACAGCTTCGCATTCGTTGCAGTAAACCTTCCAGCATCCTGTGCATTTTGAATTAGCTCCTGCATTTTCAATAAATCCTTTTACATCATCAAGAGGATAACCGAGAAAAACTCCGATCTCATGCGGAAAATCAAAACTTTCCGAAATCCTTGTTTTAAGTCTGTTTATCGAATAATCAGCGTCGGTTGAACAGTACCCGAATTCTCTGAGAAATTCCGCAACTCCGTCTTTGGATAAATCTTCACACAGTTTCTTTCTGCGGCAGACATAAATAAGAGCACGGTTGTCTCTTTTTCTGAGAAGAATAAGCTCTATCCCTTTTTCGGACATGCATTTGTTCCAGAATTCAATACTGCTTTCAGGGGATGAATCTTTGCCGAAAGTGTATGAAAAAAGGTTTGCCGTCTTAATAGAGGCGAGAGTAGGGGAACAATGCTCTATCAGGTACTTTTCAAACATGGTGTATTCCTTCGTCGGTTATGCAAGCATCTTGCCTAATTCAACACAATTATTTACAGCTTCATCATCAGGAGCTTCGTTGCAGATAAGACCGTCAGCAACAAGCTGAATGCCTGCAGCTTCAATATCTGACTGCCAAGTGCGCATCCATTCGCCGTCGCCCCAGCCGTATGAGCCGAAAAGTGCAATTTTTTTGCCTGATAAAGAATCTTTTACAGAATCAAACATTGGCTGGAACTCGCTGTCCTCAAGCTCTTCACAGCCCATTGAAGGGCATCCGAATGCGATCGCATCGTATTCACCGACAAGATCATTGCTGAAATCGGCGGCTTCAAATAAACTTACCTGTGCTCCTGCCTGCTCAGCTCCGTCTGCTACTGCCTGAGCCATAGCCTGTGTGTTGCCCGTGCCGCTCCAATATACTACTGCTGCTTTACTCATTTTTATCACCTTTGGTTAGATTAAACTAACTTCCTTTCTTAAATAATGGGTTAGCAACAACTAACCTTGTGTATACAATATCATATTTTATGCATAAAGTCAATATAAAAATTAAAAAATTTTTTTTAAAAAAGGTATTGACATTCCCTGAGAAAGTCAGTATAATAGACAACGAGTTAGATACAACTAACTTATAATTCCTCTTTATAATAAACTCCCAAAACACATCACACCAAAAAGCAGGGAACAGCTAAGTCTGTTCCCTGCTTTTTGCTCTATATTCAGTTTTTGCTTTCCTTCATACTCGCAACAAGTCTTCTGAACATTTCTTCAAGCGAGACTGTCGGCTTCCATCCGAGCTGCTCAAGCTTTGAAGAGTCAAGTCTTATGATCATTTCGGGATTGTATCCGAATGAAGAAACGTCCTCGGGAATATCAATGACGGTTTTGATCCCTGATTCTTTAAATAAATCGCAAACTGTTTCTGCCATTTCTTTTATTGAGCAGGCTGTCTGCATATTCGTAACGTTATACGCTTCACCTATCTGACCTTTAAGAAGTATATAAATTATAGCCGCAACAGCGTCCGAGGTGTAGCAGTAGCTTCTTACCGTGTTGCCCATAGTGTGAAGTACGATGTCCTTCTTTTCTATTGCACATCTTGCAAACTCGGCAAAAACGCGGCCGTCGTTGTACTCCACGCCTGCGCCGAAAGTCTGAGAAAGCCGTGCGATTTTAACAGGTACGTTATATTCTGAAGCATAGGAACAGCAAAGACACTCAACAAGTCTTTTTCCTTCCGAATAACTGCTTCTGACGCTTAGCTGATCGATATATCCCGAATAATCTTCTTTTATTGTTGTCTGATTTTTATCTGGTGTGCCGTAAACTTCAAGGGAAGAAAGATATACAAAGCCCTTTACTTCTTTTTTTCTTGCAAATTCAAGAATGTTTACCGTGCCGTCAACGGCAATTTTTATTGTTTCAACCGGATGATCGACAAAAAATCTTGAGCTTGTTGCGCTGGCGCCGTGAATTATATAATCAACGTTGCCGGCGTAATCAATTTCTTCCGTGATGTCGCATTTATATATTTCAACATTCTCTGTATCTTTAAAAACCTTTTTGGCTTTTTCGGGATTTCTGACCATGGCAACCGCCTTGATGTGCGTACCGTTGGTTTTGTTGTAACATGATATGGCTTTTATTATCTGCGAGCCGATAAGTCCGCTGGCTCCCGTTACAAACACCGTTTTTCCATCCATTTCCGAAAGGGGAATGCTGCTGTTTGCAAGCTGTTCAAGGTCATTGCGTAGTATCTTGTTTTCCATAAAGATCAACCTTCCTTAAATTCGTCAGGCCTGAAATCAAGGCTGAGCATTTTCATAACGTCTTCATTTTTGCGGTCAATTGCGTTTCTGAATTCTTCCGGCATATTGTCAAGAATCAGCCAGTCAATTACTCTGTCGCTGGCGCCTGAGTCAATATAGTCAAAATGCTCGTCAACGTATTTATATACTTTTTCTGTTTCAAAATCTTCATTTTTAATAGCTTCAATAAGAGCGTCAAAATCGTGGACTATTTTGCCGGGAGCGGATTCAGCGTAATTACGGTGGAACCCTCTTGAGAATGAATACTGGATTTCGTCAAACGCAAAGAACAGCATCGGCTTTTTGTTAAGGGAATATTCAAAAATATTAGAAGAATAATCAGTAATGAGCAGATCAGTAATATAGAACAGATCGTTGATGTTCGGGTATTTGCCGACGTCAATGAATTTATCACTGAACTTGCCGTCGATCGGAACAGGCTCGGCAACCCACGGATGCATCTTGAACAGCACGACATATTCGTCACCGCAGGTATCATAAAGCTTCTGAAAATCTATAAGATTGTACGGATAGTATGCAAGCGCCTTGTTCTTGCCTCTGTACGTCGGAGCAAAAAGAATAACTTTTTTACCTTTGCATATAGGATATTCTTTATAGATTTTTTTTACGGTTTCGGCTTTATAATTTTCATCAAGATATTCGTCCATTCTCGGCATACCTGTCGGGAGCACCTGTTCGGTATTGATCCCCCATACTTCTGAGAAGAAATGAGCGATCTGTTTTGAACCTGCGATTCCGTAGGTATACTGCCTGTGACAACTGAACGGCGCAGGGCAGCCTGTGTTGCCCCAGCGGCTGTAGCCTGAGGATTTGAATCCTGCGCCTGCGTGCCAAAGCTGAATTACCTTCGTATCGCTGAGCATCAGCCAGTCAAGAATCGGCGCGTGATCGTCAAGAATGACCGTTGAGCTTTTTGCAAGTTTCTTGACGAGTCCGAGCCAGCTCATAACGCTGTTATGGCCTGCAACTGCGTTTCTGAAAGACTGTTCTATCGTAAACTTTTCGTCAAGATGTCTTTCAATCATCTTATTGTATACGGCTTCTTCGTTTGTACCGATTTTGTCATTCTGCTCAGACATGAACAGGATCGTTGACTTTCTCTTGTTTTTGTATAAAGAATAGTAGAAGTGATATACTGATTTGAGAAATTTAGGCGTATTTTTCTTTTTGAATTTGGCAAACTTTGAGTTGTTTGCGTTCTGAAGCGGTGAAACGTAGCCGTGATTATTATTTATCAGATAATCAGGCACAGGTCCAATTCCTACCGCGGTGGATGCCATCGTATACATCAGTAAGGGAAGATCTTCATCGCTGTTGTCATCAACGGAGAAGACAACGTTATATACTCTGGCTCTGTTTTTGAAAAGGAAGCTTTTGCTGTAGTCGCTCATTTTTTCAACAATAGATTCGTCGGTCATACAGACGGCAAGAATGTCATCGCCTGAGCAGACGTATATATTATAAGCTCCCCTCTGCATACAAAGATTGTAGCCGGGATTGGTAATGTTCAGATAAAGTCTGTAAACATTATTCTCTTTATTTATTACCGTAAATTTGGCTTTTGGTTCGTAGTTTCTGTTTACGGCAAAGAAATCAAGGTTGTCAATTATCTCGCCTGCAAATTCGGTTTTAACATCTATATAGAGATTAACTCTTTCCCAGTATATATTTACAACCTTTGCAGTAACGGCATTTTTCCTTTCCAAATGGTTCATTTTCACATCTCCTAAAGCTATTTACAACCATATATGCTATTCATTATACATTATTTCGAAGCTAAAATCAACCTGTAATAAAAAAGAAATATAATTAAGCTGCAATCAAACTAAGTAGCATTATTTAATCTTGATATTTTATCCTGTTTATTATATAATCATTTTTAATGATGTTCTATACTTTCCGGAGGTTTTATATGGTGTTTCTTTTAGTCGTTATTTATGTTGCGTTTATTGGCCTCGGAGTGCCTGATTCTCTGATCGGCTCAGCGTGGCCTGCTATACAGAACGAAATGGGAATTCCCATCGAAGCTGTAAGTATTCTTACTTTGCTGATTTCAGGCTGTACAGTTCTTTCAAGTATATTCAGCGCAAGGCTTCTCAATAAAATCGGTACGGCAAAAGTTACAGCGTTCAGCACGGCTCTGACTGCTGCGGCGCTGCTGGGTTTTTCATTCGCTACATCGTTTTATTTTATGATTCCGCTGGCAATAATCCTCGGTCTCGGCGCAGGCGCTGTTGATTCCGGACTTAATAATTACGTTGCGCTGCACTTCAAAGCAAGTCATATGAATTTTCTTCATTGTTTTTACGGCGTTGGCGTTACTTTGAGCCCTTATCTTATGGCAATTGCGCTCGGAAACGTCGGCTGGCGAAGCGGTTACCGCTATGCATTTTACGTTCAGGCAGGTATCACGCTGCTGATGATCGTGTCTTTACCTTTATGGAACAAGAGCAAATCGGGAGAAGAAGCCGAAGAAGAGAAAACCGTCAGTCTGTCACTTTCGCAAATGGCTAAGAAAGCGGACGTTCGTCTTGTGTGGGCTGTGATGCTCTCAACAAATGCTATTGAGTACGCCTGCGGAGTATGGGGCAGTACTTATCTTGTTACGGTAAAAGGTTTTGAAACAAAACAGGGTGCGCTGGCGCTGACTGTGTATTATGCAGGAATGTCAATAGGGCGATTTCTGTCGGGATTGCTGTCTGAAAAAATCAGCACATGGAAACGCATCGGTATCGGCTCTCTTATTATTGCACCTGCAATTCTTATTATGATTCTTCCTCTTCCGGGGCAGGCGGCGGTTGCGGGATTGTTCCTTATAGGGCTCGGCAACGGTTCGATTTATCCGAATATGATACATCTGACTCCTCACAATTTCGGAAAAGAAGTGTCGCAGTCTGTTATGGGCACGCAGATAGCTTTTGCTTATATCGGAGTAATGCTTGCGCCGCCGATAGTGAGCCTTATAAGCCGTCTGCTTGGTATGAAAGTTTATCCCGTTCTGTTAGCGGCTCTGTATCTTATAATGATCATTTCTCTGAGATGCTTTATAGCTCAGTTGAAAAAACAAGGCAGATATGATAAAAATATCTGATTGAGGTTGTGATGAAAATGAAAATGAATCATACGTTCAATATTAACGGTTTTATTTCGCCTGACGTGTCATTTGCACCTGTTTACGTTTGGGTATGGAATGATAAATGCTCGAAAGAAATAATAGACGATCAGCTCTCGGAAATGCAGACGCTCGGAATCAGAGCGTTTTACATTCTGCCTGAGCCGAAAGCTTTTCGCCCTCACAGTATGCCTACAAATCTTGATCCCGATTATCTTTCAAAGGAGTTTTTCGAGCTTTGCGCTTATGCTGTTTCAAAAGGAAAAGAACTGGGAATGCTCTGCTGGATTTATGACGAAGGCGGCTGGCCGTCCGGCGGCGCATGCGGTAAAGTGATGCGTGATCATCCGGAGTTTGCCAAAAGTACGCTGGAAACTAAAAAAACAAATTTCTGCGCTGGTGAAGTATATCAAAAATCTTCTTTTGACGTAATAGCGGCGTTTGCTGAGAATAAAATGATTGATGAAGGCTTCAGCTTCGTTTCGGATTGCTCAGTTGACGAATATTATATAGAAAGTGATATTTTAGGTGGATCAGATTATCCCGATCTTCTCAACAAAAATGCGACTGACTATTTTATAAAAATCACTCACGAAAAATATGCGGAATATCTTGAATCGGAATTCGGCAAAACAGTCAAAGCCGTATTTACAGATGAACCGAAAGCACCTGCATATGCGTTCAGCAAAAGGCTTGCAGTCCTTTATGAAAAAGAATACGGTGAGTCGATATTGCCTTATCTGCCGCTGATTGCGGAGGATATTGAAGCAACTGAACAAAACGTTCATATTCTTCACCGCTGGTATGATATGCTCAGCAAGGAATTCTGCGGCAGTTTTCTTTTGCCTTGCAAAAAATGGGCAAATGATCACGGCGCTAAATTTACGGGACATATGGATAAAGACCACGATCCGCTCGGGTGTGTAAACGGCGGCAATAATTTCAATCTTATGCGAGCGCTCAGATGCTTTGATATTCCCGGAATTGACGTTATATGGCGTCAATTATACCCTGAAAATCTGACGACGGTAAAAGATGATATGAACGCTTATAACGGATTTTTTCCGAGATACGCTTCATCAGCCGCAGCGCAAAACGGTACGGATTTGGCAATGACCGAGAGCTTCGGCGTTGCAGGTCCCGGGCTTACTTACGATATAATGCGGTATACGGTAGGTTATCAGGCTGTAAGAGGAATAAACGTCTTTAATTTTTTTAATTTTCCGCTTGGCCGCAAAGGCACATATCTTGCTCAGGAATTGCCGGTTTTTACCGAAAATCAGATGTATTACCGTCACCTTGGTGAATTTAACCGATACATTGAGCGGTTGTCGTATCTTTACACCGTAGGCAAACGAGTCTGCGACACAGCGCTTTATTACCCTGTCAAAGATTTTCAGGGAAGGCTTAATGCTAAGAAAGTGTCAGAAAAGTTTGACTCACTCGGCAGAGCGCTTGAGGAAATGATTGTTGATTTTGATATTGTTGACGACGATATAATTCAATCGGCTCCGGGAATTGACGAAGGATTTATCAGAGCCGGCAGCGCTTCATATAAGAATATAATTATACCTGAGGGCGCTTTTGTTCCTGAAGAAACAGCGAAAATACTTAACCGTTTTATAAACGGCGGAGGAATTGTCCGGAACGATATCAATGGAATTTTGCCTGTAATTAAAGCAGATAAAACAGGTCTCAGAGCTATGCTCAGAAAGTCGGAAAAAGATGAGCTTTTGTTTTTATTCCGTGAGTCGGGAGACAGCGGAGATTACAGAATAAGCCTGCCATTTACGAACGGTTATCTGATCGATCCGTTAAGCGGTGAAATACGCCGCTTTGAAACGGATAACGGTATTCTCAGTATTTCGCTTGCCGTAGGAGAAACTGCGGTAATTATATCGACAAATGAAAAACTAAGTTCGTATAACCTGAAAAAATACAACAAAAAAATTGAAATCCGGAACGGTTTTCTTCTCAGAAAAGAGAGTGAACTCACCATTGATGATAACGGATTCGGTATTATAAATCATCCGGATAAAAAGATTCCCGTTGATCTGGGCGACTGGTCTAATATTACGGGCAAAGCCTATTCGGGGAGCTGTGTATATGAAACTGAATTTGAACTCAGTGATGAGTATATCGGCAAAGCAGGGGAGATCGATCTCGGTGAAGTGCGCTTTACTGCTGAAGTCTGCCTGAACGGCGTTTCTCTGGGCACAGCGCTGATGCCGCCTTACAGACTTAGCTTCGGCGAAAGAATACTGAAAAAGCAAAATACGCTCAAGGTTACAGTTACAAATACTTCGGCAAATCTGTATGCTTATACCGACTATTTCGATAAGTGGAAGATCGAAGAGTTATCCCCTTATTTTGAAGCAGAAAAATCTTATGCAGAAGATTACGCATCAGGCGGATTATCAGGACCTGTTGAATTGTATATCTGGTAAAAAATTTAAAAAATATATTGACACCGTGTCAGAATAGTTGTATAATACAATTACTGACACGGTGTCAGCTTTGATTATACGGAGGGATTATTATGCCGAGAGGGTCTGCAGCGCTGACGAATGCGCGCAGGGAGGAGATCATAAAAGCCTGCAAAGAATTATACAGAACGATGAGCTTTAAGGATATTACGATCAAGGAAATCGCAAATTATACTTCATTTACCCGTCCGTCGATTTATAATTACTTTGAAACAAAAGAGGAAATTTTTCTTGCGATTCTGCAGGGAGAATATGAACTCTGGGTAGAGGAATTGAACGGCGTGATTGCCGGCAATGATTCGCTTTCACGTCAGCAGACGGCTCAGGCTCTTGCCGCTTCACTTGAAAGAAGAGAGCTTTTGCTGAAATTGATGAGTATGAATCATTACGATATGGAAGCGAACAGCCGTATGGAAAGCCTTGTTGAGTTCAAAAAAGCATACGGTGCTTCTATTGATGCGGTTGACAGACTTATCAGAAAATTCGTTGAAGACGTTGATTCCGAAGAGTTCATATATAATTTCTTCCCGTTTATTTACGGTATTTATCCTTATGCCGTAGTGACTGAAAAACAAAAGGAAGCTATGAAAACGGCAGGAGTAAACTATCGTTATCATACTATTTATGAGCTTGCTTATAACTGCGCAATAAAGCTTCTGCAGAGAAACTGAAACAATGATTTATAATTGAAACGGAGCTGAACGCTTCCGATAATAGGCGTCACGAAAATAAATCACGTTGAGGATGCTGTGAAAGCGGCTGAAATAGCTCTTACCGATGAAGAAGTGCTGAATCTTGAAAAAACAGCAGACTCACTTGGACTCAACGTTATAAGATTCTGGGAAAAAGAAATGAAATAATTTTCATCTTTCAATAAAGGAGACAGCTTGATGAAATACGCAAAACTCGGAAATTCGGACCTTAACGTATCAAGAATATGTATGGGATGCATGGGATTCGGCGATGCCGGCAGGGGACAGCATTCCTGGACCGTTGACGAAGAGCATACAAGAGAAATTATCCGGCAGGGACTTGATCTCGGCGTAAACTTCTATGATACCGCTATCGCATATCAAAGCGGTACAAGCGAACAGTACGTCGGCAGAGCGCTCAGGGATTTTGCTGTCCGGGACGATGTGGTCGTTGCCACTAAGTTTTTACCTCGCACACCTCAGGAAATCGCAGACGGAATCAGCGGACAGCAGCATATTGAAAACATGATCAATACAAGCCTTAAAAATCTCGGTATGGATTATGTGGATTTATACATCTATCATATGTGGGATTGGAATACTGAGATTTATGATATTCTTGACGGGCTTAACCGTGTTGTTAAAGCAGGCAAAGCAAGATACATTGGCATTTCAAACTGCTTTGCATGGCAGATAGCAAAAGCAAATGCGATTGCTGAGAAAGAAGGATTTGCAAAGTTTGTGTCTGTTCAGGGGCATTATAATCTAATTTTTCGTGAAGAAGAGCGTGAGATGGTTCCTTACTGTGAGGAGGAAAACATAGCTCTTACTCCTTACAGCGCTCTTGCAAGCGGCAGACTTTCAAGAAAACCCGGCGAAGGCGATACTAAACGCGCGGCTGAGGACACCTACGCAAAATTCAAATATGACGCAACAGCCAAGGTTGATAATATAATAATCAGCCGTGTTGCCGAGCTTGCCGAAAAACGAGGCGTGACTATGACCGAAATTTCCCTTGCATGGCTTCTTACAAAAGTAACGTCTCCCGTTGTCGGCGCAACAAAACTTCATCATATCGAAGGCGCTGCAAAGGCTGTCGAATTAAAACTTACGGAAAGTGAAATCACCTATCTTGAAGAGCCGTACGTTCCGCACGCACTTGCGGGAGTTATGGCTCAGAATAAGCGGGCTGACGCAGATAAAAAACACGTTTGGTCAACAGGTGATCAGAAAATAAAGGAGGCAGAATGATGAAAACAGGAAAAATCAGATTTACGGCTTTTCTGCTCAGTTTTATAATGCTGTTTTCTCTGGCGGCGTGCAAAAGCAGTCAGGCTGAGTCACAAACCAAATCACAGCCGGATACAACGTCTCAGAAACAGGACGAAACAGAAAAACAGGAAGAACCGGAGCAGACTAAAAACGATAAAGCACAGAGCAAATCATTGGTAGTTTATTTTTCGGCAACAGGCACGACAAAAGGCGTTGCGGAAAAAATTGCTTCACTTACCGGAGCAGATACTTATGAAATCAAAGCGGCGAAGGAGTACACAAGCGCTGACCTTGACTGGAATGATTCAAACAGCCGCTCGACGACAGAACAGAACGATTCTTCTGCCAGACCTGAAATAGGGAGCGAAAAGATTTCATTAGACGGTTACGATACGATTTATATCGGTTATCCGATCTGGTGGGGCGAAGAGCCGAGAATTATGGATACGTTTGTTGAAAGTTATAATTTTGAAGGCAAAACGATGATACCGTTCTGCACGTCAGGCGGAAGCGGTATCGGCAGAAGCGGCAAAAATCTTGAAAGCCTGTCAAAGAGCGGAACGTGGCTTGAGGGCAAACGATTCGGCGGCAGCGTTTCGGAATCAGAGATTCAAAATTGGATCGACGGATTAAAATAAAGAACGGAGATTTTTATGAAGGCAAAAAGTAAAAATAATATCAGACGGATAATCGACGCCGTTCTTACGGTTATTCTGCTTTGCTTAATGGCTTTTCAGGTCACAGGCGAAATGACTCACGAATGGCTTGGCATCGGTATGACGGTCCTTGTAATTCTGCATCAGATTCTTAATATAAAATGGTACGGCGCTTTATTCAAAGGTAAGTACAGAGCATACCGCATAATTCAGACGGCAGTCAACATTCTTTTACTTTTGTCGTTTGCCGCAACTGCCTTCAGCGGAATGGCAATGAGCGGTTACGCCGTGCCGTTCCTTTACGGTATGGCAAAGGTTTCGTTGGCAAGAAGAGTTCATCTTTC
>CADAMY010000011.1:2820-59987 GCA_902789095.1 Oscillospiraceae bacterium | reverse complement strand
TACTATTTTTGTCATAAGATATGCGCCGTCATCAAGATAATAATTCTCTTTGAATGCGGCATGACCTGATGTTTCCATCGCAAGAGGACAGAATTTTCCCGCTTTATTCAGCTCGATCTGTTTATTTATAACGTTCTTATAACCTCTCTTGAATCTGTAATGTTCGCCGCCGAGGCTTTCAATGAACTCCTTCAATCCGTCAGACGTAACAGAATCAGTAACGATTACGCCCTCTTTGCCGTCAAGCGCTATTGCGCTCGCAAGAGCTACAAGGCTGTTGCGGTTGATCTCGTCGCCGTTTTTATATACGCATCCCGCTCTGTCAACGTCGGTATCAAATATAATACCGAGATCCGCCTTGCTTTTGATTACAGCCCCGGAAATACTTTCCATAGCCGCAGGCGCTTCGGGATTCGGGATGTGGTTGGGGAACATTCCGTCAGGCTCAAGGAACTGACTGCCGTCGGTATCTGCGCCAAGAGGAGCAAGAACGTCTCTTGCATAAAATCCGCCGACTCCGTTGCCTGCGTCAACAATTATCTTATAACCTTTGAGAGGATGCTCGTAATCTTCTGCGTTTACGCCTTTTTTAATCATTTCCCGCAGATTTGATGCATACTGAGACATATAGTCAACCTTTTTTACAAGCTCGGGATTCAGAGCTGTTTCCACACTCTGTTTTTCAGCTCTTTCAAGGATTTCGGTTATATCTTCACTTTCAAATCCGCCTGACGGAGTGAAGAATTTAAGACCGTTTCTGTCCCACGGGTGATGACTCGCCGTGATCTGAACAGAGCCGTCGCATTCAAGCTCCAGCACGCACATAAACATCGCAGGCGTTGAAGCAAGCGAACAATCAACAACGCTGACGCCTTTTGACGTAAGAGCTTCGATAATATCGTTCTTAATGCGGCCGGCAGATACCCTTGAATCGTGACCGACAGCGATCTTAAGCTGCGAAGGATCCTTGCCCGTTCTGCCGCTGAGCATATCAGCAAAGGAAAGGGCTACCTGCTTTACTATTTTATCGCTCAGAAACAAAGGATCATTTTCAAATCCGTCGGCGGCAACTCCCCTGATATCGGTACCGCTCTTTAAATTTTTATAACTCATAATCTGCCTCCTTATTTGCCAGATATTCATCTGATACTTTTAAAAGAAACTTATATAACGGCGCAAACGCCTTATACGCTTTTTTAAGGTCTTCAATTATTCTGTCGGTTTCAAGCATCTCAAAATCAGTTCTCGTAACGCTGAAATAAAGGCTCTTGATGTTGTAATACGGCAGAACGGCAGGAGAAGGCGAGCCGGGCTTCGGCTTTTTGTAACATTCACCGCTGAATACGGCGCCTGTTTTTCTCACGCTTCTCAGAGCCGAAACAAACTCCTCTTCATTTTCAATAAGATGCTTTCTGTAAATTTCAAGCAATGCGGGAGGCATATAGAATCCCCCTACGCCGTAGCTGAAACATTCCTGCCTCACTTCAAACCACATACACGGGTACATATACCACTCATGCTTCGGGCGCATAAACATTACCCAGAGATTATCCCTGTAAAGATGCTTGTCCTTAGTAAATCTCGTATCCCGTCTGACCCTTGAAACCATTTTGACTGGCTCAAGATTCATCATCTCATCTATTGAAAACATAAGCTCGTTCATTGAGCCTGCTATAACTCTGAGCGGTATCGTTATGCCCTGCTTGATTTCTTCCTTATGGGATTCATAAAAATCCCTGCTGTTTTCAAATCTGTTCTGAGCGAGCAGGAACAGCGTATCGCCTGAAATTCCTTTATATTCCAATTAAATCAGCCCTTTATTCAACATTTCCTGAGCGGCAAGCATTATACCCGTTTTGGCGCTGTAAAAATTGATTCCGCCCTGCATCCAGACCGCAAAAGGCTCACGAAGCGGTCCGTCTGCCGAAAGCTCGATCGACGAGCCCATTGTAAAAGCTCCCGCCGCCATAATAACTTTATCGTCATAACCCGGCATATCCCACGGCTCGGGAGTAACGAAAGCGTCTATCGGCGAGCCCTTCTGAAGTCCCTGGCAGAAAGCTATAAGATTCTCAGCTTTGCGAAGCTTTATCGTCTGAACTATATCGCATCTTTTTTCTTCGCTTGAAGGTGAAGACTCAAAGCCGAGAGTTTCAAAAAGCGACGCAGCAAAAACGGCGCTTTTCAGAGCTTCGCCTACTACATGCGGAGCGCAGTAAAATCCCAAAAACAGTTCACGGCTCATTCCGAGCGTTGCGCCGACTTCTCTGCCAAGTCCCGGAGTAGTAAGCCTGTAAGCGCATTTTTCAACAAGATCGTGTCTGCCTGCTATGTATCCTCCTGTTCTGGCTATTCCGCCGCCTGCATTTTTGATAAGAGAGCCTGCGATTATATCCGCTCCGACCTGAGTGGGCTCAAGCTTCTGAGTGAATTCGCCGTAGCAGTTGTCGACCATAACGACGGCATTGCTGTGCTCTTTGACCGCTTTTATGATCTCGCCTATTTCCTCAACGGACAGGCTTGGTCTTGTATCGTATCCTCTTGAACGCTGGATATAAACCATCGTTATGCTCTCATCAAGAGCTTCGATTATCGCAGGAATATCCGGCTTCTGATTTTTAAGGTCAACCTGACGGTAGTTTATTCCGTAATCGGCAAGGCTTCCCATACCTTTACCCTTGCCGTCAATGCCGATAACAGGCTGAATAGTGTCATAGGGAGTGCCTGTAACGCAAAGCATCGTGTCCCCTGTTCTGAGAAGTCCGAAAAGACCGATAGTGAGCGTATGTGTTCCGCAGGTAAAATTGTGCCTGAAAATCGCATCCTCAGCGCCGAAAACATCAGCTACGACTTTATCTATAACCTCTCTGCCTCTGTCGCCGTAGCCGTAGCCTGTTGACTCGGCAAACATACTCTCGCTCACTTCGTTTTTAATAAAAGCTGAGAGGACTTTCTGCTGGTTATATTCACTTATCTCTTCAATTTCCGCAAACTTAGTTTCCGCTTTTTTCAGAGCTTTATCTGCGGCATCTTTTATTTTATCATCAAATTTGAAAAAGCTATTCATTTTTCCTCCGGGGTAATTGCCGACCATTCATCTTCTTTTTCAAAACCAATCGATTCATAGAAATCAAATATTGATCCCTGTTTGCAAAGAAGATAGGTTTTTTTGTTTTGTTTTGTCATTTTATTGCCTAAATATTTTACCAGCCTGCCTGCATATCCGCGGCCTCTGTAATCGTTTTTTGTTGCGACTGCGCCGAGCAGGGCGGCTTCATCAGTTATAAATAAAGCCATTGCGCAGGAAACCGTCCCGCCGTCTTCAGCTATTACGGCAGGCAGAGCCGTACCGTGATTCACACGGTATGTGACGTCAGAGAGCCAGGGCAGATAATCGCCCACTCCCATCAGTCCTGCGCCTTTGATTATATCATAAATCTCTTTAAAATCCGCAGTATGCGAAATATCTTTATCGGAATACTCGCCGGGATTGAATCTCAGAACGTAACCGTCGGTATCGGAAATCAGTCCGAGCTTATTCATAACGCTCTTTTGGCATTGAAGTGAAGCATAATCGCTCATTGAAACGAACGCCGAAAGTTCATCATAATCTGCATTTTCACCTGCGCAGACAGTTATATCTCCGTTCACTCTGCTCACAGCCGCCGACGGTTTGCCGGAATCGTCATGCTGAATCCAGACAGTGCAGAAGTCGAATTTATCAGCGTAAGTCTGAAAATATCCGAGGATCCTTGTTCCGAAAGCATCGAGCGAACAGATCTGTTTTAAATCGTCAGAAAAATCTGCTGCCAGTTTAAGCATCTGCAAGCTCCCCGATAAGCGCTCTGACAAGATTCAGAGACGAATATACGTCGTCAACGCTTACAACGCACGACGGAGAATGAAGATAACGGCACGGAACGGAAACCGTTACCGTTTTTATTCCGCCTGCTGTTTTATGGATATGACCCGCGTTATTCCCTCCTGCTACCATGGTTTTAGGCTGAGCGGGAATACCGAGCTTATTTGCCGTATCAAGAGCGAGGTCAAACATATCTTTGCTGTAAACCGTGCGTCTGTCCATAAAAGAAACTGCGCCGCCGCACTTGAGTCTGCATACTTTTTTATTTTCGTCAACACCTGCAAGATCAGCCGCAGTCGTTGTTTCGCACACTATGGCGTAATCGGGCTTTACTGTAAACGCCGCCGCTCCCGCAGCGCCGTAGCCGACTTCTTCGCCTGCCGAAAAAGTAAAATATGCGTCATACTCAAGCTCTTCCTTAATAAGAGCAATCAGCATAGCGCATCCCGCTCTGTCATCAAGCGCTTTTGATTTTAAATATCCGTCGCCGAACTGAACAAAATCAGAATCAAAATATGCGCAGTCACCGGGAGAAACAACCTTCCGGGCTTCTTCATACGATGCGGCGCCTATGTCAATACACAATGAGCTTTTTGACGGAAGATCCTGCTTTTTGTCTTTTGGAGTAAGGTGAATCGGCAATACGCCTATCACACCGCTGATTTTATCTTTTCCCACGCTTACGGGAATGCCTGTCATAACGGCAGTATTTATTCCGCCGACGCTTTCAAACGACAGCGTACCGTCAGAATTTATACAGGTTATCATGAAAGCGACCTCATCCATATGGGCGTCGAGCATTATTTTATTTTTTGCTCTTTTTCTGCCCTTTTTGAAAACGATGAGATTGCCGAGATTATCGACGCTGAGAGAATCGGCATAATCCTTAATTTCGTTTATTATGAAGTTTCTCACTTCGTCTTCTCTGCCGGATGTGCCGTTCAGAAGGCAGAGTCTTTTTATTAAATCAGTCATGCCTCAAGCCCTCCGTCGTTCATTATATATTCCGCCATAAGGCGAGCCGTTGCTTCTATATCGTCAAGCGATACGGTCTCAACCGGAGTGTGCATATTCTTCATAGGTATTGAGAGCAAAGCCGCCTTTCTGCCGCCTGCCGCAACCGCAAGATTATCGGCATTCGTGCCTGTGGAATCAGGCATTATTTCAAGCTGGTAAGGAATATTCTTTTTTTCGGCAAGCGCTTTTAATTCACAGCTCATAGAATAGCTGAGCACCGGTGAAAAGCCGATCATCGTACCTTTGCCGAGTGAAGCTGTTATATCTTTCGGCGTATCCGACGTTTTGGCAAAGCTTACATCAACGCTGATGCTCTTGTCCGCTTCACATCTGAAGCCTGCCGCCGCAGCGCCCGATCCGCCCGTTTCCTCCTGAGCGGAGAAAAGAACGCTCAGCTTTTTATTGCAGTTGTTTTCTTTTAGAATCTCAAGACAGCGCAGAACGGCGCACATACCTGCTTTATCGTCAAAATACGCTCCTCTTACGGTGTTGTTAAGCATTTTACCGTAATAAGAAACAAACGTAGCTCTGTCGCCAACTCTGATAATTTCTTTAGCTTTATCGCCGTCAAGACCTGTGTCTATCATAATTTCGTCAAAGCCTGCCGCCTTTTTACCTTCATCACGGGCAAGATGAGGCGGTATTGAGGTTATAACTCCGTAAACCTTCTCTTTGCCGTGAACAATAACCTCATGTGCCGGAAGCACTCTTGCGTCCGTACCGCCGCACTTATCAACTCTTAAAAATCCGTTTTCTTCAATTCCCGTAACTACAAGTCCGATGCTGTCAAGATGAGCATCAAGCAGATAATGACAGCCCTCGCCGTCATTTTCGCCCACAACGCTGCCGAGAGCGTCAACGTGCGCAGGCATAAATTTACTGAGAAGATCAAGCGCATACCCGGCAGTTATATATTCCTGCCCCGAAGTGCCTGACGCCTCTGCCAAACCGAAAAGAGTCTGACATAAATCCATAAAAATCATCCCGATTATAATAATTATTATTCGGGACTGCGCTGAGCAGCCCCTTTTTTAATTTTTTATTTAATTTCAATACCGCCGAACGGTCTTATTTTAAGTATATGGCATGAGCCTTCGCCGAAAACAGCCTCGATTTCATCAGAAAAAACACAAAGCATATCGTCAGGAACGAAAGCCTGGATAGTGCCTGCGAATCCGCCGCCGTGAACACGCCATGCGCCTCTGCCGCGAAGAACTCTTTCACATATCGAAAGCGCAACTGAAACAGGCTGAACTTTTGGCTGGAACGGCGCAAATACGTTCTGATTAAACATAAACGATGAATGTCCGCTCTCTGTGATAATTGACTTGAATGTTTCAAAATCATTATCGGCAAGCGCCGCTTTAAGCTCGTCAACTCGTCTGTTCTCATTATAGAAATGAGTAGCTCTGAGTACGGCTCTGTCGCCGAATTTGGCTCTGATTTCAGGTATCTTTTTATAAAAATCATTTTCGTCAACTTCACGAAGAACGCTCTTGTCAAAAACCGAAGCGGCGTTTTCCATTTCTCTTCTGACAGCGGCATACTCGTCCGTAAGGTCAGCGTGACTGCCTTTGGTGTCAACGATGCAAAGCGAATGACCCGTTGCGGCAAAATCAAAGTCGATTTTTTCTACAACAGGATTTTTAGTGTCCTTGAAGTCGATAGAAATAAATCCGCCTACCGAGCAAGCCATCTGATCCATCAGTCCGCTCGGCTTGCCGAAGTATTCGTTCTCGGCAAACTGGGCGATCTTTGCTATTTCAACGCTGGAAACGTTGCCGTCATTATAAAGATAATTGAGGATCGTGCCGATAAGAACTTCAAATGCAGCAGAAGAGGAAAGTCCCGATCCTGAAAGCACCTGAGTAACTCCGGTTGAATTGAATCCGCCGATGTTGTATCCGTTCTTTCTGAATCCCGCGCACATACCTCTGATAAGAGCGCTTGAAAGACCGTATTCCTTTTCATTCGGCTCAAGATCAGAAAGATCGACTTTGTTCATCTCGTGACCTGCTGATTTTTCACAGATTATGTTGTCGTCTCTTGCAGCCGCAGCCGCAACAGTATCAAGATTGATGCTTGCGGCAAGAACTTTACCGTGATTGTGGTCGGTGTGATTGCCGCCGATTTCAGTTCTGCCCGGAGCGCTGAAAAGACGAACGTCGCCGTCTGAGCCGTAAAGACTTTCAAAAGTATCCAATATTTCGGCATATCTTTCTTTCTGTGAAGGAAGAGAAGCCTCTGTATAAATGCGAAGCAAAGCTTCATCAAGATTTCCCGAATCAAGGTTCTGCCTTAAATTATTGATTGCTGACATTTTTTTCACTCCTGTTTTTTTGATATTTCAATACAATGCTGATAACTAACGATATAACCGCACCGGAGAAAGCGAGTATGATAAGAGGAATCAGGAATCCTGCCGACAACGGATTATGTGCATTTCTGCCGACCAAAGTATAAGAGCATAAAAGCGGCATATACCCTGCCAGAGAAAGCAGTAAAAATTTACGGTAGCTGAATCCCAGCGAGCCGTAAAGCTGACTTACCGAATTCACCGGAATAAACGGAACAAACCTGAAAACAACCAGCAGCCACGGATTGCCTGCGTCTTCCGTTCTGATCAGGCGCCTGATAGTCTCGTTCTTCTGAAGAATAAGATTAACGCCTCCGGGTCCCATCCTTTTGCCCCATAAATATTTGATAGTAAAATGAATTATCATACCTGCAATATTTACAGGTATCGCTATATAAAACGGAAAAACAACTCCGGCGGCGGCGCAGAGAATCGACAGAGGATAAAGCGGCCAGAATGCTTTGAATCCGAAAAGGAACATAAGCGTTAAAAACAGATAACCTTTATTATCCATATTTTCAACTTTCATCTGCATCTCGCTCAAATAATTTTCATAAGTCTGCCACCAATGCCTGACGGATTCATTCCCTGAAAAATGGAGAAGCACTACAAGAGCGATTCCGGCAGCGAAGCATATGATCGAAATAATTTTAAACAATGCGGTTTTTCCGTTTTTCTTTTTGTTTCTGCTCAGCCGCAGCCCCTCCTCCCATTAACAATACATTACATTTTATTGTATAATAAAAACCGTTGCAGGTCAATACATTTTTACACTTTTCACAGCCGCTTTTTGAAGCGGTGATGAAAGCGGGAGCATAACAGCCGCCGCAAAAACATTAAAGAGCGTATGAATAAGAGCAATGTTTATACTGTCTGCATCACGATAAAAAACATCAATATCAAAAAAGTGAAGCAATACTCTCAGAAGCACATAAAACAAGAAAGAACTGAAAATATTAAAATACAGATGTATCATTGCAGCCGCTTTTGATTCTCTGCCGTTTGAAACCGATGCAATAAGAGCGGCTGAACAAGCGCCGACGTTCTGACCGAGTATTATCGGCACGCAATCATTAAGAGTGAATGCGCCGGTAACGGATACAGCCTGCAAAATCCCGACGCTGACGGATGAGCTCTGAACTATCGCAGTTACCGCCGCACCTGCAGCAAATCCCGCCAAAGGAGACGAAAGATGTGAAAATAAGTTCATTGCCCATTCTTCGCTTTTAAGCTCCTGCGCAGATTCAGACATAAAATAAAGCCCGTACATTATCATTGAAAAGCCGAAAAGAATGCTTCCTGTATTTTTTCTCTTATCATTCTTTATGCCGGTATTGTAAAAAATAATACCGATTATTGAAAAGAGTGAAGCAATAGCCGCAGGTTTCAAAAAAGAGAAAAAAGGAATCGACGCGTTTATCCCTGCCGCCCCGATAAGCCATGCAGTGACAGTAGTACCTACGTTTGAACCGATGATTATACCGACAGTATTTTCAACCGGCAGAATCCCCGCTCCCGCAAAGTCAGTCATCATAGCCGTTACTGCCGATGAGGACTGTATCAGAGCCGTTGACAAAACGCCGAATAAAAAACCTTTGTATTTGCTGCCTGATACGATTAGAAGGGTGTTTTTCAGCCTTTCATCAGCTCTTGATTGCATTTCAGAGCTTAAAAATTTCATTCCGAAAAGAAAAAGCGACAGTCCGCCGAATAAATACAGATAATCAAAAAAATCCAAAATATCATTTCCGTTTCTGATAATATGTATTTATTTTTGACAGAACGCAAAAAAATAACCGCCTGACTCGCAGACGGTTAAATCTGTATCAAATTATAACTGGATACCTACAAGACCTAAAAGACCTGAGAAAAACTCTTTAATCTTATCAAGGAAGCTGCCTGAGAACAGACTGTCGAAAATGCCTTTGATGAAATCAATAACCTTTTCAAAGAAGCTCTTTTCTTCCTCAACCGGCTCTTCTTCAACAGGTTCGTCCTCTGCTGTCTCTTCTTCAACTTCCTCAACGGGCTCTTCTGCAACTTCTGCAGGTTCTTCTGCCGCAGGTTCTTCAATTTCAAAAACGTTGGCATCTGAAGAAGCTGTATCCTCTACCGGAGCTGCGGTCTCTTCTGCTGCTGCGGGTGTTTCCGTTGCTGCAGGAGTAACTGCAGGCTGAGTTGCCGCAGGCTTGGAAACCTGCTGTGATGAACTTGAAGCTGATGCCTGAGCCTCGGCTATAGATTTCTGTTTATAACTTTCGTATAACGACGGTATGCCGCTGTTAGCCCAAATGCATATAGCAACTACGCATAAAAATGACGTAATCGAAATAAGGACGCGGCCTTTAACTGTTTTTCCCATCTGTATACCCTCCAATAACTATAATACCTGATGCATTATAACACATATTTTTAAAAAATACCATACTTTTTTTAATTTTTTTTAATTTTTAATTAAAAAATATAATTCATCGGCTGAGTGAACGATAAAATCGGCGCCTGACTTTTTGAGCAAACTTTCGTCACGGTAGCCCCATACAACGCCTGCGCACACGCATCCGGCGTTATGAGCCGTCAAAACGTCAACGTCAGAATCCCCGACGTACAGAACGCTTTTAATATCGGCGCCCACACTCTCTGCCGCTTTAAGCAAAGAACCGGGATCAGGCTTTGCGGCTATACCGTCAGTCTTACCCTGAGTATAATCGATCAGATCACCGAAAAAACTCTTTACAAGAGCCTTTGCCGCGCTGTCGTGTTTATTGGATACGACGGCGGTTTTTAGCCCTTGTTCGCGAAGTCCGGCGAGTAAATTCATAATACCTTCATACGGCTGAGTTTTATCGCGCATATGACTGCCGTAATAATCGGTAAAAAGACTGAGAGCCTCCTGAATATCGTCCTGAGAAGTGTCCGGCGGAACGCTTCTGCTGATAAGCTTCGCTATTCCGTTGCCGATAAAACGCCGTACTTCTTCAACCGTCCTTTCGGGATAAGACTTTGCTCTCATCGCATAATTGACGGCATCGGCAAGATCGCCCAGAGTGTTTAGAAGCGTGCCGTCAAGATCAAAAATAACGGCTTTGAATTCAGGCAAGTTCATAGTTGAGTTTATTCTGCACCGCATAATTATAGGCGTACGTATCTTTTTTTACGGTAAGCACCGTGTCAAGATTTTTGATTCCGTCGCACGAAAATACGGAATCGCCTATCGAACTGATGGATGCGGGCAAATTGGCGGATTTTAACGATTTGCAGTCATAGAAAGCGCTGTGATCGATTCTTTTTACGCTCTGAGGCAATGTTACCTTTGTAAGATTTTTACATTCAGCCAGAACGCCGCGCTCGACCGCTTCGGTCCCGTCAGGGAAATCAAACGACGTTATTTCATCGTGACCGTAGAAGAAGAATGCGCCGTATTTTTTTACGTTCTGAGGATAATCAAAAGATGCAAGATCTTTGTCGGCAGGCGACCATACGGCAGTCGTCTGATCCTTTGAAAAAATGACTCCGTTTACATCGGTAAATTCAGCTTTATCGCCTAATTTTATTTCTTTGAGGTTTTCGCAATCCAGAAATGCGCTTGCATCAAAGCTTTTAAGTTCAGAAGAAAATTCAACACTTTCAAGTTTAACGCATCCTCTGAAAGCGAACATTCCCAAATATTCAAGTCCTTTGCCGAATTTTACGCTGCTGAGTTTTTCACATTCGTTGAATGCCGACTCACCGATGCTTACAATGCTGTCAGGAAAAGTGACCGACTCAATATCAGAGCCTCTGAAAGCTTCTTTTGAAATATAAGCTACCTTCTTTCCGTGGTAAGAAGACGGTATTTCAATATTTACGGCGTCACCGTTATATTTGCTGATTTCAAGAGTTCCGCTCTTTGTTCCGTCGGCAAAGCTGAAATCTGTCTGATTATATTTGAAATAACCGAACAATGCGCCGGCGCAGACCGCTATAAACAGCACGGTAAATAATGCAACGCTTATTGCTTTTTTCATTGTGAACACTCCTTGATTTTATAATGCGGCAAGCATCTTTTTAAGATTTTCAAGCCCTGTTTCAATAGCCGGAATATTATCTTCTATTCCTTCAAACTCTATGCTAACATATCCGTCATAGCCGCTTGATTCAATGATTTTCAGGCATTGATAAACGGGAACATTGCCCTGACCGAGAATTGCTCCTCTGAGGTAGTTACCACCTCTTGATGTGAAAAATCCTCTGCCGGGATCAAATTCGCTGCCGCTTTTTACATGGAAATCCTTGACGTGAACGTGCTTGGCGTGAGCAGCGGCTTTACCGACGGCAGAAACGGGATTTTCGTCGGCGCAAAGGAAGTTTCCGATATCCACAAGCCAGCCGAAATTCGGATTATTAACCATACCGATAAGACGTTCTACCCTGTCGCTGTCCTGACAGAAAAATCCGTGATTTTCAACCATCGTCTGTATACCCGCTTTTTCGGCGTATTCCGTAACGGCGCGGCATCCATGAGCAAGAGTCGGCAAGACTGATTCAAACGAACAATACTTTTTTCTTTCATCACGATAACCAACAGTGGCGTCGTGACGGAGCAGAGAGACTCCCATCGCCTTTGCGGTATCGATTTTTGAACAAATTCTTTCGATTTCTTCGCTTATGTCTCTGCAATTAAGAAAATCTGCTCCGACTGTATAAGCCGCAGCGTCTATTGAATATTTTTCACATTCCGAACGGATAAAGCTCCCGTATTCTTTTTCGCTCATTCCGTCAGGTACAGCAAGATCAGTAAACTCAATAGCGTCAAATCCCATTTCTTTAGCTATTGGGATAAGCTGAGCCTGAGTCTTCTGATTCTTTGACATGAACGATGAAAAGCTGTAACTGCTCACGCAGGTTTTCATAAACAAATCTCTGCCTTTCCGAAAAAACATACTTAATTATTATCTTTAAAATTGTATCACACATCCATACGGTTTTCAAGAATAAAATAAACAAAATCAAAAAAGCCGGCAGACGTAAAATCTGTCGGCTCCAATATATTATTCAACAACAAATTCTTTTGTAAGACGGATATCCCTTGAAGACGCCGCAGCGTGAATTTTAAACGTACCGGGTTCAACAACCCACTCATACTTTGCGTTCATAAGCTTGAACGAATCAAAGCCGAGGCTGAATTCAACCGTTTTTTCTTCGCCCGGCTCAAGGCTTATCCTCTTGAATCCTTTGAGCAGAACGCCCGGTGTTACAACCGTGCTCTCGCAGTCCTCAACGTAAATCTGTACTACTTCGTCGCCAGCTCTGCCTCCGGCGTTTTTAACGGTGACTTTAACTTTTGCGTCCGCTGCTCCTGTTTTTTCAACGCTCATTGCCGTATACTCAAATTTAGTATAGCTCAGACCGTAACCGAATTCAAACAGCGCAGTGCCGTCGCCTTCGTAATAATTATTGCTTCTGCCCGGCAGCATTGAATAGTAGCATGGTATCATATTGTTGCTTCTGGGAAGCGAGAAAGGCAGTCTTCCCGCAGGGTTGATCCTGCCGCTCAAAGCGTCGAAAACAGCCTGAGCGCCCTGCTCTCCGTTGAACCAGAAGGAAAGAACGGCATTGCTGAGATTCACTTCATCAGCTATTGCAAGCGGTCTGCCGTGAATCAGAACAAGGACTAACGGCTTGCCGAGTTCAGATAATTTTGCAAGAAGTTCTTTCTGCTTTCCGCAAAGAGAAATATCGCATCTGTCTCTGCCCTCGCCGCTCGAATAATCATCATCGCCGCCGCAGAAAACGATAACGTCGCTTTGTTTTGCGAGCTCAATCGCTTTTTCCTGATCATCTTCAAGCGATTCAAAATGAATCTGCGCCAGATGATGCTGATCACCAAGCTCGAATTTGAAATTATCAAATCCTATTGCGCAGCCGTGACTGTGAAGAATCTCGTTATCCGGAAGCTCACGCTTCATAACGTCAAGCAGAGTATCGAGCTTTCTGTCCTCCGGTCTTGTGCAGTAGCCGCCCAGACGGACTTTATCGGTTGAAGGACCGATAAGCGCAATCTTTTTATATTTCTTAAAGTCAAGAGGAAGTATGCCGTCGTTCTTGATAAGAGTCGCTGATTTCTGAGCTATCTCAAGAGCTTTATGAAGATGTTCGGGAGCGTTTATAACGGATTTATAATTATTTTCGTCAGTATACGGATTTTCAAACAATCCGAGCATAAATTTAAGCTTCAGCACTCTGCGGCAGGATTCGTTGATATTTTCAACGTCGATTCTGCCCTCGTCAACAAGTTCGGCGAGCGAATCGATCCAAAGCTTATCGGGATACTCGCTGCCGCCCTGACAGTCAAGTCCGTTGCTTTTTGCAAGGTAAATGGCTTCTTTGGGATTTTTCGCCATGTTATGAAGCTCATGTATTCTGCGAAGTCCGCCCCAGTCGGAGCGGCAGATGCCTTTGAGCCCTATACGATCTTTGAGAACATCCTTCATATAATGACTCGAAGCCATGACAAGATCGCTGTCGATACAATTATAGCCGATCATAACGTCGTATGCTCCGCCCTCTTTTATCGCTCTTTCAAAAACGGGCAGATAACAGCTCTCGACCTCTCTCGTGCCGGCTCTTGCGGGACTGCAGTTGATGCCTGATTCCGGTATTCCGTGAACACAGAAATGCTTCGGCTCGGAAATGACCGAATCGGGAGCGGAAATATCGCCGTTCTGATGTCCTTTAACTACCTGAACGCCCATTTCGGCGGCAAGGAAAGTATCTTCTCCGAAGGTCTCTTCCGTTCTGCCCCATCTCGGCTCTCTTGCAACGTCAAGATTCGGGCAAAGCACTTCCATAATGCCGAGGGAACGCCCCTCTTTACCCACGATTCTGCCGAAGTCAAAAGCCAGCTCCGGCTCAAAAGTAGCGGCAAGCGCCGTAGGAATCGGCATTATCGTGCCTCTTACGCCGCAGATGCCGTGCAGAGCTTCACCGGTAAAAATTACCGGTATGCCGAGTCTTGAATTTTCAATAAAGAACTTCTGCACTTTATTCATAACTGACGGAACGGAATAATTGTCGTGAACGTATCCCAGTCCGTCGGGAAAATCTTCTTTGAGTCTGTCCCAGTCGTAATCTGAATCTTCACAGACGGCGCAGTTGTTTATTTTTTCATTCTTCGTACTGTACTGCGAGCCGAATTTCATATCAAGCTGAGCGATCTTTTCACGAAGCGTCATTCTTGAAAGCAGATCTTCAACTCTTTCTTCAACCGGAAGAGACGGATTTTTGTATTTTAATTCTGACATAATTCACCTCTCAGTTATTGTCAATATTGTCAAGTCCTGCTGATTTTCTGAGGGCTTCAACCTTGTCGGTCTTTTCCCACGGAAGGTCTATATCCGTTCTGCCAACGTGACCGTAAGCCGCAATCTGGCGGTAGATCGGTCGTCTTAACTGAAGTTTATCAATAATTGCCGCAGGACGAAGATCAAAATTCTCGCTTACTATCTCGGCAATAACCTCGTCGTCTATCACGCCCGTGCCGAAAGTGTCGACCATTACTGAAACAGGTCTTGCAACGCCTATGGCGTAAGCGAGCTGAATTTCACATTTTTTTGCAAGCTTTGCGGCAACAACGTTCTTTGCAATATATCTGCACGCGTAAGCCGCCGAACGGTCAACTTTTGTCGGATCTTTGCCGCTGAACGCTCCGCCGCCGTGACGTGCATATCCGCCGTATGTATCAACTATAATTTTTCTGCCGGTAAGACCTGAGTCGCCCTGAGGACCGCCCGTTACGAATCTGCCTGTCGGGTTAATATAAATCTTGGTGCGGTCGTCGATAAGGTCGGCGTCGATTATGGGATAAATAACGTTCTGGATTATATCGGCGCGGATTTTATCAAGCTCAACGTCGGCGCTGTGCTGAGTTGAAATAACGATGGTGTCGATTCTTACGACCTCGTCTTTATCGTTGTACTCGACTGTGACCTGAGTTTTCCCGTCAGCGCGAAGATAAGGCAGAGTCCCGTCCTGACGAACGCTCGTAAGCCTTAAAGCAAGCTTATGGGCAAGTGAAATCGGCATAGGCATAAACTCAGGCGTTTCATCGCAAGCAAAACCGAACATCATACCCTGATCGCCTGCTCCGTGCTGATTATATTGATCGTCCTTGCCCTGCTTGAGCTCAAACGATCTGTTGACGCCAAGAGCAATATCAGGCGACTGCTTGCCGAGAGCCGTAATTACAGCGCAGGTGTTGCCGTCAAAGCCTTTTGAATCATCATCATAGCCGATGTCGCATATAACTTTTCTCGCTACGGCGGCAATATCGACCTGAGCCGTAGTGGTGATCTCGCCCATTACAAGAACAAGACCGGTAGTGCAGCACGTTTCGCACGCTACTCTTCCCATAGGATCCTGCTTTAAAATTTCGTCAAGGATCGCATCGGAAATCTGATCGCATATTTTATCAGGATGTCCGCAAGTTACGGATTCTGAAGTAAATAAATAGTTAGACATTTAAAAATCCTCCGTTTTTTTTAGTCTCAAACAATAAAGCCCTCGGCATAACCAAGGGCTTTTACACCTTATCTTTCGGTTAAACCGCAGGATTTAGCACCTTGCAAACGCAGGTTGCCGAGCTTCACAGGGCCTGTTCCCTCAGCTTCTCTTAATAAGGAAATATTCAATTGCATAAATATAATATACTATATATTGTGATTTGTCAACAGTTAAATATCTTTTCCTTTAAGGATCGGTGATATTTTTTTATATATCAGGAACGTCAGCAGTGCATTGCAAAGACCCTTGAAGAACGTAAACGGCACGTTGAATATTATCAGAGCTTTAAGCAGTGACGTTGCGCCGCCCCAGATAGCCTGATACATTCCGAGTATAGCTTCAATGGGCATCATTTTGGTGTATATCGGGTAGATGACGAAATAATTTGACGGAAGGCTGATCGCCGCCATAGCAAGCGCTCCGAGCAGAGCTCCTATAAGAGCTGATTTGCGGCTCTTTTTACGCTGATAAACCAAACCCGCTATTGCAACGAACGTTGCGCCGAGAATGAAGTTTGAAAGCTCGCCGATATAGCCTGTCTGCGTTTTGATAAGTCCGATTATCAGATTTTTGATGAAGCATACTGCAATTCCCCATACCGGACCCAGAGCAAATGACGTGATAAGACCGGGAAGCTCTGAAAAATCAAGCTTGATGAACGACGGCATGATCGGTATGCTGAAATCAAGGAACATCAGCACGATTGCCATTGCGGACATTACTGCGGTTACTGCGATTTTTCTGACGGAACTGTTTTTTTTCATAGAGATCTCTCCTTTAAAAATATTGACAGTTACCATCGAAAAACCCCGTACAGAATAAATCTGTACGGGGCGGAATGCAGGTTTAAATGCAAATCTTCTTCCATCCGGACTGTACCGTCGGCTTCGGAATCTCACCGAATCAACAAAAGTTCGCGGGCTTATGGCTGATGCCAAATACCGCCGGTGGGGAATTTCACCCCGCCCCGAAGATAACTGCTGAAATTATTATATCACTGTTGTATTATTTGTCAACCCTAAGAAGCAAAATGATTAAATTTCCTCAAACGGAGTTGAAATTGCAGAGCTTCGCACTTCTGTCGGCGAATGGCTGAATGAAGAACGGTGAACGCAAAGCACGAGCCCTATGGAAATATAAATGCAAAGGCTCGCCGAGCCGCCCGAAGACATAAACGGCAGAGTTATACCGATAACCGGCAGCACTTCAAGACACATGCCGATGTTGATTATCGTCTGGGCCGCTATCATAATAGCCGTACCGTAGCAGATAAGTCTGCCCGTCATATTCTGCGCTTTTCTGCCGATTGATATTATTTTGAGAACGATGAGCAGAATGAAAATCAGAAGTGCAACGCAGCCTATAAAGCCGAGTTCCTCGCCTACTACCGAAAAAATCATATCATTCTGATTTTCGGGGACAAGATGGCCCTGGGTATAAGTTCCGTTGAAAAGCCCCTGCCCTGTCAATCTGCCTGCGCCTATTGCGCTCAGACCCTGCTGCTGCTGGTAAATAGCCTTTTTATATACAGCTTCAGTCAGCGACGAGGGATGATAAACCGCAAGGAATCTCTCTTTCTGGAAATTTGAGAGAAATTCAAACCATATAACAGGCGCCGCTATGCCTATGCCGACAGCCGCTATTGCAAAATAACGAAGATAAACGCCTGCAATAAACATAAGTCCAACCGTCATAAACATGAATACAAGCGCTGAGCCAAGGTCGCCCGTAGCTATAACGAGACCTATGGCAAGCATTGCGTGAAGCCCGAGATAAATAATATTTCTAAGCTTGTTCAGATCATCTTTAATCGTGCTCAGATGAACTGAAAAGGTCACGGTGAAACCCGCTTTCAGCAGCTCTGACGGCTGAAAGTAAAAGCTGCCTATTTTTATCCATGAAATCGCGTCGTCACGCTCTGAGGGCGACTTGCCTATCAAAAACAGCGAAGCCATCAGCGCCACGCAGACAAATCCTATGAGCGGCCACATACGCGTTAAAAAATCAAGTTCAAATGCAGACACAGCAAGCCCGATGATTATACCGACGGCAACAGCTATAACCATGGCCATAACGCTTCTTGAAAAAAGCTGGCCGTCATCCAGGCTGTACATCGTGGCGGAATAAACCATCAGCACGCCGAACGAAGAAAGCGCTATGCACATAAAAAGCAGGGTTTTATTAGTTTCTTTAATAAAAACACCCAGCGTATTCAAAAAGGTTTTCACCTTATATCCTCCAGACATTATATAGTGTAAATATTATAATCTAATTTATTTTGAAATTCAACCCTGTTTTAAGTTGAAATTACACTGTTTTTATGATACAATATTAATAGTTTAGGTGAAAGAATGTGAACGTCCTGAAAAAATATATATCAGAATGCGCCGGGGACACTTTTCTGCTCGGTCAAAAAATCGCTCCGCTTGTTAAAAACGGCGGCGTTATAGCTATGTTCGGCTCAATGGGCATGGGCAAAACGGTGTTTACTCACGGCCTTGCCGCAGGGCTCGGCATTGACCCAAAGCTCGTCAGCAGCCCGACTTTTGCGCTCGTTCACGAATACGGTGAAGAAACGAAGCTTTACCATTTTGATATGTACAGAATAGAAACATGGGACGATTTATATTCTACCGGATTCTTTGATTATATCGGCAGCGGCGTTCTCGCCGTTGAATGGAGCGAAAACATAGAAAATGCTCTGCCCGAAGACTCTGTAAGAATATATTTTGAGCCGGGCGAAAACGAAAGCCAAAGAATAATTACTGTTTACGGAGGCGCGCAGATTGAAAATTCTCTCGATTGATTCTTCTTCAGTTGCGGCAAGCGCCGCAGTTGCCGCAGACGGTAAAATATTATCGGAAGTATTTGCCAACAACGGCTTTACCCATTCAAAAACTCTTATGAATGTGGTCAAAAACGCCATAGATTTATCGGGTGTTCCGCTTGATGAAATCGACCTGATCGCCTGCGTTACAGGTCCCGGCTCGTTTACGGGAGTCAGAATAGGCGTTGCCTGCGCCAAAGGTCTGGCTTTTACAAATGAAATCCCCTGCATCGGAATTTCCACACTTGAAACATTTCCTTATAATATCTCTTGCATTGAAGGCACGGTATGCGGTATAATGGACGCAAGATGCCGGCAGGTTTATACCGCTTCTTTTGAAGTTAAGGATTCCTGCGTTTCAAGAATAACTCCCGACAGAGCGATAAGCATTGATTCGCTTATTGAGGATTTCGGCTCTTACAGCGGCAGGATTTATCTGCTCGGCGACGGAGCCGGGATCGTTAAAAGCAAAGCTCAGGACAGCCGCATAATACTGGTAAACAGCAACAACCTGTATCAGCGCGCTTCTTCTGCCGCTCTTGCAGCTTTCAATAAAGATAAAAATGATTATATTACTCCCGACAGGCTCGTGCCGTCTTATTTAAGGCTGCCGCAGGCAGAAAGGGAGCTTAATAATAAAAAACTAAAAGGGTGATTATATGAAAATAGCATTAGGCGCAGACCACGGCGGATTTGAACTCAAGGAAGCCATTAAAAAACACCTGATTGATAAGGGAGATGAAGTTGTTGATTTCGGCACTCACAGCACGGATTCAATAGACTACGCTCTCATAGCCAAGGAAGTCGGCGAATATGTAGTTAAAGAAAATATTCTCGGCGTTCTTTGCTGCGGTACGGGCATCGGCATCAGCATTGCCGCAAACAAAGTTAACGGAGTCAGAGCCGCCTGCTGCTCAGACTATTTCAGCGCTAAGCTTACAAGAGCGCACAACAATGCAAACCTGCTTTGTATGGGCGGCAGAGTCGTAGGCGCAGGTCTTGCGCTGGAGCTTGTCGACGTATTCCTTGCAACGGAATTTGAAGGCGGCAGGCATCAGAGAAGAATCGATCAGATCACAGCCATTGAACAGGAACAGAAATAATTTATATATACGGAGGAAAAAATCATGAGCAACATTACAATTACCAATCATCCGCTTATCCAGCATAAGCTTTCAATCCTCAGATGCAAGCAGACAAGCTCAAAAGAGTTTCGTGCTCTTATCAGCGAAATCGCAATGCTTCTTTGCTATGAAGCTACAAGAGACCTTCATCTTCAGGAAATCGAGATAGAGACTCCTATCTGCGCAACAAAGGCAAAGACGATCGAAGGTAAAAAGCTTGCAATCGTTCCTATCCTCCGTGCAGGTCTCGGCATGGTTGAGGGTATGCTTGAGCTTGTTCCCTCGGCAAGAGTCGGTCACATCGGCTTATACCGTGACCCCGAAACGCTCTCTCCGGTTGAATACTACTGCAAGCTCCCTGCTGATATAGGCGAAAGAGACGTATTTGTAGTAGACCCGATGCTTGCAACAGGCGGCTCAGCTATTGACGCTATTTCACAGATCAAGCTCAGAAATCCACGTTCGATCAAATTCATGTGCATCATCAGCGCTCCCGAAGGAGTTGCCGCTCTTCAGAAGGCTCATCCCGACGTTGAGATATTCTGCGCAGCTATGGACGAAAAGCTCAATGACCACGGTTATATCGTTCCGGGTCTCGGCGACGCAGGCGACAGAATATTCGGCACAAAATAACAATACAAAAAAGGCTCCTCAACGGAGCCTTCTTAATATTATTGTATGAAAGATTTTCAGCAGGTTATACATCCGCTTGAGCCCGTTGCGGATAAAAACAGCAAAATACTGATTCTCGGAACTATGCCCTCTCCCAAATCAAGGGAAGAAGCGTTTTATTACGCTCATCCGAGGAATCGTTTCTGGTCTGTTTTATCCCATTTGTTCGGCGTCAAGCTTGAAACGAAGGAAGACAAAACGAAGTTTCTTCTGTCTCACAACATAGCTTTGTGGGACGTGCTTCATTCGTGCGAAATCATCAGCGCAGCAGACAGTTCGATCAGAAACCCGGTTGCCAATGACATTAGCAGTATCGTAAATAACTCGGATATTAAAATGATATTCACAACCGGCAAAACGGCTTTCAGCCTTTATAACAGGCTTTGCAGCAAAGATACGGGAATTGACGCAATACCTTTGTCGAGTACAAGCCCGGCAAACGCCCGGATGACGCTGGATAATCTTATTGAAGAATACTCCGTTATTCTCAAATACCTTTAATTCCCGATTGGTTTGCCCTCGTTATAGTGAATCTTCTGCGGCGGATCAGACGTATAATCCACAACGTCTGTAAGCTCGAAAGAACCGTTGTAAACAGATTCTTTAGTAAGAGTATCGCCTTTGTAGGAATATTTTGTGATTTTTTTTAAAATACCGTCAGAGCCGAACTCTTTTATCTGGTAGAGCTGTTTGTTTTTGTAATACGTTGTTATTTTTACGGCTATCCCCGACTGAGAATACTCGGATTCGTTCTTTACCTGACCGTCGGAATAATAATCATATAAAATATATCCGTTCTCTTTGCCGTCAGAGTAAAGAAAGGTACGCTTTATACCTCCGCTTTGCGAATATTCGAGTCTTTTGACAGGCTGTGAATCTTTATTGAAATAAGTTTCAAACGTCTTGTTTTTCATTTTGTCATACTCTGTTTCGGTAAATTCACCGGTAAACGTATTAAGCTTTCTGCTCTTCAGTGTTCTGCCGTTGATGTCATAAGTGTATTCGTACTCATATTCATCAAGCACCTCATTATCTTCATTAAGATGGGTACTTTTTATAACCTGAGAATACTCATTCAATATATTTACATAATACGTTTTCGTTCCGTCTTCAAGCGCAGCGCCGTCTTCACGGACTGTTTTTGTCTGACTGACGGAACAGCAGCTGAGCACGAACGAAAGCAATATAACCGCAACAGCTAACGATGATTTTTTCATAAAAACTAAAACTTACCTTTCAAAATAAACTCAGGAGGAATAAGTATGTTAATTCCTGATTCTGTCAAAGAAAGAATTGATTACTACTGCGGCAAGCTCAAAGGTCACGAAAAGCTTGCCAAGCTTTACAGAAACTGTTACCCTAACACGCTTGAAACAACCGTTAAAGACCTCGGCGACGGAAGCCTTTTTGTGCTTACCGGCGACATTCCCGCTATGTGGCTGAGGGATTCCACAGCTCAGGTCACTCATTATATACCGCTTGCAGACGACGAAGAGGTCAAAAGCATTCTGCGCGGCGTTATAAAAACGCAGATGAAATGCATCCTAAAAGACCCTTATGCAAACGCATTCAACGAAACGGGAAACTCTCACGGTCATATACATGACATTCCGAAAAACGACCCGTGGGTATGGGAAAGAAAATATGAGATAGACTCCCTTTGCTATCCGCTCAGACTGATTTATCTGTACTGGAATAAAACCGGGGATTCTTCAATTTTTGAAGAAACAGATTTTAAAACGGTTTGCCGCACGATAGTATCATTATGGCGCACTGAACAGCGTCACTTTGAACAGTCGCCATACAGATTCACGCGAATCGGCTGTCCGTGGCAGGATACGCTTCACAACAACGGTATGGGTATGCCTGTAAGCTATACTGGAATGACATGGTCGGGATTCCGCCCGAGCGACGACGCCTGTGTTTTCGGCTATCTTATTCCGTCTAATATGTTCAGCGTTGTTGCGCTCGGATATATAATCGAAATCTTCAGTAAATACTATGCTGACGAAACAGATTTTATATCTGATTGTGAATCCCTCAGGGAAGAAATTGAGAACGGTATAAAAATTTACGGCACTTACGATCACCCTGTTTACGGTAAAATCTACGCCTGCGAAACAGACGGTATGGGCAACCGCAGACTTTTTGACGACGCAAACGTTCCGTCGCTGATTTCAGCTCCGTATCTCGGATACTGCAATAAAGACGACGAAATGTACCGCCGCACGAGAGCTTTTATATTAAGTGAGGATAATCCGTATTATTACAAAGGCAAATTTGCTCACGGCGTCGGCAGTCCGCACACGCCCGAAGGATATATATGGCATATCGCTCTTTCAATGCAGGGGCTTACTTCCGATGATCCCGAAGAAATCAGAGAAATACTGAATATGCTTGAATCCACCGACGCGGATACAGGCTTCATGCACGAAGGTTTCAATGCAGACGATCCGTATAAATTCACAAGAGAATGGTTTGCGTGGTCAAATTCGCTTTTTGCCGAATTTGCTGAATATGCAGTTGACAATAACTATATTTAAAGGTGGAAGTGAAAATGGCAAAGAATAATAAAGCTTCAAAAAGAATACTCAGCGTTGTGACCATACTGCTTTGTATCGTCCTCGTATTCGGATGTATATACTCAAAAGTTTCCGGCAGCAAGCGCAGCGCCATGACGGCTGACTCGAATAACGTCAGCAGCGTTTCGCAGGAATCAACAGAGCCTGAGAAAAAAGGCACGACGAGCGCAAGAATGGTATGCGCAGGCGACAATCTTATTCATCAGGCAATCTACACTCAGGCAAAAAGCAGAGGAACAAACGGAGGCTACGATTTCTCTTATGCGTATAAAGACGTAGCTGATCTGGTAGGCTCGGCGGATATTTCCTTTTTGAATCAGGAAACGGTTATCGCGCCTTCAAAGCCCGTGTCGTCATTCCCGCTTTTCAACTCCCCTCCCGAACTGCTTGACGAGATGATAAAAATAGGTTTTGACGTATTCAATCAGTCAACAAATCACGTTATGGATAAGCAGGTTTCAGGCGCTATTGAGGACTATGATCTTTTCCATTCAAAGAAGGATATCATACTTACGGGACTTTATAAGACATGGGACGAAATGTTTATTCCTCAGACAATGACCAGGAACGATATAACATTCTCATTCGTTGGATTTACCGAATATCTCAACGGTCTTGTTGTTCCGAAAGATTCTGATCTCGGTCTTGTTTATCTGACTGACACCAGACACACAAAAGACGAACTTTATGAAACAATGCAGAAAATGATCGACATTGCAAAGAAAAATTCCGACATCGTATGCGTATCAATGCATTGGCAGCAGGAAGATATTACAGCTCCCAACGATTCTCAGAAAGAGATAGTAAACAAGCTCGTTGAAATGGGCGCTGATATCATCATCGGCACAGGCCCTCACGTTTTACAGCCTATGGAATACATCACAAGAGAAGACGGCTCAAAAGTGCTTGTTATATGGTCGCTGGGCAACTTTATTTCAACTCAGCAGAACAAGCCGAATCTTCTCGGCGGTCTTGCAGACGTTACCGTTGAAAAGAACTATGACACGGGCAAAACATACGTCAGCAAGGCAGGCTTCATTCCCACCGTAACCCATTACGGCGGCGGCAGAAGCAACGTAAGGATCATACCTTTTACTAAATATGATACGACGCTTGCCGCAAGCCACGGAGCAGGTATTTCATACAGCTACATCGAAAAATTCTACAAAGATATGTTCGGTGATTTTCTTGAACTCAACTGAGGAGAATATTTATGTCGGATACCGAAAGATCAAATCTTTATATTGAAAAACTTTCAAAACTGATAAAAAAAGAAACGGTTTCAGAGCCCGGGCAGACGGATAAAACAAAGTTTTATGAATTCCACGATCTGCTGAGGAGCTGCTTCCCTGCCGTTTTTGAAACGTGTGAGCTTGAAGATTTTGACGGCAGCATACTGCTCAGATGGAGAGGAAAAAACGGCAGCAAATCCCCTGTTATGCTTATGAATCATCATGACGTTGTTTCCCCCGGTCAGGGCTGGAAGCACGATCCGTTTTCCGCCTGCATCGAAGACGGTATAATGTTCAGCAGAGGCGTGCTTGACAACAAAGGCGGGCTTTGCTGTATGCTTCAGGCGGCCGAGGAGCTGATAGAAAGCGGATTCACTCCCGAAGGAGATATTTACTTTGAATCAGCCTGCACGGAGGAAACGGACGGCGCAGGCGCTGACGCAATATCAAAGGAGCTTCAAAAAAGAGGAATAAGATTTTCTCTTGTGCTCGACGAGGGCGGAATGATAATGAGCGAGCCTCTTCCCGGCGCAAAAGGTCTTTTTGCGATGATAGGAGTCGCTGAAAAAGGAAACGCCGATCTGAAATTCATTGCTCGTTCGCAAGGCGGTCACGCTTCAACTCCGGGAAAAAATACGCCGCTCGTGCGTCTTGGCAAATTTATGGCAGCCGTTGAAAAATCAAATATTTTCACCTCGGAAGTCTCCCCTGTCGTTGTGGAGATGTTTCGCCGTATTGCGCCGCATACCGACGGCCCTCTAAAAGTGGTTTTTGCAAACACAGACAAATTAAAATTACTTCTAAAAAAAGTTCTGCCTGCCGTTTCAGCAACAGCAGGCGCGATGCTCAGAACTACCCTCGCCTTCACTATGGCAAAAGGCTCTGACGCTCACAACGTTATCCCTCAGGAAGCGTATGTGATAGGCAATATGAGATTTTCCCATCATCAGACAGGCAAGGGCAGCATTGAAGCTGTCAGAAAGTTTGCATCGAAATTTGACATTGAAACCGAAGTTCTCAATCCGGGGTTTGAATCTGCCGTCTCGGACTTCAATTCACCCGCATTCAAAATAATTGAAAAAGCCGTAAACGAATGTTTCCCGGGCGTTGTAACGTCGCCTTATATGATGACAGGCTGCTCAGACTGCAGGTTCATGTCAAGAGTGAGCGACAGCTGCTTCAGGTTCACTCCGTTCGTCATAGACTCCGCTCAGCTTGAGACTATTCACGGAAAAGACGAAAACGTTGCAGTTGAAAACCTTGTTCCTGCAGTTGATTTTTATAAATACGTTATATCTCATTCATAAATATGCAAATACAAAAACCGCCGTTCTGCAGCGCTTGAATTCACGCAGAACGGCGGTAATTTTTATTGAATTTTGTATCAGTCAACGCTGAAAAGCAGGTCGCCGTAGGTCGGGAACGGCCAGTAATCACGGCTGACAAGAAGCTCCAGCTCGTCGGCAGGCTTTCTTACTTTTTCCATAGCGGGAATTATATTGTCTCTGTAATACTGAGCATGAATTACCGCATTGTAAAGCTCGCCCTCGTACTTTGAAATTTCGGCAATAAGACCGTCTTCACATTCACAGGAGAAAGCAGGATTGATGCCCTTTTTCAAAGATGCTGATTCGCTGAGCTTATTGAGGTAGCCGACAACGCCCGGAATAATGGCTTTGTTGGCAATATGAAGCATTGTAATGGCCTCGATATGAACTGTTTTTGCGTATTCTTCAAGAAGAATATCAGTTCTTGAAATGACCTCAACTTCGCTGAAAATATTGTGCTTCGTAAACAGTCTTACGTTTTTGGGGTCTTTGTAATGAGGTATTGCCTCAACTGTTGTTTTAAGATTAAGAAGTCCTCTTTTTTCAGCCTCTTCTTTCCATTCGTCAGAATAGCCGTTGCCGTTGAAAACG
This sequence comes from Oscillospiraceae bacterium, assembly GCA_902789095.1. Lineage (GTDB taxonomy): Bacteria > Bacillota > Clostridia > Oscillospirales > Acutalibacteraceae > CAG-488. Next base: position 33,858 of record CADAMY010000011.1, on the reverse strand, counting down.
ATTCTCTTATGAGCGATATATGTATCTTTAATAAGCTTTCTTACCGCTGCTTCAAAATCTTCAGCGTTTTCAAGCTCGTCTGCAAATATCGAGAGTGATTCCGCAACGATGGTATTAAGAACGATATTTGTTTCGGAAATCGAGAACGTTGAGCCAAGCATACGGAATTCAAACTTATTGCCGGTGAAAGCAAAGGGAGAAGTTCTGTTTCTGTCCGTATTATCCTTAACGAAATTCGGAAGAACACGAACGCCTGTATTGAGCGTGGCGTTGTGATCCGAATGGTATGATTTGCCCTGCTCTACTGCGTCAAGAACGCCCTGCAGCTCTTCGCCGAGGAAAAGCGAAACGATTGCAGGCGGAGCTTCATCAGCGCCAAGACGGTGATCGTTGCCTGCGCTTGCGGCAGAAATTCTGATAAGATCCTGATAATCGTCAACCGCTTTTATAACAGCGACGAGGAAAAGCAGGAATTTTGTATTTGTGAACGGGTCGGAGCCGGGATCGAGCAGATTTTCGCCCTTATCGGTCGAAAGCGCCCAGTTATTGTGCTTACCGCTTCCGTTTACGCCGTCAAACGGTTTTTCGTGCAGAAGGCATACAAGACCGTGCTTGTGTGCAACCTTTTTCATAATTTCCATTACAAGCTGATTCTGGTCAGCGGCAACGTTGGTAGTAGTAAACACGGGAGCAAGCTCATGCTGAGCCGGAGCTACTTCGTTATGCTCCGTTTTTGCAAATATGCCGAGCTTCCAGAGCTCTTCGTTAAGATCAAACATGAACGCCTTGATTCTCGGTTTTATAGTGCCGAAATAATGGTCGTCCATTTCCTGCCCTTTGGGAGTCGGAGCGCCGAAAAGAGTTCTGCCTGTATAAATAAGATCCTTGCGCTTGTCGTGAAGTTCTTTATCTATCATAAAGTATTCCTGCTCAGCGCCGACTGTTGAAATAACTCTCTTTACGTCTTTTTCGCCGAAAAGACGGAGAACTCTTTTTGCCTGACGGCTGACTTCCTCCATCGAACGAAGCAGCGGAGTCTTTTTATCAAGCACTTCGCCTGTATATGAAATGAATGAAGTAGGTATGCAAAGCGTGTTTTCTTTAATGAATGCGGGTGAAGTCGGATCCCATGCAGTATATCCCCTCGCCTCAAACGTGGCTCGGATACCGCCTGACGGGAAGGAAGAAGCGTCCGGCTCGCCTTTGATAAGCTCTTTGCCGGAAAACTCCATAATGATAGTTCCGTCTTCCTGAGGTGAAATGAAGCTGTCGTGCTTTTCGGCTGTGATGCCGGTCATCGGCTGGAACCAATGAGTGTAATGCGTTGCGCCTTTTTCAATAGCCCAGTCTTTCATTACGCTGGCTACAACGTTGGCTACGCTTATATCAAGCTCTTTGCCCTCATCAATTGTCTTTTTCAAAGAACGATAAATGTCCTTCGGGAGTCTGTCCCTCATAACATTATCGTTAAAAACCATACTGCCGAAAATCTCAGGTATTCTGTTCATAAACTCTTCACCTCTAAAGAAAACTGAAAATTGATGTTTAAATTATAACACCGCTAAAGTATTTGTCAACAAAATTAAGTATATTTTTTTGTAATGATTCACAAATAATCAATCAATCTGCGTCATTTCATCAAGTGTAAGACCGTAGCTTTCCAGGAATTCGTCCATAAAACATTCAGCTTCGGGCATATTCATCTCTTTCACTGCCGCTCTCGTACTCTCTGCTGCGGTTTTAAAATCAGAATTGCCGGCGTGAAGCTCCTCGATGCACTTTGTAAGAGCGCAGATTTTATCCGCCGCTTTAACAAATTTCCAGAGCTGTCTGTCCTGCTCCTGCTGGAAAAAGTAAGGTTTATACTCTTCCCTTAAATCCTCAGGTATCATTTCAAGCATAGCACGGCAGGCATCGTCTTCAACCTGGCTGTACGCTTCACGCACCTGTGAGCTGTAATATTTTACAGGAGTAGGCATATCCCCCGTAATGATTTCGGGAGTATCGTGAAAAACGCCGAGCACCGCCGCGCGGTCGGCATTGACGCTGCCGCCGAAACGCTTGTTGTGAATCACGGCAAGAGCATGGGCTACCGTAGCGACTTCAAGGCTGTGTTCGCTTATATTTTCTTCATGAAAGTTTCTCATCAGCGCCCAGCGCTTTATGTACTTCATTCTCGATATCATAGCAAAAAAATGGTTTTTCTTCTCTGCCACAAAAATCACCTCTGAATATATCTGTTTCTTTACTCAGAAATTTTAACATAAACCGCCGGTTTTTGCAAGATAATTATTCACTTTACTTGACCGATATGGTATAATATTCAAAAATACATTTTCGGAGTAATTATGCTTAAAAAAAATGAAGAAATAGCAGTAACGATAGAAAGCTGTACGTCGCTGGGCAGCGGCGTAGCCCATTTTGACGGTATGGCGGTTTTTGCCGCAAATACAGCGCCGGGAGATCACGTTTTACTGCATATAATAAAATCAAAACCTAAATACGCAGTCGGCAAAGTTGTAAAAGTCATACATCCCTCAAAGATGCGGACTCAGCCGGAATGCCCTGTCTATTCCCGCTGCGGAGGGTGCGCATTCGGCCACATCAGGTATGAAGACGAACTTAATATAAAATACAATCAGGTGCGCGACAACCTTCAGCGAATAGGCTCGCTGGATATTGAGCCTGATGAAATAATTCCGTCAGTCAACATTTCACGTTACAGAAACAAGGCGCAGTACCCTGTAAGAGCCGATGACAACCATAACGTTGAAATAGGTTTTTACGCTCCGCATTCCCACAGAGTCATTGATTGCTCGGACTGTCTTTTGCAGCCTGAGGATTTCAGAAGCATTACGGCAGTTATCAGGGAATGGATAAGGGATAATAAAATATCTGTGTATGATGAAGCTAAGGGCAAAGGTCTTATCCGCCATATTTATCTGCGCAAAGCCGTATCCACCGGCGAAATAATGGTATGTATCGTTATAAACGGAAGCGATTTACCGCAGAAAGACGAACTGATAAACAGACTGACCGCCGAAAATAAAAATATTGCAAGCATATTGCTGAATATCAACAGGAAAGAGACGAACGTAGTCCTCGGTGAAGAATGCAGAACTATTTACGGTAAAGATTTCATCACTGATATACTATGCGGATTGAAGTTCAATATTTCCCCTCTTTCGTTTTATCAGGTAAATCACGATACCGCAGAGCTTCTTTACGGCAAAGCGGCGGAATTCGCGGGTCTGACCGGTAAAGAAACGGTAATTGACCTGTACTGCGGCACAGGCACGATCGGTCTTACCATGGCTCACAAGGCAAAGAACATAATCGGCGTTGAAATCGTCCCTCAGGCGGTAGAAAACGCCGTTAAAAACGCAGAGCTCAACGGGATAAGCAACGCAAGATTTATATGCGCCGACGCTTCGCAGGCGGCTTTGAAGCTGAAAGAAGAGAATATAAAACCCGACGTAGTAATAGTTGACCCGCCGAGAAAAGGGTGCAGCGAAGAGCTGCTTAAAACAATAAACGATATGGCTCCCGAAAGGATAGTCTACGTTTCGTGCGACAGCGCAACGCTCGCAAGGGACTGCAAAATATTATCACAATTCGGTTATGAAGTAAAAAAAGCCGTACCGGTCGATATGTTTCCAAGAGCGCCGCATGTGGAGACAGTAGTATTGATGTCACGGGTCAAGGATTAAAAATACATAATATGCCTTAAAATCAAGAGATTCCGACAGATTACCTATCTGAGGGCGGTCTGCCGGAATCCCTTTTTTGCGTTCTGCGACGATAGCTCCGACTACTGGAAAAACGGAGAGTGTAACAAGAGAACTGCGTTTTATCCTTGGTGTAACAAGGGAACTATTGTATTTGATGATTTCTAAGGGTGTGTAACAATGGAACTGTTGTCAGCACCGAAACTGCATCACACTTCGCTGGGATTATAGGCTTCAGCAAGTTTTTTCTCAGCGCGCTTTAATTTCTGCGTAATGTTATTCTCGTCAGCACCGACTCTGGCTGCGTATTCCCGTATAGGCTCTCCGTCCATACGAACGGCAATAAACGCATCAGCCCATTCCGGTTTTTTAACCAGTACCTTGCGTACCCAGCCACAAGTTGCCTCATAGCTTTCCTTTTCAGCTCGGTCAAGCTCGTTCTTGAGTAAGATTCTGTCATCGGCAACTTCGGACATCAAAGGTTCAGATGCCTCACTATCGTCCTCGGCATCATCGGCAGACGACTGTGCTCTGGAATAGCCACGATGCCTGTCAAACTTATGCCAGCTGTTGTATTCAGGGCGGTTGTACTGGATATCAAACGCCTCTTGAATCTTTTGTTCCCTCTCGCTGTCGGAAAGCCCTTCACCTTCAAGGGACAGGCTGACCCACAGCTGTTCTGTTGCTTTTTCGTCCAGATCCAGAGTCTGAACCGTCTCATCATAACGAATCTTTAATTTCATGAAAAACCTCCATACATCAAGGCACGGCCTGACTGGGAATACGCCGGACTGTATTATGACGAAGGGGTGAGCGGAACATCGATTGCAAAGCGTGACGGCCTGCTTCGGCTTCTGGAAGACTGCGATACCGGGCTGATCGATTACATCATCGTGAAGTCCATCAGCCGTTTTTCAAGAAATACGGTAGACAGTATCGAGACGGTTAGAAAACTCTGCGAAAAGGGCATTTACATCTATTTCGAGAAGGAAAAAATCGACACCGGAAAAATGGAGGGCGAACTTCTGCTCTCCATTCTTTCGAGCCTTGCCGAGAGCGAATCCCACTCCATCGCGGAGAACAACAAATGGAGTATTCAGAAACGCTACCAGAACGGCACATTTAAAATCGGCTATCCGCCATACGGCTACGACAACGTGGATGGAAAGATGGTCATCAACAAGGAGCAGGCAGATGTTGTCCGATGGATTTTCGATGAGCTGCTTTCCGGCAAATCCACAAGGGACATCGCAAGGGAACTGAATGATGCCGGAATTCACACAAAGCGTGGAGGCAGGTGGAACAGCGGAGTTATCAGCGGTATGGTTCGTAATGAAAAATACAAGGGCGATGTGCTGTGCCAGAAAACCTATACGGATGACCGCTTTAATCGGCACGATAATAACGGGGAACGCACACAGTACTATTACCGCGATCATCACGATGCCATTGTCAGCAGAAAAAAACATGAAGCGGCGAACGCAATCATAGACCTGAATGCAAGTGAAAAAGGCATCCGGGACAATCCGGAAAAGTATAAAAAGCGGTACGTCTATTCCGGCAAGATCATCTGCGGTGAGTGCGGCGGAAAGTGTAAAAGAGTTAAGCTGTACGGGTATTTCGGATTTGCCTGCCAGACCCATGTGAAAGACAAAAGCGCCTGCGGACTGACCGCTGTTCCGGAAGAGCCGATAAGAGGAGCCTTTGTTACGATGATGAACAAGCTGACCTTCGCAAGGGATAAGGTGTTGATCCCATATTCGGTCATGCTGAGACAGGGGCATACCAAAGCAAGGATCGAGAGAATCGACCAGTTGGACTCCCTTCTCGAACAGAATCTTCAGCGGAGACAGCAGATCCTGCAGTTTTTCACAAAGGGACTGCTTGACCCGGTCGTATACCAGGAAGAAAACGACGCACTTCTCAAAAAGGAAGAGGAACTTCTTGAGGAGAAAAAGACCTATACGGTCGACGCCGATAAAAAGCGCAGAGATAACCTTGCGGATCTGATGCGTTACACGGCACAGGAGGATACGCTCACCGAATTTGACGATGAACTGTTTGCTGCCTTTGTCGACCATATCGTGATTTACAGCAGAACGGAAGTGGGGTTTGCGCTGAAGTGCGGTCCCACCTTCCGAGAAAGGATTGATTAAGATGAAGCATACACCTATGGGTTATGAGGTCGTTGACGGCAAAATCGTCATCAACGAGGAGGAGGCAGAACTGATAAGGACCATGTATGCCGTTTACCTTCTGGGCGGCTCTTACAAAGCGGCTGCAAAAGCGGCAGGACTACCTTTGAAGCACAGCGGCGTGAAGCACATTTTGCAGAACAAGAAGAATCTCGGAAATGAGAATTATCCGGCGATCATCGATAAGGAGACCTTTGATGCTGCGGAAAAGGAAAGACTTCGTCGGGAGGTTGCTCTCGGAAGAGACAGAAACCAAGGGAAACCTCGTCCGAGGGCAACATACTATGTAGGCTTTTCTGTGTCGGAAGTTCCGAGAAAATATAAGGACCCGGTTCAACAGGCAGAATTTGCCTATGGGCTCGTCAGAAATGAGGTGATCAGGTAATGGCAATCGCAGGAAATGTTACGGTCATCCCGCCGAAGCGCACCATCGGAACGCAGAAGAAAACAGAAACAGTTCAGAAAACAAGAGTAGCGGCGTACTGCCGTGTGTCCACAGAATTTGAGGAGCAGGAATCCAGCTACGAGATGCAGGTCGAGCATTACACTTCCTACATCATGAGCAATCCCGACTGGGAGCTGGTCGAAGTGTACGCAGACGATGGGATCAGTGCGACCAATACGGCAAAGCGTGAATCATTCAATCGTATGATACAGGATTGCCGGGACGGAAAAATCGATATGATCCTAACCAAGTCGATCAGCAGGTTCTCCCGGAACACGGTGGATTGTCTGAAATTCACGAGGGAACTGAAAGGACTTAATATCGCCGTATATTTCGAGAAAGAGAACATAAACACACTCGATGCCAAGGGCGAGGTGCTTATGACCATCATGGCGGCACTTGCCCAGCAGGAATCAGAATCTCTGTCGGCGAACGTCCGGCTCGGTATTCAGTTCCGTAACCAGGCCGGGAAGGTGCAGGTCAACCATAACCGATTCCTTGGGTATACAAAGGATGAAGATGGGAAACTTATCATCGTCCAGGAAGAAGCAGAAATCGTTCGGCGCATTTATGCAGAGTATATGGATGGGGCAAGTTTCCTTCAAATCAAGCGAGGGCTTGAGGCGGACGGCATTTTAAACGGCGCGGGCAACGCCAAATGGTATGAGAGCAATATCAAGCAGATACTCACCAACGAAAAATATATCGGTGACGCGCTCCTCCAGAAGACTTATACGGTGAACACGCTGGAGAAAAAGCGTGTGGCCAACAACGGCCTTGCTCCGAAGTACTATGTGGAAGGCAGCCATGAGGCCATTATCGAAAGGGATGTATTCCTTCGGGTGCAGGCTGAGATAGTCCGAAGGGCAAATATTTTGACGGATGGAAAACAGCGCATATACAGCGCCAGATACGCTTTGTCGAGCATCGTGGTCTGCGGACACTGCGGAGATATCTACCGCAGGATCAAGTGGAACAACAGAGGCTGTAAGTCTACGGTCTGGAGGTGTGTAAGCCGTGTGCTGAAGAAAAGCAGCGGCATCGACTGTCCGGCACGGACAATCCGGGAAGAAGACCTGCAGGCGGCAGTAGTCACAGCGATAAACGATGCCTGGTCGAAACGAGACACTGTACTTCCGGCGCTTAAGGAAAATATCAGATCGGCCATTGAAGGGGATTCGGAGGCTCAGATTGCCGAAGTTGACCGGGAGATAAAAGAGCGGCAGGCCGAACTGCTCGGTGCCGGTAATGACCAGAAGAAAATCGATAAGATTGGAGATGCCATTATCAGCCTGCGAGAAGAACGTCAGGCCATCCTTGCGGATGCAGCGGCAAGGCAGGGGCTGCGGGACAAGGTAAATGACTTGGTTGCCTTCCTTGATGAACAGACAACGGAAATAACGGAATACTCCGAAATTCTGGTCAGACGGCTGGTTGAAAAAATCACAGTCTACGATGAGAAGCTGACCGTAGAGTTCAAATCAGGGCTTGAGATTGATGTGGACGCATAGCAGAATACGGAATCAGACGCACCTCGCTCCGGCGGGGTGTTTTTTTGCTTCGGTGGTAGATTTATTCATAATTTTGTGATACAATAAATTGTAGTGTTAGTGCAAGACATGTAACTACTGTATGAGGGCAATGATTATGCTTAAAAATAATGTTGAAGCCGATGTGAAGGTAAAGTGTATAGAGGGCAGTGTCACCCAGGCAAAACTCGCCGAGGAAATCGGAACCTCTGCTCCCTACGTCAGTCGGCTGATCAGGAACAATGAAAAAATCGTCAACAAGACATTTTTGCAGCTTATGGAAAAGCTGGGGTATGATGTCGAATTGACCTATGTGAAACGAGAGATGGAATGATGCGTGTCAGATGAACAGGTTTGAAGTGCTTTTTTAGAGTGGACTGATTTCCTCAAAGCAAAATTTCGTGGACTGTTCTAAACCCGACATTTGCGAAACTGTTGACATTCATAGTGAAGTCCCAAGGCATGTCGAGACAGTCGTTCGACTGTCTCGAAGCGATATGAATTCCTGACGGAATTCGTGATATACCTGCGGCGCGATATATTCCTTCGAAATGCGATATGCCCTGCCGGGCGTGAAGGAATTCATATCATATCGCGTGTAAGCAAAGCTAACACATATCGTATTCGCAAAGCGAATATATCGCACGGCGTCAGCCGTATATCGCAACGCTATAAGATGCGTTATCGCTGAAAGGATAAAGTATGGAAGAAAAAAACATTAAAGAACTCGCAGTTGAACTTACGGTAGAAATCACCGATTTGTGCGATAAAATCAAAGGGAAAACTGTGTTTACAAATCAGTTGCTCCGTTCCTGCTCGTCAATCGGGGCAAATGCACACGAGGCAAAATATGCGCATAGCCGCGCGGATTTTATCAGTAAACTTGAGATTTCGCTCAAAGAATGCTACGAGACTGAATACTGGCTTGAGATTCTGTATAAAGTTCACTCCCTTACTGAAGAACAGTATAAAACCGTTTTGGGAAAATGCGGTACGATTCGCCGTAAACTCATCGCCTCAATAACAACGGCGAAGAAAAATGCAGGGAGCGAATAAATACGCTTCCGCACCGTACATCAGCAGGCTCATAAACAAGAAGGAAGGCATCGTGAACAAGGTGTTCGTGGATATGCTCGAAAAGCTGGGTTATGATATCCAGATCACATATGTGAAGAAGGAAACAAATGTATAAGCTGAAATTCATGTTTGACTGGGGCAGCGGTGTTTGCCTGTGGAGTACAAACGAGGACTCTTTGAATAAGTTCGGAGATTATCCTGTCGCCACCGATGTCCTGCCGGTTTCGCAGGAACTGAAAGCGGAACTGGAACATCTCATTGACTGGCACGACGAAGCGCTTAACTGGGATGATCCAGGCGGTGACTTGCTTTGGAGCGACAGTCAGGTTCAGGAATTTAGGGCTGCCGCGAAGAAATCTTATCTGGCACTGTGCAGTGCACTTGGCGCTGATTATGAGATTGAGTATTATGACCAATTATAGCAAAGGGAAATTTGAAGATGCCGGATTGACCGAAGCAGAACTTTACAAAGAGCTTGGCACATTGACAAAGGACAAAGGAAAATGGGAAGAAATCATTCCATATGTTTCGTCTCTCCTTGCCCATGAATCCGTGAAGATACAGGCAAAGGCGCTGTGGCTTCTCGGTGAAATGGGTTTTGCGTATCCACTTTCGGTACAGGATGCTGTTCCGGCAATCACAGCCTTCCTCGACAGTTCGGAGCCGCTTTTAAGGGAGCGTGCAGTCAACGCTCTCGGCAGGATCGGACGCGCCGATTGTTCATTGATCGAGCCGTACTGGGCGGGGCTGTTCCGCTTTGCCTCCGATGAAGCAGCGAAGGTCCGCTTGAACTTTATCTGGGCATCGGAGAACATCGCGACGAACACGCCGGACGTTTATGCGGAACATATGCCAATCTTTGAAGCGCTCCTGCACGATGCGGACGATAAGGTCAGAATGGAAGCGCCGGAGATATTCCGCGTTCTCGGCAGGCGCAGGCCGGAGTTTGTCAGACCATATTTGGAACTGTTGCGGCAGATATCGGAAACCGACGGCAACCGCGTCGTAAGGATACACTGCCTGGGAGCAATAAAGGCAACTGGATTGATGAAGTAAACAAATCGCAGTTTATAAAGATGCAACGAGGCACCCACACTGCCATCATCGGCGGCGGAAAGCGGCATTAGGAGGACTATATGTATTATCACGCTTCACCTATACAGGGTATTTCTCGATTGGAGCCACGAGTATCAAATCACGGGATCCCTTTGATTTACTTCTCTAAGAAAAGAGAAAACGTCCTTGTCTATCTGAGCAATGCCGTCGAGAAGTATTGCCGGGATACCGGTTTTGCCTATGATGGTCAGTGGGAAAAATGGGGACCTTATGGCTTTGACAAGGATGGCCGCCAGCGGTTGGAAGAATACTATTCCAATGCGCTTATCAATACATATAAAGGCGTTTCTGGCTATATTTACTCTGTGGAATCAGTAGAGGACTCTGGATTTGAGCTTCAGATACCTGACGCAGCGACCAGCAGTGTTCCGACAGAAGTGACAGGTGTGGAGTTTATCCCTGATGCGTATGAAGCCATTTTACAGGCGGAACGTGATGGTCTGATAACCATTCTTCGCTATGAAGAGATGTCCGACAAAATGAGGGAATGGAACGAAAGAACTATAAAAGAGGAATACGAAAATGCGGTTGATCATCCGGAATACAGGTATTTTCTCAGAGGCAATTTCCCGGATATTTTAAGTGATTGATGATACACGCCACACGGTACCGACACTGCCATCACAGGCGGCGGGGAGCTGCGAATTAGTCACAGCGGATTAGGCTGTGGTTGGAACAAGGAGAGTTTTAATGGATTTTAGTACTGACATCTTCTCGTTAGATAGGCCTTCAAAAGTCACATTCAATTTGGTAGGTAGGAGTGGCGATTTATGAAACTGATAGAGCCAACAACCGAATACTGCAGGCAGATCCGGACTTATAGAAAAGAGTTTCTTGACTGCGGTGATTCTATGGATGGGACACACGGGCTAAGAGAAATAGAGGATCCGGTAACGTGGATAGAACACTGTGCCTGGTACAAAGATCCTCTGACCGTTCCGGATAGCCGTGTTCCTGCAACACAGTACATATTTGTCAGAGAAGACGATGACAAGATCGTCGGAATGCTTCAGATCAGGCATTATTTCAACGACTACCTCGAAAAATACGGTGGTCATATCGGGTATTCTGTTGCTCCAAGTGAGCGCCGCAAGGGTTATGCATCTCAAATGCTCAAAACAGCCTTGCCTAAATGTAAAGAGCTTGGCATTGATAAGGTGCTGATCACTTGCATCGATAACAATGAGGGCAGCCGTAAAACTATCCTTTCAAACGGAGGAGTATACGAGTCTTCAGTATATGAGCCAAATAAAAAAGTGTATTTGGAGAGGTACTGGATCAACCTTTCCAAGTGACAAATTCCCGTTTATCGCTCTGCCGATATTCATCCTACTGTCTCAACCCTGACCGATACCGGGGAATTGCCCAATCCTTCATTGGGATGAACCAGTGGGTCGAATACAAGTCTTTTTATTTGACCTGCTGCTCCAAGGCATTGCGAGACGGTAGTATTTATGACGAGAACCGGCACTGATGCAGTCGGCTGATAAGCGAAAAAGAAGGAGAAATGATGAACGCTGTAATATATATTCACGGCAAGGGCGGCAATGCGGCAGAAGCTGATCATTATAAAAATCTGTTCCGTGACTGCGACGTGATAGGCATTGATTATCAAAGCTCTTTACCGTGGGAAGCAGGAAAAGAAATACATAACTTTGTTAAAGAAATGCAATCAGAATATGACGGAATTATTCTGATTGCCAACAGCATAGGCGCATTTTTTGCGATGAATGCAGATATCGAAAAAGATATATTTCACGCCTATTTCATCTCCCCTGTCACAGATATGGAAAAGCTGATAACCGGCATGATGGCTGCGGCAGGCGTAACTGAAACTCAGCTTCAGGAAAAAGGAATTATTCATACAGCTTTCGGCGAAGATCATTCATGGGAATATCTCTGCTTTGTGCGGGAGCATCCTGTGAAATGGAACGTGCCGACCGATATTCTTTACGGGAGCGAAGACAAGCTGATTTCTTTTGATTCGATTACTGCTTTTGCTCAGGCGTGCAAATCGAATCTCACCGTTATGAACGGCGGCGAGCACTGGTTTCATACACCGGAGCAGATGCAGTTTCTTGATGACTGGATCAAAAATAATACAGTAAAAGGAGAAATATGATTATGAACGATTATATTGCTTTCTGCGGTCTGAACTGCGAAACCTGCGATGCGCGTATTGCCACAGTACATAATGATGATGCACTGCGTGAAAAAGTTGCCGCACTCTGGTCGGAGCTGAACGGCGTTAAGATCACTAAAGATATGATCAACTGCGTAGGCTGTCGTATTGACGGTGTGAAGACTCCTTACTGCGAGTCACTTTGCCCGATACGCCAATGCGCTTTGGAAAGGAAAGTGAAAACCTGCGGAAATTGTAATGAAAATAAAACCTGCGAAAAGCTAGGAGCGTTACTCAAAAACAACTCCGACGCTTATCGCAATCTGAAAGGATAATCTGCCTGCGGGCTTGATTATAAAATCATTTTAAGGAGAGTACTGTTTGAAGAAGTACAGCACAACGGAGATTGTCGGCTGACCGGGAGGTTTGCAGACAATCAGACAAACCTCCCGCCGAAAGGTAATTGCAGTCAACAATTTTCAGGAGGTAAAAAATAATGAATAAAAATGACTATATAATTCGTTCGGAAAAAGCTGAGGATTACAGAGAAGTAGAATATCTCGTCAGAGAATCATTCTGGAACGTATACCGTCCGGGATGCAGCGAGCATTATGTAATTCATGTGCTCAGAAAAGATCCTGCTTTCGTTAAGGAACTGGATTTTGTTATGGAGCAGAGCGGCAGACTGATCGGGCAGAATATGTTTATGAAAACAATCATCGAATCAGATGACGGAAGAATGATTCCTGTTCTGACGATGGGACCGATTTGCATAGCGCCGGAACTTAAACGCAAAGGCTGCGGAAAGGTTCTGCTCGATTATTCTCTGGGAAAAGCAGCGGAACTCGGCTTCGGCGCAGTTCTGTTTGAGGGAAATATAGGCTTTTACGGCAAGTGCGGCTTCACTTATGCCCGTGAATTCGAAATCCGTTATCACGACCTGCCGGAAGACGCCGACGATTCGTTCTTTCTGTGCAAGGAGCTGATTCCGGGGTATCTTGACGGTATAACCGGAGTATATCAGACGCCGCAGGGGTATTATGTGGACGATGTCGATGTTGAAAAATTTGACAAATTGTTTCCGCCAAAAGAAAAACTGAAACTGCCGGAGCAGATTTTCTGAACAAAGCAAAGGCAGAGAGCCGGTACAGACATATCGGCTCCCTGCCGAATCAGCAAATCAGGAGCAATAAATACGATTAAAGCTATTGCGATTTGTAATACACTATTAAAAAAATTTGCTGCTTTCTATCGCAAAACACTTCTGATAAAGGGGTCTTAATTATGGAACTGCTTAAAAATACAATACAAATAGGACTTGAAAAGCCGTTGAAGCTTCTGCACGTCACAGATTCCCATATCGCATTTGCCGACGAGCTTGACAACGAACGCAAGCATAAGCTTCTCGGACGCGCATTTTCTCCCGATAAAGAAAAATATCTGTATGAGCATATTGCATATGCAAAAGAAAACTGCGACGTAATGGTGCATACAGGCGATATGTTTGATTTTGTTTCGCACGCCAACACCGTTAAAGCGCAGGAAATTCTTGCCGACGAGCACATTTTCTTTATCGCCGGCAATCACGAATATTCTCAATACGTCGGCGAAGCATGGGAAGACAAGGCGTACCGTATGAACAGCTATATGGAAATAGAGCGGTACGGCGGATTCGGAGTGCCGATGCTGTGGAACACAAGAACGGTCGGCGGCGTAAATATCGTAGGAATAGACAACAGCTATTATCTTTTTGAGGACTGGCAGCTTTACCGCCTCAAAAAAGAAGCGAAAAAAGGCTTACCCATAATTCTCGCTTTTCACACTCCACTGTTTGAACAATCGCTGTATGATTTTTATTTTGAGAAAATGCCGTTTGAAACATGTTCATATCTTGCAGGAGTTGATGAAAGTCACCTTGAAAGATACAGCGAGTTCCGCGCCTATCAACAAAGACCCGATGAACCTACGCTGCGCATGATCGAATATATAAAAAATGAACCGCTTATAAAAGCGATTTTTGCAGGTCATGTTCATTTTAATTATGAAAGCAACATCACCGATTCGCTTCCTCAATTTGTAACCGGCGGAGGTTACGATGGTTACGCAAGAGAAATAACCGTTTTTTAATAAAATAATCAGAAATAAAGGATGACTGTTATGGAATATATCTTAGTAACAAAAGAAAATATAGAAAACGAGCACATCTGCTGCGCTATATCGAACAATAATGATATTCAGGTTTCATCAAAGAAAGCATGGCTTAGCGAGCGTTTTGACGACGGGCTTGTGTTTTTGAAAAGCGCTCAGAGAGGCAAATGCTTTATTGAATACATCCCTGCCGAAAATGCGTGGAATCCGATCAACGCGCCGGGATATATGTATATTGACTGCCTTTGGGTTTCGGGCTCTCTTAAGGGGCACGGATACTCAAGCGATCTGCTTGATGCCTGCATAAACGACAGTAAAGAAAAAGGCAAAGCAGGACTTTGTATTCTTTCCTCTGCAAAGAAAAAGCCGTTCCTTGCCGACCCGAAATATCTTGCATACAAAGGCTTTTCAGTCTGTGATAAAGCTGACAACGGTATAGAATTGTGGTATCTGCCTTTTGCTCCCGACACCGCAAAGCCTGCTTTCAGAGAATGCGCTAAACATCCTCACATCGACCAAGAAGGTTATGTGCTTTACTATACGAGCCAATGTCCGTTCAACGCAAAGTACGTTCCGATTGTTGAAAAGACTGCGGCAGAAAACGGAGTGCCGTTCACAGCGATCCACATTGATTCTAAAGAAGCGGCGCAGAATGCTCCGACGCCGATAACAACTTACGCTCTGTTTTTTGACGGCGAATACATTACAAACGAGCAGATGAACGACAAAAGATTTCTGAAACTGATTTCACGATAAATGTATTCAGAAAAGAACTTACGATTAAAGCAATATAATCAGGAAAATGCTGCGGCAGTTAATAACAATTATGATGATAACAAAACTGAGATACGGCAATACAAACACATATTTTATCCGCTCAGACAAAAGCGGAATGCTGATTGATACAGACTATGCAGGAACTCTGCCTTCGTTTTTCAAAGCGATAAAGGAAAACAATATCCGTATAAGCGATATAGAATATGTTATTGCGACGCACTATCATCCCGATCATTGCGGATTGATAGGAGAGCTTATAAAACACGGTGTAAAGCTGATTCTGGCAGACGTTCAAAGAGAATCCGTTCACTTTTCAGACAGGATTTTCAATCGTGATGATCTGCCGTATGAGCCGATCGATGAAACAAAAGCGGTCGTGATATCCTGTGATGAAAGCAGAGAATTTCTTGATTGCATTGGCATTGCCGGTGAAATAATCCATACTCCGAGCCACAGCGATGACAGCATTAGCCTTATTCTTGACAGCGGCGAATGCTTTATCGGCGACACGGAACCGCCTGAGTATCTTGAAGGATATGAAAGCAATCCAAAACTTGAAAAGGATTGGAACGGCATAATGAAGTTCCATCCGAAAAAAATCTGCTTTTCACATATAAATGAGAGAAATATTTAATTGAATAAAGCTCAAAACGTTCGGGACTGCCGTATTTTTTCAGCGACAGCCCCGATATTTATTATATTATGTGTTGTTTTTACTGATAGGCTTTCTGATAAGAAGGCTCGAAAGAGAGTCCGCACTGAACGGTATGAGCGGATAAAGATAGCTTTTGCCCGTTGCCGTGTTGGTGAAAGCGATTGTGACTATCACCGCCAAAAGAGAAATTATGAATCCCCATAAATCAAATAGCGCCGTAAAAATCAGTATAAAAATTCTTGAAAGCTTGAAAGCGTATCCAAGCTCAAAACTCGGCTGAGCGAAATTCGCAATAGACACGAACGCCATAAAAAGCACGACCTCTGCCGAAAACAGATTCGCTTCAACCGCAAGCTCGCCGAGAACTATTGCTCCGATGATGCTCAGCGAATTGCTCAGGGCGTTCGGAGTATTGAGACTTGCAAGCTTGAGCGCATCAATCACGACCTCGATTATGAGCATCTGGACTATAACGGGTATAGAATACGGCTCTTTGACAGTAAATACGCTGAACCATCCGGGCGCTAAATCGGGATTTGAAAAGAAAAGATACCACACGGGCGACATCAGCATGGCCATAGCAAAAATCACGGCGCGTATAATGCGAAGATACGTTCCGACTATGGGCGGAAAATAAAAATCATTCGTGTCCTGCAGAAACTCAAAAAAGCTCGTAGGCAGTATCATTGCCGCAGGCGAATTATCCGTCAGCACTATTATATTGCCTTCATAAATGCACGCAGCGGCGGAATCAGGTCTTTCTGTGTATCTGATTTTCGGGAACGGATTGTATCTCTGCTTCTGCACAAGACATTCAGCAAGGCTCTCCTGCCCCATGCAGATTGAATTCACGTCGATTTCCCTTAGTTTTTTCTGAATACGGGAAAGAAGTTTTTTATCCACCCTGCTGTCAAAATAGCACAGCACAACGTCAGTCCTTGACCTTTTGCCGATTTTATAGCACTCCATTATCAGCTCACGGTCGCGGATTCTGCGCCTGATAAGCGAAGTGTTGCAAAGCAGGGTTTCGACAAATCCTTCGTGAGAGCCTCGCAGGACTTTATCGTTATCAGGCTCGGCGATTCCCCTTGACGGATAAGATCTTGTATCAAGCAGTATTCCCTCGCCGAATCCCTCGATAACAAAGCCGAACTGACCGGAGTAAACGTCGGTAGCAAAATGCTCTATGCTGCTGCATACTGCCGCGTCGATATTCGGTATAAAACGAGACGCAAAATCGCGTGATGAAGCGCATTCAGCCATCGCTTGCGGCGAAACCTTCAGAAAAAACTCAAGTATCTTTTCAAGTATATCATCCTTGACAAATCCGTTTATGAAGTAGATTTTTGAATGTCTGCCGCCTATCGTTATTTCCCTTGCTATTACGTCAAAATTATCTTTCACTCTGAAATAGCCGTCCAATACCGTAATATTATCAGCATGATTATCTGTTAAAATAAGCTTGTCCGCCATGATGTTATCCCTTTCAGTATGATAACAATTATTATTGCCTTTCAAGCTTTAAATATTCCGACTATGCCTGTTTGTTTTCAAGCACCCACTTTATCCCTTTTGCCGTTCTGAGATCGGATTGTCTGAAGTGATTGCCTTTGTTGAGTTCAAAAACAGTTTTGATCCCATGCTTCTCAAAAAGATCATGTAACTCCTGCGTTTTGTCCTGTACGGATTGAAGATATTCGTTTTTAGTGTATTTTTCCCGATCTCCGAGGGATAGATAGATACAGTCAGCTTTCAGCTTGCCTATTTCTTTTTTTACAAACTCCGTAAATTCCGGAAACCAGAAAGAACCCGACGCAGAAACTGCCGCGCTGAAAACGCCGCTTCTCAAAAGAGAATAAACGGCAAACAATCCGCCGAGCGAATAACCTGCCAAAGCGATATATTCAGGCTTGCCGTTCAGAACGTTTATAACTTCGGGAATTATTCTATCGGTAAGAAGACTCAGATGCTCGTCGGCTTTTCCGCCGTATGAATCGCTGCCGCTGACAATGCTCTGAGCTTTCCACGGCGACATATCGTTATCCCAGTCAAGTCCGCTCACAGCCGCCATATTGAATTCAGGCGTGTCAAGCTCTGCGCATTTTAAATAAACCGCTTTTCCTTCTTCGCCGTAAGTATTTAAAATAATCAGCGGAGCATCAGGATTTCCGCATTCAAAAATTTCCGTCTTTTTGCCGTCTGTTATCATCATGACCATCCTTTTATTTTTATAATTTTATTATAGTCAAAAGGAATCGAAATGTAAACACCTTCAAATCAACGAATCTGTACGAATATTTGACACAGCGTTATTATTCTGTTATAATAAATTAAATTTTAATCGGAGAATAAAGATGATCGATAATTCGGAACTTACACTTTATCACACAGGTTTTTTTGAGATTAAAAAACCTCAAATTGATTACGGCAGAAAAAATGCTGATTTCGGGCAGGGTTTTTATCTCTCGCCGGACAGTGAATTTGCTCAGAAATGGTCTGGAGAAAGGAAGGACCAAAGCACTTATCTGAACATCTATACCCTTGACACGTCAGAGCTTAAAATAAAAACTCTTGAACGGGGCGAAGAATGGTACGATTACATCATGCGCAACAGACGAGGGCAAGCAGATATTTTCAGCGATTATGACGTAATTAGAGGAAGAAATCTATATTAAAGAGTTTACTGAGCTGTTTAACAGCCTTTAATTTTCAAAAAAAGTTAAAAATTTAACAAATAGGGCTTGAAAAATATTTTTTTTACGATACAATAAGAATAATCAATATTAGGAGGATTTCAATATGAAAAATTATTTTGACCTTAAAGGACAGGTAGCTATTGTTACCGGATGCTCCACAGGACTTGGAGTTCAGATGGCAAAGGCTCTTGCCAACCAGGGCGCAAATATAGTAGCTGTTGCCCGCCGTCAGAACATGATCGATGCAGTTGCAAGCGAGATCGCCGCTGAATACGGTGTTGAAACACTCGCAGTATGCTGTGACATCACAAACACTGACGCTGTTGACGCAATGGTTGATACAGTAATCGAAAAATTCGGCAGAGTTGATATTCTTATCAACAACGCAGGCACAGGCGCAGTTGCTCCTGCTGAGGATATTACAGACGATCAGTTCAACAACGAAATGAACGTTGACCTTTTCGGCTCTTTCAGAGTTGCCCGCGCAGTTGCAAAGAAAGCTATGATTGGCGCTAAATACGGCCGCATTATCAACATCGCTTCAATGTACGGTCTTGTAGGCAATAAGATCGCAGGCTCAGCTCCTTATCACGCAGCAAAGGGCGGCGTTGTTAACCTTACACGCGCACTTGCAGCAGAATGGGGCAAATACAACATCACAGTTAATTCCATCTGCCCCGGATATTTCTATACAGACCTTACGAGAGACACGCTCAACAGCGATTTCTTCCAGCAGAACGCCAAGACAATGATCCCCGAAGAGCGTTATGGCGAAGAGGGCGAGCTTGATACAGCAGCTATCTTCCTTGCTTCCCCCGCTTCATCCTACGTTACGGGTGTTAACCTTGCTGTTGACGGCGGATACACAGCAATGTAATTTATTGCCTTATTTCAAAACATAATACCTGAAAATGCCGCATTTCATCAAGCATAAAGCTCTGTGTGAAATGCGGCTTTTTTGTTTTAAAACTTATCAGCCTGTGAATCTGACGTTATATTTTTTTAGCCAGTAGTTAAACTGCAGGAAATAGGCAATAGTCTGCGGCGTCGTCATAAGCTGACCGTACCAAGGCTCTGAAACGTCGCTTGCAAGAAGCTCTTTGAGCTTCTCTTTTTTTATAAATTCATGTATCGGCTGGGCTCTGTCTTCAATCACATCAGAAAGCATTTCCGAAACGGCTTTGAAGTAACCCGGATTATGAGTTTTCGGATAAGGACTCTTTTTGCGCCATAAAACTTCTTCAGGCAGCCAGTCACGCATCGCATATCTCAAAAGCCCTTTTTCATAATTTTTGTAGTCTTTCATCTCCCACGGAACGCTGTAAAGATACTCAACTATCCTGTAATCGCAGAAAGGAACACGCACCTCAAGCGAAGAGAACATACTCATTCTGTCTTTTCTGTCAAGCAGATTCTGCATAAACCAATCTGTATTCAGCCGCATCATTTCTGCCATACGGGAGTCGGTTTCATTCATATCGTCGCCTTTGTCGGCAGAAAGAACTGTCGACTTGTAGCGGGAATAAACGTAATCGTCAGCGTTAATTTCCGAGGCAAATTCATCCTTTAGAAAGCTGTATCTGTAACCTGTTGACTGAGCCCAAGGGAAGCCGTCGGTCATTCTTATCGTTTTATCCCTGTACCACGGATAGCCGCCGAATATTTCGTCAGCGCATTCGCCTGACAGCGCAACCGTACCGTATTTTTTAATAAATGCGCACAAAAGCAGCATTGACGAATCGACGTCGCCCATACCCGGAAGGTCTCTTGCTTCAACGGCATCGTAAAGCGCGCCGGTCAGCTCAGCCGTATCTATGACAAGCCAATGATGCTCGCAGCCGAGATAATCCGACATAACGCTGATAAAATGCGGATCGGAATTCGGCTGAAACTTGCTTTTTTTAAAATATTTTTCGTTATCCTTATAATCTACCGAGAACGTTCTGAGCGTCTCTCCCCTGTCTTTGAAATAACGGTTGCTGACGGACGAAACAAGGCTTGAATCAAGTCCGCCGGATAAAAACGTGCAAAGCGGAACGTCTGAGACAAGCTGGCGCTCAATGGAATCTGTAACGAGGAAACGCACCTTTTCGGCGGTTTCTTCAAAACTGTCCTTATGAGGAGTATACGTCAGCTGCCAGTACGGACGGATTCTCAGCCCGTTGTGCGAATAAGTCCCGCAGCAAGCAGGTTTAACCTCTTTAATATTTTTAAATACACCGCATCCGGGCGTTCTGCCGGGACCTATGAGCATGATCTCAGCAAGAGAATTTATATCCATAGCCGGTTCAATTTCATGATGGGCAAGCAGCGCTTTTATTTCTGAAGCAAAGATGAATCCCGACGGAGTTTCGCTGTAAAAAAGGGGCTTTACTCCCATTCTGTCACGCGCAAAGAAAAGCTCCTGACTTTTCTGCCGCCAGATTGCAAACGCAAAAATCCCGTTAAACATATTAACCGAATATTCACCGTAATGAGCGAAGGCTTTAAGCACGACCTCGGTATCCGAATGACCGTTAAAGCTGACTCCTTCTGATTTCAGCTTATTTCTTATTTCTTCCGTGTTGTATAATTCTCCGTTGTAAACTATTATGAATTTTTCATCGCCTGAAATATATTCCATCGGCTGATGACCGTTTTCTATATCAATAACCGCAAGTCTTCTGTGAATAAGAGCCGCATTGAAGCTCAAGAATTCTCCGTTGTCGTCAGGTCCTCTGTGCCTTAATGACTTTGACATTTTCAGATAATCCGCCCTGTTTTCAAGCAGATTCGTATTGAAAGAAACCTGACCTGCTATTCCGCACATATAAATCCCCCTCTTAATTATTTTTTCTGTAATGACAGGCTTTTATACTTTTCTTTAGTCGCAAGACCTCCGCGAATATGCCGCTGAGCCTTGTTTGTTTCAAGTACCTGCCTGACCTGCGAATACAGCGAAGGTTCAATTATCATCAGTCTTTTGGTCACATCCATATGAACGGTTGATTTTGAAATGCCGAATTTTTTTGCCGCCGCTCTGACGGTCGCTTTGTTTTCTATTATATATTCCCCTAACTCTATCGCTCTTGAATCTGCATTTTCTGTCAAAAAAATCCCTCCCGGAATCAATTCATTCATTAATGAATATGTCGCCGGAAGGGATATTATGATTTATTAAGTTTTATTTTGCACTTGCGTTGAGAATAAGCGTATAAGTTCCGTAAATCCAGCAGCTTTCAGTTCCTTTTATAAGAAGCGGAACTTTGATTTCGTTTCTGCCTGATTCGATATTCACGCTTGCAAGATCGACGCTGAAAGTGATTTTATCTGCATCAAGTCCGTCAACTTCAGTCTCTGAGCCGTAAAGCGTTACGTTATTTATTCTTGAATTGACAAAGCTTATTTCATACTCCGCCGGAGCATTAATAACTCCGAGATTTGACGTAAGCAAACTGACCGTTCTTGATTTAACGTCAGGAATACTGAACTCGGCTGTAATTACTTTGACTGACGTACTGCCCTTCTTGACTCCGTCGATATTATCAACTTCAAACTCAAAAGTATTATCGCCTGATTCAACGGCGGAAAAATCGACCTTGCCCGCAACGATGCTCGTCTGCTCCGTTCCGTTCTGAAGTACGGCAACGTTCAGCCTTGAAGGCGTGCAGGTATAGGAAATCGGACTGTCAACAAAATTCTTGGGAGAATTGACAAAATTCACCTCAACGGGCAGCGTAGTCATTTTATATACCGGAACAGTTACTGCCGCAGTAGCATTCTCCGCACCGTCAATCTTAACAAACCTGAGAGCAGCGCCGTTGGTATTTACAGCCGTAAGACCGACGTTGAACGCCTGACTCTGTGTGAGCGGCTTTTCAATCTCAACATTCGCCGCAACGTTTTTGAGCTGAGCTATCTCAATAGCGGGTCCGCTGACGAGGACAGTATTTTTATCCATTATATAATCGTCGCCGGAAATAAAGCCTTCCTCAACGACGCTTTCATTGGCTGAAATATTAACAGCTATATTCGCCTGCTTCTCGGCGTATTCATCAAAATAAACATTGATAAAGCTATCTGAAACCGCATCGATGGTAAAATCGTCGGAATTATTGGCTTTTGATACTCTTATCTGTAAAGAATGAGTGCCGGCAGAGGTTACGGAAGAAGTGTCCGCAATTACATTGAAATCGCTCTTTGAAAGAAGCTTGCCGCCTACAACGTAACGACTTCCGCTGACCGTGATATCAACGCTGTAACTGCCCTCACCGAACATCTGAAGACCGTACTGGGCAGGAACGCTGTTTTCCATATCAATTTCAACCGGTACGTCCTCAATAACGACCTGAGTTTCAGGCGAAAAAGATATACATACAGCCGCCCAGAAAACTATCGCAATCAAAAGTGAACAAACAAGGATAAAGCGGTTATCCGTTACAAGAGAACGCAAGCTGAATTTCTTACTTCTTTTCATCTGAGCCTGCATCCCCTTTCTTTTTGATTTTTATTTTTTTGAAATCAACAGGCGCAAAGTATTCCGTAAGCCTGCCGAGGAGTTCGCCGTCTGAAATCTCTCTTTCAAGCTTGCCTTTATGAGCGATCGAGATTTTACCCGTCTCTTCCGATACGACAACGATAACAGCGTCGCACTGCTCGCTCAGACCTATTGAAGCTCTGTGCCTTGTGCCGAGCTCTGAGCTGATGTTGTTGTTCTGAGTCAGAGGAAGAATACATCCTGCCGCGCAGACACGACCGTCTCTTATAACAGCTGCGCCGTCGTGCAGCGGAGAATTCGGGAAGAAAATACTGCCTACAAGCTCTTTTGATACTTTAGCGTCAACTTCAGTACCGGAAGAAACTATATCGTTTAACGTAACGTCTCTTTCAATAACTATAAGCGCTCCTATTTTTTTGTTGCTCATATCAATGCAGGCCTTGCAGATTTCGTGCATAGCGTGTTTATTCTGAGCATAAGCGGCATTGGTCCGATTAAAACCAAGAATACGCAGTATTGAAAATCTGCTTCTTCCCATGCTTTCAAGAGCTGCCGCAGCTCCGGAGCAAAAAGTATAATTACAATGATGATAAAATTATTCATTACCATCCTGAAAATATAGGTGCTTGCCTGCATATCCAGCAGGTTGATTATGAAATACGCGACGAGCAGAAGCACAATGCCTTTAATAACGTGAAGTGCACGGCTTTCGCTCAAGAATTTTATTATTTTATAAACAAGCAGAGTTACAAGCAGAATATCTATCGTATCAATCACGAAATGGTACGAAGAAAACAGAGCCTGGAGCCTGCTTAAAATATCTGTTAAATTCCCGAAAAACTCATTCATTTGCTCATAGCCTTTCCGAAAGTAATACTTATTATTTTAGAAATATTTTTTGCTTAATATTATTATTTTACCATATATGAGAGTCGTTTTCAATTAAAAAATGTAATGAAATTATTAATAATCATTGAACTTTATCGTTTATGATGCATACTGCATGAGCCGCAATGCCCTCGCCGCTTCCGGTAAAGCCGAGCCATTCCTCGGTAGTGGCTTTTACAGAAACAAAAGACAAGTCAATTTTGCAGGCGGAGGCTATATTTTTGCGCATCCTATCAATATGAGGCTTCATTTTTGGATTCTGCGCTATAACGGTAGCGTCTATGTTTCCGACCGTAAAGCCTTCTTTCTCAAGCCTTTCGGCCACAAGACTGAGCAGTTTCAGGCTGTCGGCATCCTTAAAAGCAGGGTCGCTGTCCGGGAACATTCCGCCTATATCGCCCAGAGCCGCCGCGCCGAGCAAAGCGTCTGATATTGCGTGGAGCAATACGTCGGCATCAGAATGACCGAGAAGTCCTTTTTCATATGGAATTTCCACTCCGCCTATAATCAGGCGCCTGTTTTCAGTTAGTCTGTGAACGTCATATCCGTGACCGATTCTCATAGATTTTCCTCCTTCTCACATTCCGAAAGGGCGTTTTTATAATCGTCATAAGTCATAAAAGAATTCATAATCTCAAGCATGGCGTTTACCGTCATTCTCTCAGGCAGGTCAAGATATTTAAGCAAAGCCGCTCGTTTGAGCGCACTGTTTTCCCCGCCCGAAAGTCCGTCAGAATAAAAATCCTGCTTTGTGATGGGTTTGCTTTTTTCTGTCTCAACACTGATAGTAACTCCTGCTTTTTCAAGCGAAGATCTGATAATATCAGCGTCTATCCCCTCTACTCCGAGTTTTCCCTCTTTTGAATAATTCTGCTTGCGTTTTTCCCTGCCGTAAACATCGGGGATATATGCGTTGATTATTCTGTCCTTAGGAATGAAGCCGCTGATAAAATTCCTGATTACAAAGCCTGCCGAGTCGCTGTCAGTCAGAATCACTATCTGCTTTGACTCAGAGAGCTTTCTGAGCATTTTCTGCTTTTGTTTATCCTTGAAAATACCGAAGCCTTCCGTTTCGATTATTACTGCGTCTATAATCGAAGAGAGCTTGATTTTATCGTATCTGCCCTCTACTATTATTATCTTATCTGTTTTGAGCATTTTATTCTCCGTTAGCGGCAAGCGAAAGTCTGATAAGAGTTTCTTCAAGCAAAACTCTCGGATCTATTGAAGTGGATTTGAGCCTTTCATCGGTTTCGGATAAAATATCAAGACTTTTGCGCAGTCTTTTTATATCTGTCCCCGACGAATTTCTCGCTGCATTTTTAAGCCTGAAATCGCTTTTGCCGTAGTTGAATATTTTCATCATATCCTCGGCTCTTTTTCCGCCTGCAAGAGCAACCTTTGCCCTGTACATATCAACGTAAGTCATTATAAGCGTGCCGAGAATCGCAATAGGCTCCTCCTTCTGCCGCAGAAGCCTGTCAAGAATCTGAAACGCTTTTGAGCAGTTGCCGGAAATAAGGTTTTTGGAAAGATCAAAAACTCTGACTTCCGTATTTTTAACTGTGATCGCGTCTACTGTATCTTTCGTTATCTTTCCTTCGCCTGTATAAAAGCAAAGCTTTTCAAGCTCGTTGAGTACGTTTGTCATATCGTCTCCCGTACAGTCGATAAAATAACGGGCTGTGTACTGGTCTATCGTGCAGTTTCTTGCCCCCGCTCCTTTCTGAACGTAACGGACAAGATCGTTCGTACTCATCTTATCAAATTTAATTACATATCCCGACTTTTCACAGGCTGATATGATCTCTTTCCACCCTTTGCCGTCGGCATCAAGAGTCAAAAGACAAATAATAAGCGTACATTCCTCGGGCATATTTGAAATAAGATTCAGAAGATCCTTTTTACCTGTATCGCTGAGATCGGAAAGCTTTAAATCCTTTATAACTACGCAGGTTCTCTCACTCATCAAAGGCATAGCCTGAGATGAAAGCACCACATCTTTCATCTCTGACGGAGAGTCAAAAATATGCAGGTTGAAATCGGCAAACGCCTCGTCAACACATTTTCCGACAAGCAGATTGTAGTAATGATGTTTGAGATACGTTTCGCTCCCGTAAATCATATAGACGCTGCCGAACGAGCCGGATTTAATCTGTTTTTTTAATTCAGTTTCATTGATTGACGGCATTTTTTCACCTGCCTCTGATTTTTCCTGATTTTAAATCAATAGTTAGTTTGTTATAGGTATCCGTGCCGATAAAATCAACATCCGGATTTTCATTCTGAATGCTTTCTTTGATCGGCGCAGTTGAAGAAATGATAATCCTTCCGAAATTATTAAGATCGAGTGTCTTCGGCGGATAATAACTGATAATCAGAATATCTGCGCTGCTGTATTGCTCAGGCACTGAATAATCTTCATCACAACTGAAAATATAAAGTATATCTGCATTGTCAAAATCGCAGTAGGCAAAGCATCCTTCTTCTTCATTAACGAAACTTACAGACGCCGTCTTCCACGGTGAAAGGCTGAAAGAATCGCTGTAAACGGCATTTTCAAACAGCAGATCATAAGTATAGCTGTCGGAGCCTGTAATGACGTTACTGAATCTGCATTTTGAAGCAAGATACTGGGCTCCGCCGCTGTTCCAGCGGTTCAAGTCCGGAATTATCAGGGTTTCAGCGTTACTGCCGAGCGCCTTCGCCATAGATGACGATGAATAGTAATCCGATCCTCCGCAGCCTATCGCAATAGTTTTGATACCGCTGCTGATTACAGTGCCGATTCCGTCGCCGACATTGAAAACGTCAACCGTTACTCTTTTATGATTATAAACAATAAAAGATGTACTGCTCAGAATAACGGAAACTGCCGTAATCAGAGCTATTACTCTTACACGTTTTTTGGTTTGCTGAATTAGAAGCAAAGAAACAATCACACCGCTCACTATCACAATAACCGCAATTTTTGCAAAAACGTTATCAAGCTTTAAAGTAGTTACGGAAGATTTTGAAAGCGCACCTGTAATCAATAAAATGTACTTTGAAAATATTTCGCATACAAAAGACGCCGGTCTTGAAATAAAAGCGATATTGCCGCAAGCTCCCGCAATCCCCGCGCTTATCATACATACAGTTGCCGCAAAAGACACGAGCAGATTCGTTATAGGAGCAAGCAGGGATATTTCGCCCATAATAAAAGCATTTACAGGCAAAGTAAAGACATTTGCGCTCAGAGAAATAATTAAAACAGATATTACCGCTTTGGCTGCATCTGTAAGCTTATTTTCCCTTTCCTTAACGGAATTAGAAAATATCCGCTTTTCCGCAAAAGGAAAGATACTTATTATACCTAGAGTGGCGGAAAACGAGAGGAGCAGCGAAATGCTTACAGCAGAATAAGGCTTTGCAATCAGCAGCACAGCGCACGCAAGACCGAGCGAATTGAAAGGGTCGCTGTCCGCGTCAAAAAGCTTGCCTGTCATAACGCTCAGCAGCATTATTCCCGCTCGGCAAACAGAAGCCGTAAAGCCCGTCAGCGCCATAAAGAATATAATAAATATGTCTGCCAGAACGGCGTTTAAATATCTGTTGACTTTCAGCTTCTTGAGAATTTCATAGAAGCTCAGTACCCACACGGATAAGTGAAGTCCCGATACGGCAAAAAGATGTGATACGCCGGTAAGCGAAAAATTCAGCGCCGCTTTATCGCTGAGCCCTGACTTATCGCCTAAAAGCATACCTTCAGCCGCCGCACCTATATCCCCTGACAGATTATCTGATAGGGATTTCTTCAACGCTCTGCGGATTGAGTATATACGGTAAGTCAGACTATTTTCATTCCTGTCGATTATATCAACTGATTTATCGGGATTTAAAAACGAACTGAAAAGTATGTTTTCAGATTTCAGGTAAAGTCTGCCTGCAAAACCGTTGTTGTTAATCGGTTTATCAAGCTCTGCATTGAACTTTATGATATTGCCCGGTTCAAGTCCTGCTTCATTTGCTATGTAAAGATACATTGAAGCGTTGATCCGCTCACCGTCGACACTTTTGATATTTATAACGTATCCGTCTGACTTTTCACTGTCAATGCTCTTGCCGGATACCGTTCCCGTAACGACCGCATTCGTACCGTAAAACTTCTGCGCAGGCTTTATGGAAAACATATCACAGCTCACAAGAAGCGCGCCGCAGAGAATAAGAGAAGCGCAGATATAAGCCGGGACAATCAGCTTCATGAGCTTTCCCGATAATAAAATTACGACTGCAAGCACCGCTCCGAGACAGAAAGCAGCCGCTCCGCACTCAAACTCGATATCAGCCGCAAATGCGGCAAATAATATTGCAAGCGCGGAAAAGCCGATAACTGCCATCGGGCGGTACTTCGCATTATTCATAATCAGTCTTTAAAGAAAAGCGGAAGCTTCTCAAGGTAAGTGATGTCTGTTCTGTCAGCAGCGTCGCCTTCTGCAAAAACAGCCGCCTTTGCTACAACATTGACGTCAAACTTTTCAAGCAGTTTCATAACTGCGGCAAGGCTCTCGCCTGTTGAAATAACGTCGTCGACAACAAGAACTCTTTTGCCTCTGAGCTCCTCGCCGTCTTTACTGTCAAGAATAAGAGTCTGCACATTTTCGGTTGTTATTGACTTTACATGAACTGACACAGGGTCAGTCATATAAATTTTGGGCTTTTTGCGAATCACAAAATACTTTTTGCCGCTCTGTCTTGACATTTCATAAGCAAGAGGAATGCTTTTTGCCTCAGGAGTTACGATATAATCGAACTCAGGGCATTTTTCAATAATCTCTTTTGCCGCTGCAATAGTAAGCTCTACGTCGCCGAAGCAGATAAAAGCCGCTATATCAAGTTTATCGCTTACGGGGCAAAGAGGAAGTTCTCTTTCAAGTCCCGCTATTTTCATTCTGTATGTTGACATATTTTTTCATAGCCTTTCTGCCCGAAAATCAAATCAATTTGCCGTTTTCTGCCGGGCAGCAGAAATACGCTTATTTATTAAAATCAGCCTGCCGGCCAGGTGAATTCTCTGCCGCCCATAAGGTGGAAATGAAGATGCTTGACCGTCTGACCTGCGCTGTCGCCGCAGTTGTTGACTATTCTGAATCCGTCATCAAGACCTTCGTCTTTGGCGATTTTTGCCGCAACTTCAAAGATGTGAGCGACTACTCCGCTATTTGTTTCATCAATCTGAGCCGCTGATTTGATATGCTCTTTAGGTATGATAAGAACGTGAACCGGAGCCTGCGGAGCAATGTCACGAAAGGCAAAAACCGTATCGTCTTCATAAACCTTTGCAGACGGAATTTCGCCTGCGATTATTTTACAGAATAAACAATCATCCATTGTAATTTCCTCCGTTTATTTTATAAGTGAAGCAACGATCTGCGCCGCGGCAGAAAGAGCCTCGTCTATTTTATCGGGATTTTTGGCGCCCGCCATTGCAAAGTCAGGCTTTCCGCCGCCGTTGCCGCCGGCTATCATAGCCGTCTGTTTAACAACGTCGCCGGCTTTAACGCCTTTTGCTATTGCGTCTTTGCCGCACGCTACCGCAAAGTTTGCGCTGCCCTTTGCTGTATTTACAGCCGCAATTACGGCCACAACGTTTTCGCCCGTCTGTTTTGCTTTATCGCAAAGAGCGCGAAGCTCATCAACAGACACTTCACCGGCGCAAACAGCTATAACTTTAAGCCCGTCAACATCCTGAGCATTATCAAACATATTGCCCGAACGAAGCTCTGTCAGCTGTGAAGTGAGCGCTTTGATTTCATCGTCCTTCGCTTTGATTTCAGCCATTACAGACGCCGCTTTTTTATCAAGCTCCGATATATTTCCGATTTTAAGCGCCTGAGCCGCCTGAGTCATAATCTGTGTTCTGTTGTTGATAAAGTCAAGCACTCCTCTGCCCGTTACGCCTTCAATACGTCGAACGCCCGCCGCAACGCCTGATTCGGAAATGATCTTGAAAAGACCAAGCTCTCCGCTGTTTCTGACGTGAGTGCCGCCGCAGAGTTCCGTTGAAAAATCGCCTGCTTTTACTACTCTTACTATATCGCCGTATTTTTCGCCGAAAAGAGCCATAGCGCCTGATTTTTTAGCTTCTTCCAGGGGCATTTCGGTCATCGTGACTTCGTTTGCGCCGAGGATAAAGTCGTTCACTTCGTTCTCTACCCTGCTTATTTCATCAGGCGTAAGAGCTGAAAAATGTGAGAAGTCAAAACGCACGGTCTTCTCATTAACAAGCTGGCCTGCCTGCTCAACGTGTGAGCCGAGAATATTTCTGAGTGAAGCCTGCAAAAGATGCGCCGCCGTATGATTCCTTGCTATATCGGCTCTGCGTGAAGCGTTGACGCTCGCTTTAACCTTATCGCCGACTGCCGCGCCTTCGCCGTCGGTTATTTTACCGTGATGAAGGAAAACGCCGTCGTTTGTCTTTGTAGTATCGGTTACTTCAAAAGTAAAGTTGTCGCCTTTAATTATACCCGTATCGCCGACCTGACCGCCGCTCATAGCATAGAATACCGTTTTGTCAAGCACGAGAACGGCTTCCCTGCCTTTTTCAAGGAAATCGGCTCTTTCGCCGTCGGTTATAACGCTTACTATCTCGCCTTCACTCTCAAGGTCGGTATATCCGTCAAACTGAGTTTCGGGCAGACCTTTCGTAACAACGCCTGCTACGTTCCAGCCTTCCTGACCTGCGCCCTTGTGAGCGTCTCTTGAACGCTTTCTCTGCTCAGCTATAAGATCTCTGAATCTTTCCTCGTCAACGTCCATACCCTTTTCGGCAAGGAGCTCTTTGGTAAGGTCGATCGGGAAACCGAAAGTATCGGAAAGCTTGAAAGCGTCGTCGCCGCTGAGCGTTTTTGATTCTGACGAACTTATCATCTGCTCAAGCTGGTCAAGACCTGAGTCGATAGTTTTGGAGAAATTCTCTTCCTCGGTCTGAATAACTTTGATTATAAAATCGTGTTTATCTTTAAGATTCGGGTAAGCGTCGCCGCTGTCCTTAATAACCGTTTCGCATACTTCCGAAAGGAACGGGCGGTCAATACCGAGCAGTCTGCCGTGACGAGCCGCTCTTCTGAGCAGACGGCGAAGAACGTATCCTCTGCCCTCGTTTGACGGCATAACTCCGTCGCTTATCATAAACGTTGTGCTTCT
>CADAMY010000011.1:0-2802 GCA_902789095.1 Oscillospiraceae bacterium | reverse complement strand
GCAATTTTCATAATATGCTTCATCGTGTTCTGGATAGTATCGACCTCAAAGATATTATCAACGCCCTGCATAATGCAGGCGAGTCTTTCAAGTCCCATACCCGTATCTATGTTGGGGCGTTTAAGGCGTGTGTAATTGCCTTTGCCGTCAGACTCAAACTGGGTGAATACAAGATTCCATACTTCAACAAATCTGTCGCATTCGCAGCCGACTTTGCAGTCAGGTCTGCCGCAGCCTTTGTCCGCTCCTCTGTCAAAATAAATCTCGGAGCAGGGACCGCACGGACCTGCTCCATGCTCCCAGAAATTATCCTCTTTGCCGAATCTGACCATGTGAGACGGGTCAACGCCGACTTCTTTTGTCCATATATCAAAAGCTTCGTCGTCATCGGTATAAATGCTCACATAAAGCTTGTCCTCAGGCATTTCGAGCGTTTTTGTAAAGAACTCCCACGCCCAGGACGTAGCCTCTTTTTTGAAATAATCGCCGAAAGAGAAATTGCCGAGCATTTCAAAAAACGTGCCGTGACGTGCAGTTTTGCCGACGTTTTCAATATCGGGCGTGCGTATACATTTTTGACAGGTGGTAACTCTCTCCCTGGGAGGTGTTATCTCACCGGTAAAGTATTTTTTCATCGGCGTCATGCCAGCGTTGATAAGCAGAATGCTTTTATCCCCCTGAGGCACAAGAGGAAAGCTCGGCAGACGAAGATGACCCTTGCTTTCAAAGAAAGAAAGGTATTTTTCTCTCAATTCATTAAGACCGGTCCATTGCATAGCTTAAAACTCCTTAAAAATAAATAAAGATACCCCATGCCGTTATCGGGACGGAAAAACCGCGGTACCACCCGATTTGCGCATAAAGCACCCCTCTTTGTCTTTAACGCAGACTTACGCGAAATTCATCATTCCGGGTTCGGAGGCGGCCGGCATTACCCTGTTTGTGAATGCGGCTTTCAGCCGTGACCGCATTTCTCTGTACTGAGGATAAAACCTAACCTCGTCATAACCTTATAATTATTAAAATAACATATCAATTATAAATCATATTAAGATTTTTGTCAATCAGATTAGCTCAAATATATTAATAATTTTGCCGGCGATCCGCACTTTATATTTGACCATTTTATGCATATATGATATAATGAAACGGTAAAAACATTTCTGCTGAAAAATTTACTCACATAAAGCAAAGCAATTAACCTCGGATAGATTTTTAACGCTTTGCAGAAGTTAAAAAGGAGATCGAATAAGATGAATTTTATAAAAAAAATCAGATCGATTGTAATTTTGATTCTGATCGTTTCTATGCTTACATCTTGTTCAAAAGCCAAAAGCAACGATGCAGAACAATCTGAAACGCTCAATACATCTTCCGTTACATCAAACGAAATCCCTAAATTTTCTTCAAAATCCGGTACGTCTGTTAATTCTGATTCAAACATCACTTCAGCTAATAACAAGAATCCTTCATTTGTATATAATATTTCATCTTCATATACATGGAATGATTTTATTAAGGAAATAAAAGAAAATGGAGGATACCCACTTTATATACAATATATAGAAAAATATATTAATGGTGAGTTGGTTGTTAACGGAAAGAATCCGAAAGTAACCATTGGAAAAACACCTGATTATGAATATAGTGTATATGAGAACGGGAAAGCGTGTATAAACAAATATATAGGGAATGAAAGAAATGTTGTTGTTCCCGGAAAAATCAGTGGGTATGAAGTGTTTGCTGTCAATTTTAACGCATTTTCCGGAGATAGCTATTTTGGGAATAAAACTATTGAGAGTATAGATTTCCCGGATAGTGTTCGATTTCTTATAGGCAATGTATGTGAAAAATGCTATGCACTGAAAAAAGTAAAACTTCCGAAAGACCTAATCACCATCGGCAACGGATGTTTTAATTCGTGCTGGTCTTTGACCGAAATCACGTTAGGGAACAATTTAAGGGAAATAGGTAAAGCTGCGTTTTATTGGTGCAAAAATCTTTCTCAAGTTAATTTCGGAAAAAATTTGGTAATGATCGAAACCTTTTCATTTGCTGAGTGTTATAAGCTTAAAACCATGCGTCTTCCGGATTCAGTAAAATACATAGGAACAGAAGCTTTTTTATACTCGGAAAATTTGAGTGATATAAATTGCCCAAAATCTCTTGAAGTTGTATATATAGACTCTTTTGAAGGAACAAAAATTGATATTGAAGAATTCAACACAAAAAACATAAAGGTTGTAGAAAACACAAATTTAACTGATATAAATCGAACTAATTATATCAAAAATATAATGTACGGTTTTTATCAATAATCACACAATGATTTTAAACCCCAATATAGAGCCAGCCTTCAGGTTGGCTCTTTTATCATAATCAGATCATGTAAGAGCTGACGACCTCGGCAGTCAGTTTCCACAAAAAAATGTACTTTTCCGTCTTCGGTCGTAGGGAATGCCGCCCTCGGCATTCCAAAGCCGTGAATTACATCAAAATTCCTTGGAACGCTGAGGCAGCGTTCCCTACAACTGCTCGCTTTAAATATACATCAAATCCTGTAGCGTCGGGCTTCCACTCCCGACGTTATTTTCTGCGTAATCTTTTTCGGTCGGGTGTGGAAACCCGACCCTACAACCGCTCGCTTTAAACATACATCAAAGCGTGTAGGGGCTGACGACCTCGACAGTCCGTTTCCACAAAATAAATGTACTTTTAAGTCTTCGGTCATAGGGAATGCCGCCCTCGGCATTCCAAAGCCGTGAATTACATCAAATTCCCCTGGAACGCTGAGGCAGCGTT
>CADAMY010000010.1 GCA_902789095.1 Oscillospiraceae bacterium | reverse complement strand
GAATAACCGCCCGACCTATCCGACACAATGGCCAAGTGTCGGATAGGAACGGCAAAATTTTTTGCACTTCTATTGCTTCTTTATCACACATAAGCAAATCAATCGGGCTTGAAACTCTTGCAAGAAGCCAGGGAGTTACGACTGACGGCGAAAGCTGGATTTTCAGCGGAAAGAGCGCGCTTATCAGAAAAAGCATCGATTCAGACGAAATTCTCTCCGTAAACATCAAGCCGTTTAAAGGACTGGAAGAATACGGCGTGAGCCATATCGGAGGGATCAGCTATTATGACGGTTTTGTTTATGCCGCGCTTGAGGACAGCAAAAAATGGCAGAGCCCGATGGTTGCGATATACGATGCCGAAACGCTTGAATTTACCGGAAGATATGTTCTGCTTGATAATACCGTGTTGACAAGAGGGTGTCCGTGGGTATGCTGTGATAAAGACAGAGGTTTGTTTTACGTTGCCAACAGCAGGAATACTTGTGAGATCTATTGCTACGATCTTGAAACACTCGGATTTGTAAAAACAATTCTGCTTGAAGATACGGTTGATGCGATTCAGGGCGCTGAAATGTATAAGGGCAGGATGTATGCTGCAACGAATGACAGCACGAGGGCAGTTTACTGCATTGACGTTGAAACCGGCAGGTTTAATAAATGTTTTGACAGGATAATGTATCAGCCGAAGCTGATTGATAATTTCGGCGGCGAAGGCGAGGATATTACCGTTCTTGAAATGGACGACGGCACGGTTCTTCACGCGCTTGATGTCGGAGCGCTGTTTATTGATTCCAACCTGCGCCATTATAAATTATCAGATTAAATATGGATTAAAACATCCGATGTGAAAAAATGTTTACGGATTTGCATCGGATGTTTTTTTAAATAAAACAAGGAAAAATAAAGTCGAGGAGAAGTAATGTCAGATGAACAAAGTTTTTTACTTTCGCTTGTTTAAGCGTACAGCGGCAGTTTTAATATGTTTATTAATGATTTGCAGCAGCTTCGGCTTTGTTTTTTCGGCCGCTGAAGATGAAGAGCCCGAGCGCGAATTTACTTTAAGTGAAGACGAAAAATATCTTTATATTTGCGGATACAACAGTATTAATGATGCAGCGGATTATTTTGATACGCTTAACGAAATATATATCAATAACTGCGAACTTGAAGATATTGATATAATCATGTCAAGCAAAATCGAAAGACTGATAATCGGCGACACATCCATTAAAAATCTGCCTTCTGAATTTCCGGATACTTTAAAAGAAATCACATTGGATCGTTCATATATCGATTTAAATCTGCTGAAGAAATGCGAGATTATTTCACTTATAGGGTATGATTTTTACAAAATGGATTACGTCTTCCCCGCATGTAAAAAGCTGACTATTGATTCATGCAGCATTTATTCTCTTGAAGGCATACAGAACAGCAGCAATATTGAATTCTTCAGCATTAATAATACTCTTATCGACAGAATTGAACCGGTAATAAAATTGCCTAAGCTTACCAATTTAGAGATTATGTTCACCATGGTCAAGGACATAAGCTGTCTTGAAAACACTAACATCAGCAGTCTTTATCTTGTAGATTCGCCGATAAAGTCTATCAAACCCCTGACCAAAATGAAAAATCTGAATATTATTAACGTTAATAATGTGGAAATGTCATACGACAAGGAATCTGTTGAATATCTGATGCAGAATCTCGAATATAATGAAGTGACTATGAAAGGTCTTGAAATAAAAAATAAAATAACTGAAATTGCCGGCAGTATAACTAATCCTTCAATGACAGATAAAGAAAAGGTCTTTGCGGTTGCAGAATATGTTTGTGCTAATCTTGAATATGATTACCGCGTTTATGAAGACGGCAAGCTGAACGCATCATACGGATCAGATTCTCTTGCAGATTTTCTTGATAAGGGCATCGGTTCCTGTATGACATATACAACAGCAACGTCTGCGCTGCTCAGTGCTGCGGGGGTTGATGTAATTGAACAGCGAAGTGAAGATCACATCTGGAATATATGTCATATAGACGGCAAATATTATGTCCTTGACGTGACAATGTCTGATCATGACATACCGTTTGCCGAAGAAGATCTGGTCTTTTATGAGTATGAACCGGTAGAAAAATTTGGGGAACCGCTTTCTGTGCCGGCTCCCCTGCTTGCGCGCGGCGATGAAGTAGATACGGATATAAGCGGTTCTGATTCTGACTCCGCAGACGGTTCGGCAAAACAAGGCATCAGAGAGAAAATTAAGAATTTTACATATATGATCAACAAAAACAAGACCGTGATCATAATTGCGGTTTTGGCTGTGGCGGCTGTTGATGCGGCGATAATAATTATTATGAAAGTAAAAAGAAAAAAGCAATAAAACGCTGATGTCTTTTATTAACTGCGTTTCGATTTGCTGCAATTAAAAGCACATACGAATATTGTTGATTGCCACCGGGTAATTGATGCATACAGCATCCGTTTACACATCGTTAGGTCTTTGAAGATGTGTACGGATGCTTTTTTCGGAGGTTATATGAAATCACTTAAAAAGTTATTTAATTATTTTACTTTGTCCGAAAAGCTGCTGTGGTTTTGCTCAGTCGTGCTTATCACGGCTTCTTTTGTGATTTTTGACAGCTCGGGATATATGAATTTTGCCGCTTCGCTGCTTGGCGTAACTTCACTGATTTTCTGCGCAAAAGGCAACCCTTTCGGGCAGGCGCTGATGATTGTTTTCAGCCTGTTGTATACGCTGATTTCATATTCTTTTGCGTATTACGGCGAGATGATAACGTATGCGGGAATGACTTTGCCGATGGCTGTATTTTCGCTCATATCATGGTTGAAAAATCCGTTCAAAGGAAATAAAGCTGAAGTTGAAGTCAATAAACTTAAAGCTAAGGAAATTGTTTTTATGTTTATTCTCTGCTCAGCGGTCACGGTCGGTTTTTATTTTATTCTGAAGCGTTTCAATACCGCTAATCTTATCCCGAGCACAATATCTGTTGCGACAAGCTTTATTGCTGTTTATCTCAGCTTCAGGCGAAGCGCATATTTCGCTTTTGCATATGCGATGAATGATCTTGTGCTGATCGTGCTGTGGACGATGGCGTCAGCACAGAACAAAGCTTATATTTCGGTAGTTGTGTGTTTTGCAATGTTTTTTCTTAATGATTTATACGGATTCATCAACTGGAAAAGAATGCACAGGAAACAAAAAGACAGCAGTGTGCGTTAAATCACACTGCTGTTAACATTAATCAAATGCGATAGGGTCAGGCTTGATCGAACGGTTTTTGAAAAGTATGTGCTTGCATATTAGATGACCTGCAAGGTACAGTTTATGCCTGACTGCCCACAGCATCCACCAGTCAAGGCTTCTGCTTTTTATCTCGTTTATATCAAATCTGCCGAATGCTTTCTTTACCATTTCAGATTTGGAAATCATTTTAAAAAGTCTGAATTTGTTTTTGTCGCCGCATAGATAAACGCGTGGAATCAGCATATATTGATATATTTTTTCGAGCGTGAATTTACCGGCG
The DNA here is from genome assembly GCA_902789095.1 of Oscillospiraceae bacterium. Lineage (GTDB taxonomy): Bacteria > Bacillota > Clostridia > Oscillospirales > Acutalibacteraceae > CAG-488. The sequence goes on along the minus strand of CADAMY010000010.1, from coordinate 23,100 downwards.
TCTTTATAGTATTCGTCAGACGGGAACTGACAGTATTTACGGTAGTTCTCATCACGCTGTCTGTCATAAAGAACAAGACTCTCATAGTAATTATAGTTGAATTTTTCGTCAACGACCTTGCTCAATCCGTTCTGACGGTTTCTGTAAACATAAAGATAATCATCAAGAAAAATAATTTTTTCCGCCAGAAAATATGCCTGTGAATTAAATACGCCGTCTTCAACATAACTGAGCCCTTCAACAAATCTGAGATCGTTATTTTCTAGAAAATAACGGCTGTAAACATTTCTCCACACATAGGGAAAAAGGGAACTGCTGCAGGCTTTTTCTGCAATACGGCAGATATCTTTATGATCTGCTTCGCCTGAAAAAACGTTGTCAACATCTTTTTTGTTTTCTTTTATCCTGCGGTTGAATCTGTTTACGTTGAATTTAATGATGCTTGCCGAAAAATCAAAATATTCCGACAATACAGACAATGCGTTTTTTTCTGTAAGATCATCGCTGTCAACAAACCAGACGTATCTGCCTTTTGCCTGCGCGAGTCCTGCGTTCCGGGCGGAGGACAATCCGCCGTTGGGCTTGTGAATGACTTTTATCCGATTGTCAGTGTTTGCGTAATTATCGCATATTTCGGGGCATCTGTCGGGCGAGCCGTCGTCAACCAGTATAATTTCAAAATCTTTGTATTCCTGCGCAAGAATTGAATCAACGCATTCGCAGATGTATTTTTCAACCTTGTAAACAGGTATGATTATACTGATTTCAGGCATGATCGTCACATCTTTTCTGATAAAAGTTTAACTTCAGCTTCCGGCAGCATCATATTGCCGAATATATTGGATTCCCAGAAAATCTCGGGGATTTCAGGTCTGCTTTCGTCTTCGCTGAGGATCTCTATTGAGAGTGCGTCAACAACGATATCATAAACAGTATAAAGATTTTCTTTTATTTTCCACAGCTCTATGCCGAGAGTGTATTTATCGGGCGCAAGCACGTTCTGCGTATTAAGCACAATGTCGTACTCATACGTTTCGCCGCTTTTCATAACTCCCAGCGGCGCTGATTCTGCCTTGCCGAGGTTTTTGTCAGTCATATCCCTGAACATAAACTCAAAACGCAGGTCTTCGCAGTCGTCGTGCGCCTTGACGGTGACCTTGAAATGGATCGACTCGTTATAAAGCCAGACGCATGAATCTTTGTCCAGCACTTCAACGTTTTCAACGGTAGCCATCTGAGTTCCTCTCGGCTTATGACCGGAAAGGTTCTTTTTAGTTTCGGTCGTATCAATACTGTCGGTATACATCTCTATACCTTTCTGAACGTCGCCGTCAAAGATTATTTCGCCGGCTTTGAGAACGATTACCCTGTCACAGAGCTGCTGAATCGTCTGCATCTGATGGCTTACATAAAGAATAGTTTTACCGCTTTGGGCAATATTCATCATCTGAGTTATACATTTGCGCTGGAATTTTGTATCGCCGACTGAAAGCACCTCGTCAACTATCAGAATGTCAGGATCCAGATGCGATGCAACGGCAAAAGCAAGACGTACGAACATTCCGCTTGAATATCTTTTAACGGGAGTATCAATAAATCTTCCTACTTCTGAGAACTCGACAATATCGTCAAATTTTGAATCAATTTCAGCCTTGGTCATACCGAGAATAGCGCCGTTGAGGTAAATATTCTCGCGCCCTGTAAGCTCGCCGTTGAATCCTGTGCCGACCTCAAGCATAGCTGAAACTTTACCGAGCAGTTCGATCCTGCCGTCAGTCGGCTCGGTTATTCTTGAAAGGATTTTGAGAAGCGTAGATTTACCTGCGCCGTTTTTGCCTATGATGCCGACTTTTTCTCCCTGACGGACCTGAAAGCTGATGCCCTTGAGCGCCCAGAAATCTTCTTTATCGTATCTTCTGGACGGATGAAGCACCTTTCTTGTTACAAGCTTGAGCCTGCCCGAAAAGGAGGCGGGTTTTTCCGTATTGTGTCGGATGACATATTTTTTCTTGACATCTTTTATGTCGATCATTACCGGTCTTTCGTCAATCATATTTTCACCCCTTACACAATGTCAACAAACGTACGCTCTGTTTTTCTGAAAAGTTTGATTCCGACGGGAATCAGGATCAAAGTCCATACAATAGATGCAAAGAACGCAAACGTGTTGAATTTCATAGATCTTATGATACACCATTTGAATGTTTCGAGTATACCTACGGCGGGATTGAGACAGTAAAGATTCAGCCACCACTTATCGCCGAAGTTCTCATTAACCGAATATGCAACGGGAGAGATATACTGACCCAGAGAAATAAGAAACGGAAGAGCCTGATTGAGATCGCGCCATTTTACGTTGAATGCCGAAAGGAAAAGACCTGCCGCCAGACCGAGAAGCATAGCCCATACCATTATAAGAGGAGTGATAAAAATTCTCAGAGAAGGAACAAATCCGTTAATAAAATGGAAAATCAGCATAAGCACAAGAAGAACAGCAAATGAAATCGCAGCGTCAATGAGGAACGCAAGCATCGACCCGAGAGGGGAAAGAATCCTCGGGAAATATACCTTCTGCATAATTGCAGCATTGTTTATGAAAGTACCTGCGCCGTTCTGAATGCTTTTTGAGAGTATGGTCCACGGAATTATTCCGGAATAAACCATGATTGAATAAGGTACGTCGCCTTCGCTGGCGAGACCTGCGACGTTGCCGAAAATAAAGGTCATGATGATCATGTTGACAACGGGACTGATTACGGCCCAGCCGAAGCCGATCATGGTCTGTTTATATCTTACGGTAACGTCTCTTTTTGCAAAGTTGAACGCAAGCTCACGGTATCTCCATATGTCCTTCCAGTATTGAAAATTTCGTCCGTTAGGCTCGATGATTGTTTTTTGCATTTATAACATTCCTTTTAACAATATATAATTTACTGATTATAATTATAGCATAAATATTTTGTTAGTCAACATTTTAAGCAGAATGTTTTTGCTTCGTTTTGACAATCAAGTCCGTTTGTGTTATAATTCACCGATGAATAATAAAAAGAGGTTTAAAAATATGCTCCCTGCCGAAAAAGAAAATCCGTTGGGAACGAAGCCGCTGGGGAAGCTGCTTTTTTCGCTTGCAGTTCCGGCTGTAATTGCCAACGTTGTAAACGCATTGTATAATATTGTTGACCAGATCTTTATCGGCAACGGCATTGGATATCTCGGCAACGCCGCAACGTCTGTTTCGTTCCCGCTGACTACGATATGTATGGCTATAGGGCTTATGACAGGTCTCGGCTCTGCCGCAGGCTTCAACCTTGAGCTTGGCAGAAAGAACGAAGAACTTGCTAAAAAATACGCAGGCAACGCCGCATCGATACTGATAATAAGCGGCGTTGTTATCTGTATTATAGTAAGAATTTTTCTAAAAAAACTACTCGTAGTTTTCGGTGCGAGCGAACAGATACTTCCCTTTGCTCAGACTTATGCGGGAATCACTTCTCTGGGCATTCCTTTCCTGCTTTTTTCAACAGGCACAAATCCTCTTGTAAGAGCGGACAGAAGTCCGAAATATTCTATGGCGGCTATTGTTTCCGGTGCAGTTCTAAATACGATTCTTGACCCGATTTTTATTTTTAAATTCGGCCTCGGCATTGCGGGAGCGGCGTGGGCAACGGTAATCAGTCAGATAGTGTCTGCCGTTATGCTGGCGCTGTATTTTCCGAGATTCAAATCGGTAAAGTTCAGTTTAAAAGATTTTGTCCTGAACGCAAAAGTGATTGCAAAAATCTGCTCGCTGGGACTTAATTCATTTATATATCAGTCTTCAAATCTTTTGGTGCAGATAGTGCTCAATAATTCGCTTCGCCATTACGGAGAAGCGAGTGTTTACGGAAGCGATATACCGATTGCCGTGGCAGGAATCGTGGTTAAAATAAACGTTATTTATATTTCGTTTATAATCGGACTTATCAACGGCGCTCAGCCGATATGCAGTTTTAATTACGGCGCTAAAAAATACCGTCGTGTTCGTGATACCGTCAGATTGTTTATAAAAGCGGCTCTGGTTATTTCATTCACCGCATTTGCCGTGTTTGAAATTTTTCCGACGCAGATCATCAGACTTTTCGGCGACGGCAGCGACCTGTATTTTGCTTATGCGTCAAAATTTATGCGTGTGTATTTATTCTGTATTTTCGTTACGGGAGTACAGATATGTATTTCAACATTCTTTCCGTCAATCGGCAAAGCGGCAAAAGGCGCAGCTCTTTCGTTTGCAAAGCAGATTTTGTTTGTTGTGCCGCTGATGCTCATTCTTCCTCGTTTTATGGGACTTGACGGAGTAATGTTTGCACAGCCGATAGCGGATTTTACGGCATTTATGCTCGCAGTTATTTTTCTTGTAAATGAGATGAAGCAGATGCCTAAAGAAGATATAATCTGAAAGGAGAAAATTATGAAAAAAGATTTAGGAAAAGTTCCGGCAGTTTATCCGATGCCGGTACTTATGATCGCAACTTACGACGAGAACGGCAAGGTTGACGTTATGAATGCCGCATGGGGCATGATCTGCGGGATGGATAAAATCGCTCTGTGTATCAGCGAGCCGCATAAAACCACCAAAAACATCCGCAAGCTCGGCGCGTTTACGGTAGCTCTTGCAGACGCCGCTCACGTTAAAGAAGCTGACTATTTCGGAATCGCTTCGGGCAACAACACGGATGATAAATTTGAGCGCACAGGTCTTACCGCAGTAAAGAGCGATAAGGTCAACGCTCCTGTTATCGACGAATTCCCGGTAACGATGGAATGCGAGCTTGCAGAGATCGTAACAACCGACAATTTCCACTCTGTAATCGGCAACATTGTCAACGTCAAGGCTGATGAAGAAGTGCTTGACGAAAACGGCAAGATCAATCCCGAAAAACTTAATGCGCTTATATTTGATCAGTTCAGATCGGGCTATTATGTTTCAGGCGAAAAAGCAGGTCAGGCGTGGTCATCAGGTAAAGAGCTGATGTGAACAAAAAATCCGGCGGGCATTGAGCTCACCGGATCTTTTTATGTTTCGCTTATTTGTTTTTTCTCAGATTTTTAAAGAAACTGCTGAGCATTTCCGAACATTCTTCTTCCATAAATCCGCCTTCGGTTTCAGGTTTGTGATTGTACGGCAAATCAAAAAGATTGATCACCGACGAGCACGAGCCGGCTTTTTTATCAAAAGCGCCGAAGGTTATTTTTTTGATTCTGCTGTTTATTATCGCTCCGGCGCACATCGGGCAGGGCTCAAGCGTTACATACATTTCGCATTTCCACAGCCGCCAGCCTCCGAGAGCAGTACAGGCGTCGTTAATAGCTTCAATTTCCGCATGGGCGAGAGCGTTTTTTGACGTTTCTCTTTTATTTCTGCCCCTGCCGACTATTTCGCCGTCGAGTGTTACAACCGCGCCGACAGGAACTTCGCCTTCATCATAAGAAAGTTTTGCCAGCCGCAGAGCTTCTTTCATAATATCTTCTTTATCCATTAACCGAACATACCTCCGAACAGGGACGCAAAAGCGGATAAGATTCCTATTATTATAAGCGCGGCGATTGAAACCGAATAAACGCTCTTGTTTTCAAGCAGAGTCGACTTGCGAACGGTATAGATCGCATATATAACGCCGATCATAATTGCGGCAGCTGCCGCTTTGAATAAGCCTGTGCCCGCTCCTGATGTGATGCTGATATATGACGCTGTAAAAACTATCAGGAAGTACGCTCCGACGAGAACGCTCGGAGTAGCGCAGTAAAGAGAAACCATAAGCTTTTTGGGCAGGCTTGATGCAGGAGGAGCGCTGAGCCGTTTTTTGTTTGATTTATTGTATCGTGAAAAGACGACTGCCAAAGCTGCAAAACCGGCAATATAAATCAGACGGCTTTTTATTACTTCTGCGCTGAATAAAAATGAAATCGCAAGGAATACTGCAAAGGCTGTGACCAGCGCTCTTTTTTTGGCTTTGGACGCTTTAGTGAAGCCGAAGCCGTAATGCTCGGTTTTAATATACTGCGCCATACAGTATATTCCCACCGCAATGATGACGATCATAAGATAAAGACTTATGAAGTCTGCCGCAGACGAGCGCGCGGATATAACCGTGAGTATGATCGAAAAAAGATTGTTGCAGAAGTGAATGGCGACACTCGTCCAGATACTGCCGGTTGAAATCGCAAAATATCCCAGAGCGATTCCCGCTACAAAAGCAAACGGAATCTGCATCATATTTCCGTGCATCAGCGCAAAAATCAGCGATGACATTACGATGGCGAATCTGTCGCCGTATTTTCTCAGCGGCTGCATTACAACCCCTCTTATAGCAAACTCTTCACACAGAGCCGGAACGATCGCAAGCTGAAGAACGCTCATAAAAATCTCTGGAATACTCGTCGGGTCTTTGAGATCGATATCTTTAAATTCTATGCCGAATGTTGAAGCGAATCCTGCGAACCCGCCTGTCAGATAATCGCCTGCAAGGCATACTGCGAGGCCTGCGGCAACAGCCAGCAGAAAAGCTCTTCTCGAAACGGGTCTGCCGAAGTCGGTGCATTTATCCCTGTCTTTTTCTGAATAAAAGAGGCTGACTATATAAAACGGGATCACTATGCCGAATACGCTTATCAGTATTCCGATAACGTTGCTGAACATAAAGTTGTTCTGGTAAAATTCCATAAGACCGGCGGCGCCGAGTATAAACGGAATCATAAATTGAATAATGACAAAGCCTATAACGCCTGCCCCTGCAAGAAGACTGAGCTTTGTAAGGTGGCGGGCTTCTCTGTTTATAAACGGGTCTTTCGGAACAAACTGATTGCCGTATCCGTATGACGTGCTGTAATAGTATTCATTATTGTAGCTCTGGTTGTACATAAAAAATACTCCGATCCGAGTTATTATATTAATAGTATATATAATTTTTTGTCAATATTCAACCTTTGCATTTTAACAAATTGTAAACTTATGCTTAAAAAATGCAGGAAATTAAATAAAAAATGTTTAAACGCTTGTAATAATCCGAAAATTAGTATATAATTGAATAACTATTTAAAGGAGTTGGTTTAATGGATCCTATTAAAGTTGACTTTTCTCAGGAGGGCAATTATCCCGGCGGAGGTGAGATTGTTATTCCACCGGAGAAAAAAGGATTAAAAATAATCATAAATATAATTGTTACGGCAATCGCCGCGCTTATAGGCTATTATTTTTATCTGCCTGCAATGAATTTTAAAAGCATCGAAATGTATATTTTCTTTGCGGCAATATTTGCTTTTTACTGCGGAATAAATTATATTACGTCAGGCGCGCTCAGAACGCAGGATTATACTCCGTACGCTAAAAAAAGTTCAAGGATTCCTATGCTTATAATCGGCTTGATCGTTATCGTGGTCGTTGTAGGTTATATAGTTTCTTCCGTTGTTTTCAGAGCGAAGAGCTACAGCAATATCATCGACGTGAACACCGGTACTTTTTCACAGGAAGTTACGGACTCTTCTGACGATTCATTCTCAACAGTTCCGAGAATAGATTCAGACACGACCGCAGTTATGGCGGAAAGAGCGCTCAGTGAACTTTCGGAAATGGGATATGTTTCACAGTTTACCGTTCAGCCGTCATATACTCAGATCAACTACAAAAACGTTCCCGTACGTCTTGCAACGCTTCAGTATTCCAATATCATAAAGTGGCTTACAAACAGGAGCAACAGAATACCCGCATATATCAGAATCGACACCATAACTCAGAAAACCGAGCTTGTTCAGATCGAGGGAGGTATGCAGTATTCCACCGCCGATCATTTTGCTCACAACGTAAAACGTCATCTTCGTTTTAAATATCCGACTTATCTTTTTGCGGCTCCCTCATTTGAAACAGACGATGAAGGCAACGCATACTGGATCACTGCAAGACTTGATAAAACTATCGGTCTTTTCGGCGGTACTGACGCAATAGGCGCAGTTATCTGCAACGCTGTTACAGGCGAATGCCATGAATACACTATGGAAGAAATCAAAACAGACGAAAGTCTTGCATGGATAGATATCGTTTATTCCGCTGATCTGCTTGTTGAGCAGTACGACTATTACGGAACATATAAGGGCGGCTTCTGGAACTCGATCCTCGGTCAGAAAAACACTTACAGAACAACCGAAGGGTACAGCTACCTCGCCATGAATGACGACGTATATCTTTATACAGGCGTTACTTCACTTACAAACGACGAATCGCTCACAGGCTTCACACTTGTAAATATGCGTACGAAAGAAGCGAAGTATTATACGATTTCCGGCGCTAAAGAGCTTTCCGCAAAAAGCAGCGCAGAGGGTCTTGTTCAGCAGTATGAATACCGTGCAAGCTTCCCGCTGCTGCTGAACGTTGACAGCGAGCCGACTTACTTTATGTCGCTCAAGGACGATAACGACCTTGTTAAGATGTATGCGCTTGTAAACGTCGGTCAGTATCAGATAGGCGCAATCGGTCAGTCTCTTACGGAATGTATTGAAAAATATCTTGCCGAGCTTTCAAAGAACGGCATCAAGCTTTCGGTTTCAACTGATAACATTACCGAATCCGACGGAACGGAAAGCGAAACAGCCGAAAAAGACACAACCATTACCGTAACGGGTAAAATTACAGATATCAGAACAGCCGTAATCGGCGGTGAAAGCGTATATTACTTCAAGCTTGATTCGTCAGACAGCTTCTATTCTGTATCGGCAAAAGACGCTGAAGAAGTCATAACGTTCAATAACGGCGACACGGTAACGTTTACCGTTAAAACTGCCGAAGGCAAGATTATTCCTGCGCAGATTGCAGAATGAATTTAATACAATAAAAAGAAGCCTGAGAGCAAAAAATGCTTTCAGGCTTTGATTTTTGAATTATCTGCAATTATTCGATGGAATATTTTTAAACACTATTTCAAGTGAATTGCTTTTATATATGAAAAGCAGTCTGCAGCAAATAACGAATGCTGCAAACTGCTTTTTGTCTTTTTGTGATGCGGTGTCTTTTTTACGGATTATATTTTATTCCTATACAATGTGAGCGGATCTTGAATTTGAAAAGCTTTGTTCTTACCTGTTCGCCTCTGACTGTCACTCCGCCGACCTTCATTGATTTGATATATCCTATATCGTTGCTTACTGATTTATCGTGGATGATATCTGTAAACCATGTTGAAGGATCGCCTGTGAGATTTACTCCGAGGTTGTTTTTTACCATTGTTCTGATTTCTTCAGCGGTAAATGTGGTAACGCGCTTTGAAATACTGTCGGGCTCAGGAGTGGCTCTGCCGCCGCGCAGGTACGGTATATCGTCGCCGAGCCATGCGTCTTTTACGTTTGTGTTCTTGCCGCCTATGCTTGAGCAGTAAACTGCAAGAATCGGCTTCCCGTCATAAGAAAGATATTCGCCGAGAACAGCGTTCATTGCCTGCTCTATCTTTGTGCCTTTATAGCTGAAATCCTTGTAGGCGTGTGTTGAAGCGCTTACGTTAAAGTTATAGTATTTTGCGAACGTATAGATTGCAACTAACTGTGATTTTATAGCTTCGATGTTGCAGCTCGTGCCGGTTTCTGCAAATACAGAGCCTGCTATATACTGCTTGAGAGGGTATGATTTGCCGCCGTATTTTACGGTTGAGGGCATGTTTTTGTCTTTAACAAGCTTTGTTTTGTCGCTGTAATAGTAGTGAAGAAGTATTTTATCATAAGTCCAGCCGCTGTCGGCATAATAGATTCCGCCGTACTGGCTCATACCTACTCCGTGACCGTAGCCGTAACAGGTGATTGTGAATGTGCCGGATTTCGGCTTTTCTGTGCCTCTTGAAATATAATCAAGGCTTACCCAGCCCGTTTTTCCGCCGTAGGTTGTTTTGCCCCAGTTGCCGCTGACTTCGGTGATAGTTAAAACCGTGCCGATCGGAATATTTGCTAAAACAGAATAGCCCGTTCCGGGACCGCCGCGCATTCTCAGCGACGGGTCGGCGGTTACCGTGCCCTGGTACGACGTTCCGGACGTTGGTTTGGTCGTGGTTGTAGTCGTAGTAGTGGTTGTGGTTGTGGTGGTTGTCGGCTTTATGTACGGAGATTCGCCCGACGTTGAGTAAATAAGAATTTCAAGAGCGTCAGATGAATTTATCGTTCCGTCGCCGTCAACGTCAGCAAGTTTTTTCTGCTCTGCGCTCGGCGTTTTAATTCCGACGGAAAATTCAAGAACAAGCAATGCATCGCTTGAGTTTATCTTACCGTCCGAGTTTATGTCGCCCAAAACCGATGCCGCAGTACCGGAAATCAGACAGGGGCAGAAAGCGAAAACAAGCACAAGTAAAAGGGATATAAGTATTTTTACAGCGCTTCTGTTCATTTTTACACCGTCCTTAATTTCAATATTGTTCTTTGATTTTAACATTTTTTTACCCGCTTGTCAACCGAGCGCGGTTTTCAGATCGATCTGTAAAAATCCGAAAAGGTCTGAGAGTCAAATTTTTCAGAATAGATTTTATCAAGTTCGCCGTTGTAAAAGCCGATTTTTTTAATTGATGCAGCAGCTTCGTTCAAAAGATCGCTGTATGCTTTTTTGCTGAAAGAAATCCGGTTGCGAATGCTGTCGCTTGATTCTCTGAGCATAAATCTTCGAGCGTGAATGCGCTTGTATGCTCTGAATTCCGGCATAGCCGAGGAGCGCTGACGGTAAATCCCGAATTTCAGTTCGGGAATTATAACGTGCTCCGGCGCTTCATCGGGAAAGAGGATGTCGGCGCAGGAGATAACGTCGTATCCGCTGCTAAGGGCGTAAAGTCTGATTTTATCCGTGATTTGATCCGCCGCGCAGCCCACCCAGTCGTTAATTACCGTCACGCTGCTGCAAAGCTCTGAAAAAACGGAGTCAGCATTTTTAATGCCTTTGCTGCCGAGCGGAGATAAAAAGCATTTTTTCTCTGTGCCTACGCTGCCTTTCATTCCGCCGGTATAGCGCCGCCAGAGTTTTGAGGCGTAACGGCTGAGCTTTTTTGAATCAAGATTATTTTTTTCAAGCCGTTTGCAGTCGTTTACGATACCTGCGCAGGAGAGCAGGTATCTTTCGCATCGCTGTTCTTCCTTGCGGATGAGATGCATGATATCGGTTACTCTTGCGGCTTGTTTTTTTATCTGATTGTCTGTCTGAAAGGCGCTCAGGTCTATTATTCTGTCTGTTGCGCCGTAAGTCTCCGCGTCGGCTGAATACGGGTATGTGCCGTCTCTGACGCAGATGTTTTTGTCTTCGCAGTAAACGAGACGCGGCTTTCCTTCATAATCGTACTCAACACAGCAGTTTTTTTCGCTGTCAATAAGGCTCTGCATAAGATCTGTTTTTGCGAAGTCGGGTCTGCCTTTTAAAATATATGTAAAACATTCAGGAGGAAAAATATTTCTTTCAAATGAAATAAATCCCTTTGCCGTATATGCTCCCGTTGCTGATATGCTCATGGTTTCAGCCGCCTTTCAAATTGATTTTTGTTTAGTCTATACTATTCTTTGAATGACGTTTTGGTGATTAACCTTAACAAAAATCTTTTAAAAAAATGTTTAATATACATAAATTTAATAAATTGTACAGTTAAATATTGATTTTTTAAAAATAGAGTGCTATTATTAGTATGACGATATTCGTTAATCTAAAGAAAGGGGAAAATAAAAATGGATGCTATTCTCGCTTTAGTACAGCAGATCCTTGAGTATTTCAAAGAGGTTGACGCAGCTGCAGTTATTGAAATGATCAAGAATTTCATCGCAGGTCTTGTTGGCTGATTTAATGCAGTCTGACCCGCAGGTATTATGCCTGCGGGTTTATTTTTTGTTTCTTTACAGATTTGCGCAGGATAAAGTTTTAAGCCAAGCGACTGTAGGGAACGCTGCCTCAGCGTTCCATTGTAAAATCATCTGTAATTTATACGGAATGCCGAGGGCGTCAGCCCCAACAGGATTTAATCAATATTTAAAACGAGCGGTCGTAGGGGTCGACAACCTTGGCGACCCGATAAGATTTGAAGCGTTTTCTTTTGGGCTGCCGAGGGCGTCAGCCCCTACTGCCGAAGACGAAAAATTGCATTAATTTTTCGGAAACTCATATTGAATCGCTTTTTATGTAATAATAAAGAACCTGCTTTGCCGAAACAGAGCAGGTTCTCGTTTTAGTTATTTAATTAATACCAAATCCAGCCGAAAAGAAGAATTACGATCAGCCATTGACCGAAGGAGTATTTTACCTTTACATTGCAGGTGTCGGTAACGGTGTTGCCGGCAGAGTCGGTGACGGTAACTTTAATGTCCGCCGAACCCTTCTTAGCTCCGTAAACCTTGCCGTTTTGATCAACCGCCGCAACCTTCGGGTTTGACGATTCGTATTTGACGGTGTATGTCACACCATTGTCAGCATCAATTTTTGGTTTAACTGTAGTTAATGATTTATAATTCATTGTAATATTATCAATAGAAACTGAGTTTACTATATGAGCTGAATCAGAACTATCAATTACAGCAAATTTACAAAAATGATCGACTTCAAAAGAAAGAACTTTATCTTTAATTGTACTTTGAATTATGCTCCAAGTACCATCCTCATTTTGTCTTGCAACAATGGCGTTTCTATATGGTGATTCGATATAGACTTTTACTGCGCCCTCGGGCTGAATTATTTCACCATTATTAACAAGAGCAATTTCATAAAGTTCAAAAGCGTTACTTCCGACATCACCTGTGCTTAGATTGATGACATAGGTGTCTCCTTTTATTATTTTATAGGTTTGAAGAACAGTTGTAGCAGGCACTTTATTTTGAGTATCTACTGCGATGGCATCTTTTTTCAATATTCCCGATTTATAACCAATCTTTGGTGTTGCACAGTTGAATATGCCATTTGAAGACATATTATTTGCAATGCTATTAGCCTCGTTTAAAAAGTCCTGCACATCTTGAAATGTAAACATACCTTTCAAGATGAGTCCATATGGTCCTGCGGCCTTTTCAAACAAACCTTCTGCAATACCAACACCAGTTCCCAAAGCTGTTTTCAGCAATCCATCTATCGATAATCCGGCAGATTTTAGGAATTCTTCAACATCAAGAGTAACATCAGTTACAAATGCATTAATTGAGTTAAGAGTTAGTGCTTTCCCGGCTTTTTTTACAAACTTTTTCTGAAAATTCTCACCAAGTTTCAAGTATTCCTCACTTAACAAAAGCTTTGAGAACGCAACGTCTTTTATCTTATTAATCTGTTCGCTCTTCAGTTCAGTTACACCTTTAATAATCGAGTTAAGGTCTGTTGCCAATCCCCAAGCAGTAAAAACCACATCTAAACCATTATTGATTGCACACGAAGTTGACTTTGTTATATCGGCAGTTATCAAAATATAACCATCTTGAGGGACAAACAAATCCTTAATTGTAGTTTGCGTAGCATCTATATCACTTCTAAATGAAAAAATATCTCCTTCAACAGCATTCTCAATTATTGTATAGCCAGTTTTAAATGTTTTAAAAATTCCTTTAGTAAGAGATTCATATTTGTCAATATTTTTTACTTTTATCAGTTTGCCATTGGCATCGTAGACCTCCAATACGCCACAGCAATAATTTGTATTGTATAAATTCATTGAAAAATTCCATCCGGATTCGCCGTTTTTCTTTGTCTCCTTATACTCAAAGTCTGCTAAATATATTCCATCTATATAGGCGTTGAAATAATCTGTTTCAACAGGATGTCCAAAAAAAGTAGCGGTATATTGATAATTTTGCATCTTATCTGCACGAATGGATTCTAATGAATCCCTCGGAGTAATATTCAGCGGAATTATTCTGACTTCTCCGGTGTCGCTATTAGTAATTGATATAGCTACGCGACCTTCTTTTTTTCCTTTCAATATAAGCATCTTGCTACCTACTAAGTCAGAATCAAGACCAAGAATGGCGGCTATTATATTTGTGTAATTATGAATACCGCTTAGTTCTACAATATTAGAATCCGAAACTTTTACAACGAGATTTTCGGGGAGCTTTTTAACTCCATTGACGTAATCAGAAACAAAAATGTGAATGTTTTCACCAACACAATAAGACAAATTTGTATTATTAACGGTTATTTGCATTCCATCGGACGGCACATCGTTTTCTAGTTTATCTAAATCAAGTTTTATTGCGGGACGAATACCTTGATAAATATCCTCAAGATTAATATAGCTACTTATTACTCTACCTGCCTCATCTACTAATCCTGAAGTTGCTGAAGAAGAAGGTGAACGCAACCTCCAACCAGAATGTCCAAGACTGTTAACTAATAGACCTTGGCTCTTTGCATAATCGGTCCCATCACCAATTCTGTGAGAATCAGGGTGCCCCCAATTTGAATTGAAATCGTAGGCTTTATTTATCATATCATAATATGAAAGTAAAAAAACATTGTCGCATGTAGTTGATCCATTATAAATCATTGAATCTGGACTGAGGTTCTCAACAAAAGTAGATTTAATTTTTTTTGCTTGATTGGATGTAAATGCGGTATTATAGAAGCTGTTATTTAACCAATTTCTCAATGAACTGCTTTCCCAGTCTGATGCATATTTATGTTGATCATTATAGTAATCGTTGCCATCAAATATAACAAAGTTGCTAAAAGCTTGTGAATCAATTATGTGCTCACACATCAAAAGGCCCTCATAAGGATCAAGTATGCGCCATTTTAACGGTTCATAAATAAAATAATATATTTGATTTTTTCTGTAGCCATTATTATATTGATATGAAGCAGATTCAGATGAATACATCCCAGTAAAATTAGGTCTATAATCAGAAAACATTACAGCACGGTATGTAGATCCATTTAAACTAATATCGGCATACTTCATATAGTTTTTAGATGTCATTTGACCGTCATCCCAATAGCCAGATCCACTATAGTAGTTGAAAGAAACCCATTCTTTTCCTATTTTGTCAAGTTGTTGTTTTAGTGTTGAGTCCGTTACCTTCGACTGCGGATATGAGCCGAATTCAATAATATCCCCTGTTTTATAAGTTGCTGCTGCAGAGGCTTCCAATAAATTTGTAAGCCCTGCCACCGGCGCAATGCCGATGAGCATAACTAATGTCATTAATACCGCCAATGTGCGTTTGAGAAATCTTTTCATTATGTTTTCCTCCCAAAAAAATGCGCTACGAATGTTGCCAAAATTTCTCACACAAAAAAGCTGCTGATTTTTGAGAAAATTTGGCTCCTTTATTCTATCATTCCATTATGGAAATGTCAATATTTTTTGTTTATACTTAAAAAATCTTGACTAACAATACATTTTGTTTTAAAATATTAAAGTTATAATCTTTTAAAAGCAAAGGTGACCGTTTTGGCAAAAAGAGAGGAAATAAGAAACGTTGCTATAATAGCTCACGTTGACCACGGAAAAACCACGCTCGTTGACGAAATGCTCAAGCAGAGCGGTACTTTCCGTGATAACGAACAGGTGCAGGACAGGGTCATGGACTCCAACGACCTTGAAAGAGAAAGAGGAATCACCATTCTTTCAAAAAATACGTCCGTTCACTACAAAAATACTAAGATAAATATTGTTGACACTCCCGGCCACGCAGATTTCGGCGGCGAGGTTGAGCGTATTCTTATGATGGTTGACGGCGTACTGCTGCTCGTTGATGCGTTTGAGGGCTGTATGCCGCAGACAAGATTCGTTTTGCAGAAAGCGCTTAATCTTAAAAAGAAAGTGCTTGTTGTTGTAAATAAAATCGACAGACCCGGCGCACGTCCCGACGAAGTGATCGACGAAGTTCTCGACTTGTTTATAGAGCTGGGAGCGGATGAGGATCAGATAGAATTCCCCGTAGTATATGCTTCGGCAAGAGACGGATATTCTTCAACCGATCCCGATGCAAGAAGCGGCGATATGCGTCCGCTGCTTGACGCAATACTTGAATACATCGACGCTCCCGACGGCGAAATCGACGCTCCGCTGCAGATCCTTTTCTCAAGCCTTGATTATGATGATTATATCGGCAGGATCGGCGTTGGCAGAGTTGAAAGAGGTACTGTAAAGAGAAACGATAACGTGGTTCTCTGCAAAACGGACGGCTCGCAGGAAAACGTTAAGATTTCCCGCCTTTATCAGTTTGAAGGACTCAAAAGAGTTGAGGTTGAAAGCGCAGTAATGGGCGACCTTATATGCGTTTCGGGTATAACGGATATCAACATCGGCGAAACGGCGTGTTCGCCCGAATGTATAGAGCCGCTGCCGTTCGTTAAAATTGACGAACCGACGCTTGCGATGAACTTTATTGTAAACGATTCTCCGTTTGCCGGCAAAGAAGGTAAATTCGTAACGTCAAGAAATATCCGCGACCGTCTTTACAAAGAGGTTGAAACAAACGTAAGTATGCGCGTTGAGGATACCGAAACTACGGATACTTTCAAGGTTTCCGGCAGAGGCGAGCTTCACCTTTCGATTCTTATTGAAACGATGCGCCGTCAGGGATACGAATTCCAGGTATCTCGACCGAAGGTAATTATGAAAGAGATCGACGGCAAGCTTTGCGAGCCGATGGAACTGCTTATAGTTGAAGTGCCCGAAAACTACGTTGGCGCAGTAATTGAAAAACTCGGCTCACGCAGGGGCGAGCTTGAAAATATGGGCACGAGAGAGGGCGGCTCTACTCATCTTGAATTTAAGATTCCTTCAAGAGGACTCATAGGCTACCGTTCGGAATTTATGACAGATACAAACGGCAACGGCATAATGAATCAGCTCTTTGCCGGTTATGAGCCTTATAAAGGCGACATTGAAACAAGAGAGAACGGCTCTATCGTTGTTCACGAAACGGGCGTCAGCACAGGCTACGGCCTTTTCAACACTCAGGACAGAGGCAGACTTTTCATAGGTCCCGGCGTTGACGTTTATGAAGGTATGATAGTAGGCGAATGCGCGAAGAACGAAGATATCGTGTGCAACGTCTGCAAGAGCAAACATCTTACCAATACCCGCGCTTCAGGAAGCGACGAAGCTCTGAGACTTGTACCGCCTACTGTTCTAAGCCTTGAGCAGTGTATGGAATTCATAAAAGACGACGAGCTGCTGGAGGTCACTCCTTCATCACTCAGACTTCGCAAGCGTATTCTTTCAAAGGAGCAGAGAATGAAAATGCTCCACAGAGCAAAATAAATCCGGAAGAGTGATTTTATGGCCGATAAAAAACTGAATACCGGCTGTGCAGTTGCGCTTGGTAATTTTGACGGAGTGCATACGGCGCACCGCAAAGTCCTTGACGCTGCTCTTTCACTCGCTGAAAAACACAACGTAAAGGCTTGCGCTATACTTTTTGATATTCACCCGAAAAGCTATATCACAAAATCGCCTTTGCCGACTCTGCTGACCTGGCAGAAGACAAAAGAGATTCTCTCGTCGCTGGGGTTTGAGGTCGTGACCTTGAATTTTGCTCAGATTCAGTCTATGAGCGCCGCAGAGTTTTTTGAAGAAATTCTTATTAAACAGCTCGGCGCAAAAGCTCTGTGCTGCGGCTTCAATTATTCGTTTGGCAAAAACGGAGCAGGCAGCGGCGCGGATTTACAGGCGATGTGCAGTAAAGCAGGCGTGGATTTTGAGATGATTCCGCCCGTTGAAATAAACGGAGAAACCGTATCTTCAACAGCGGTGAGAAAATATATTGCGGCAGGCGAGCCGGAAAAAGCGGCTCTTATGCTCGGCAGGAATTACACTGTTTGCGGCAAAGTCGTTGAGGGAGATCAGCGCGGCAGAACGTGGGGATTCCCTACTGCGAACCAGATTATTGATGAATCGCTCGTCGTGCCGAAATACGGAGTATATGAAACAAAAACGGTAATTGACGATAAAGAATATAGGTGTGTTACAAATATCGGCATACGGCCTACATATCTTTCAGAGCGCGCTCTTGCCGAAACACATATTATCGGATTAAGCGGCGATCTGTACGGAAAAGAGATCGAGGTTGAACTGATAAGATTTATAAGACCGGAAAAAAAGTTTGATTCGGCGCAGAAGCTTATTGAACAGCTTAAAAAAGATATTTCAGAGGTGACCGGCGATGTATGAAAGCTGGGAAACGATTAAATCAGAATGTTTTGAATGCAGACGCTGTCCGCTTGGCGAAACGAGGACAAATCTTGTTTTCGGCGTAGGAAATGAAAACGCTGAAGTAATGTTCATCGGCGAAGGACCGGGCGAGCAGGAGGATCTTCAGGGCGAACCGTTTGTAGGCAGGAGCGGTCAGCTTCTTGATAAGTACCTTGCGGCGGTCGATCTTGACAGACATTCAAATATCTATATAGCGAACATTGTAAAATGCAGACCGCCTCACAACCGTGATCCTAAAGAGGACGAACAGGAAGCGTGTATGGACTGGCTTAAGGCGCAGACGAGGCTTATTCACCCTAAAATTATAGTCTGCCTCGGCAGAATAGCGGCGCAGAAGCTGATTTCGCCTGATTTCAGGGTAACAAGGCAGCACGGCGAGTTTATCGAAAAGAAAGGTTTTCTTATGATGGGAACTTTTCATCCGTCTGCCCTGCTTCGCAATCCTGCTCAGAAGCCTGATGCATTTGAGGATTTTATTGCACTCAGGGAAAAAATAAAGGAAATCTGCGCACACACATATAAATAAATTTCAAAAATATACATTTAATACTTGAAAAAAATGACTTTATAGTATAAAATAAATACAAGTATATATAAGCTTGGCTTGTATTGAATTAAAAATCGGAGGAATAATACTATGGTATCAGCAGGCGATTTCAGAAACGGTATGACTTTTGAAGAGGACGGCAATGTGCTTCAGGTTGTTGAATTCCAGCATGTTAAGCCGGGTAAAGGTGCCGCTTTTGTAAGAACTAAGACTAAAAACGTTCTCACCGGCGCAGTTGTAGAAAAAAGCTATAACCCCACAGCTAAATTCCCGACTGCATTTATTGAGAGAAAAGATATGGAATATTCATATAACGACGGCGATCTCTATTATTTCATGGATCCCGAAAGCTATGAGCTTATTCCGATCAACGCATCAGACCTTTCTGACAACTTCAGATTTGTAAAAGAAAGCATGACTTGTAAGATCCTTTCCTACAAAGGCAAGGTTTTCGGCGTTGAGCCGCCCACATTCGTTGAGCTTCAGGTTACTCAGACTGATCCCGGCTTCAAGGGCGATACAGCTACAAACGCTACCAAACCCGCTACTGTTGAAACAGGCGCTGAGATCAAGGTTCCCCTTTTCATTGACGAGGGCGAAATGATCCAGATCGACACCAGAACAGGTGAATATCTCGGCAGAGCATAAAAGATTTTTGAAAGGATGTATCACTTATGATGACAGTTACAGAAAAAGCAGCATATCTTAAAGGTCTTGCAGAGGGTCTTAATCTTGACGCAGATAAGCCCGAAACAAAGCTTATCAACGCTATGATCGATGTGATCGACGAAATGGCTCTTTCAATTTCAGATCTTGAGGATTCTATGGATATGGTCGTTGAGCAGCTTGACGCTGTTGACGAGGATCTTGCAGAGGTTGAGGATTACGTATTTGAGGATGAGGACGATTATTCTGATTGTGAAGGCTGCCCCGGCTGCGACGGCGATTACTTTGAAGTAGTATGCCCCGCATGCGGCGAAACGATCTGCCTTGACGAGAGCGTACTTGACGAAGATTCAATCGAGTGCCCCGCTTGCGGCGAGACTCTTGAATTTGACTTTGATGAAGACGGCGACGAGGACGACGAATAATCAGACAGCATAATGACAGTTAGAAATTTCTAACCACAATATTTTGTGCAGAATTGCGGCATTTACACACGAAATGTCGCAATTTTTGGCTTTTTTTGGCGCTTTTTTCGCTTTTTTATGGTAAAAATGACGAACGAAAAAATGGACCTGTTTTTATTAAATATTCAACAAAAAAAAGCCGAATTACGATTGATTTTTTTAGATTTTGATAAAAGATCAAAAATATTTTTGCAAAATGACTTGAAAATCTCCTTTAAATTGTGTAATATGTATATAGTTAAGTTGTCAAAATGTCCAAAAGTCATTCTGATAACTCATCACTTCAAAGGAGAGATATATATGTCCAGCAGACTTTTTCAGGGAGTAATTCACCAGATGCGCTCAGCCGTAGACAGAACGATCGGTATTATTGATGAATCCGGCACAATCGTTTCCTGCAGTGAGCTCGGCAAAATCGGTGAAATCAACGCAGGCGCGGCTTCACATGCCTTCGACGGCGGTGATACCGTAGTTTACGAAGGCTGTACATATAAAGCTTTCGGCAGTCAGATCCACCCCGAATACGCTGTTTTTGTTGAGGGTGAGGATGAGATGGCAGAAAAATTTGCCGATCTCAGCGCTGTATCGCTCAGCAATCTCAAGCAGTATTTTGACGAAAAATACGATAGAAGCATTTTCATTAAAAACGTTATTCTTGATAATATTCTTCCGGGCGATATTTATCTTAAGGCCCGCGAGCTTCGCTTCAACAGCGAGTCTTCAAGAGTTGTTCTGCTTATCAGAGTACCCGATCAGACCGACGTTTCTACTTTTGACGTTATTCAGAATCTTTTCCCGGACAAGACCAAGGATTTTGTTATCAACATCAACGAAACGGATATTGCTCTTATCAAGGATATAAAAACAGGCATTTTACCCAAGGATATTGAAAAACTTGCCCGCTCGATAGCGGATTCGATCAACACAGAACTTTATACACATGCTATAATAGGAATAGGTACACCTGTTGCCGGCATCAAAGATCTTGCAAAATCCTTTAAAGAGGCGCAGGTTGCCCTTGAGGTCGGCAAGGTATTTGATACTGAGAGAACTATCGTCAGCTACGACAGCCTCGGTATCGCAAGGCTTATTTATCAGCTTCCGACCACACTTTGCGAGATGTTCCTTCATGAAGTTTTCAAGACAGGCAGTATTGACAGTCTTGATCAGGAAACTCTTTTTACTATCCAGAGATTTTTTGAAAACAACCTCAACGTCAGTGAAACATCGCGTAAACTTTTTGTTCACAGAAATACACTCGTATACAGACTTGAAAAAATCAAAAAAATCACAGGGCTCGATCTGCGTGAATTTGATGACGCGATCGTATTCAAAGTAGCCCTTATGGTAAAGAAATATCTTGACGCCAACCCGGTCAAGTATTGATTTGCCTGTTATTTTACACTTATGAAAGGATAAGTGAATTTTAAATGATAGAATTTAAAAATGTATCCAAGGTTTACTCCAACGGTACAAAAGCGCTCAACAACGTCAATATCAAAATTGAAAAAGGCGAGTTCGTTTTTGTAGTAGGAGCTTCCGGCGCAGGAAAAAGTACATTTTTAAAGCTTATGATGCGTGAAGAGGTTCCCACTTCCGGCTCAATAAAAATAAAAGATTACGATCTTGTAAATATGAAAAAAAAGCAGATCCCGTATTTCCGCAGGAATATGGGTATCGTTTTCCAGGATTTCAGACTTATTCCGACAATGGACGTTTACAATAACGTTGCGTTTGCCATGCGAGTAGTAAGCGCCAGGAAAAAAGAAATCCGCAAGCGTGTTCCGTACGTTATCAGCCTTGTCGGTCTTGCTTCAAAGGCGCGCTGCATGCCGAATGAGCTTTCGGGCGGCGAGCAGCAGCGAGTAGCTCTCGCAAGAGCGCTTGCAAACAATGCGGAAATTATTATTGCAGACGAGCCTACGGGCAACGTTGACCCTCAGATGTCGCTTGAAATCGTTGAACTTCTTACAAGACTCAACGATCACGGCACAACCGTAATCATGGTCACTCATGCTCACGACCTTGTAAAACAGTTTGACAAGAGAGTAATAGTCCTTGAATCAGGTCAGGTCGTATCTGACGGAAACGTTGAAAACAACTCCATGCCTGAAGGATCATCAGGACACATTCCCGCCGCTAACGCAGAAATCAAAAAGGGCGGATTCCGCCGTACTCACGGCTTCCGTTCTAACGATTCGGTTTTTGAGCAGGAAGATCTGAGGAGCCCGATCGACCCCGAAAAGCTTAAACAAAAATATACTGAAACTGAAGAACCAGAGCCTGCAAAGGAAGAAATTGATTATATCAGCGCAAGTGTGATCGATGACTTTACCGACGCCGCTGATAACGAAATTAAAAAGAAAACTGAAGATGAAGCGGCTCAGGCGGCAGAGTCTTATTCAGTCACAGAAGAAAATGAAACTCATCAGGAAAAGAGCGAAGACGAGCAGGCAAAAGAAATCGGCAGCTTCCTTGACTCGATTCTTGAAGAAAATGAGAATTACAAAATCTATCTTGATCCGTCGGAGAAAGGCGGTGATGAGCAATGAGACGAAGTTTCGGCTATCTGACTAAGGAAGGATTCAGAAACATCTGGGCAAACAGGCTTATGTCCATTGCTTCGATCGCTGTTCTGCTTTCCTGCCTTATTATGATAGGTTCGGCATTTATGGTGCTTGTCAATATCCAGAAGGTTATTGATAATATTGAAGATATGAACGTTATAGTCGTTTACGTTGATTCCAAGGCTGACGAGCAGCAGACAAGAGCTCTCGGCACAAAGCTTGAATCAATGTCAAACGTTGCGGGCGTCGAATTTGTCGACAAAGAAACTGCTTTTAAAGACCAGCTTGAGCAGATCGGCACAGACGCAACTTATTTTGAAAACGCAGACAATCTTCTGCCGGATACATATAAGGTTACGGTAGTTGATATGGAAGCTTTTGACAAGACGGCAGAAGAAATCGAGGCTCTCGATAATGTTGACAGCATAAGAGACAACAAGGATATAGCAATAGCTCTTACAAATATCCGCACGTCAGTAACGTATCTTAGCGTTGGCGTAATAGCGCTGCTGATGATTGTTTCGCTGTTTATTATATCCAACACCGTCAGAATAACAATGTTTACCCGCAGACTTGAAATCAGCATTATGAAATCTGTCGGCGCAACAAACGGATTTATCCGCTGGCCGTTCGTAATTGAAGGTATACTTCTCGGTATAATTTCAGCTTTCCTTTCGCTC
>CADAMY010000009.1 GCA_902789095.1 Oscillospiraceae bacterium | reverse complement strand
CATATCATCAAACCATCCGCAGCGGATAGCTTGATGATGCGCATCATAATTTATCATCCTGAGGGCAGATAAGTCCCCTTACCTGCCCCCGGAACGATTAATAATTATAATTCAGTTTATTTAAACTTATTTAAGAGTAATATTCTGAATCTCTGAAAGCCAGGGATAGAACGGAGTGATGTCAGGAGTTACTGAATCAATATTTACTCTTTCTGTTGAGAAGATAACAGCATTCTTGCGCTGATATACGGGAATCTCAACGCCCCAGTCAAGAATAATGTCAAGGCAATCCTTGTACATTGTCTTTCTGAATGACTGATCGAGGCTCTTGCGAGCGTCAAGGATGAGCTTGTTGAGTTCCTGATCGTCGATGTCATAATGTTTCTGCGAGCCGCCGGGAGCATTCTTTCCGTCGCCTGAGAAGTAAACCTGATACATATCCGGATCGGGAGTTGCGCCCCAAGCTGCACACCACATATCAACCTGGTCAGCATCAAGGCTGGTCCAAAGCTCTGAGGAGTTAGCAAGGTCTTTGATGTTGATCGTGATACCGATCTTAGCAAGAGCGTCTTTACCCTGCTTGAGCATCATGAATGCAGGATGGTCGCCGCTGCCGTCAGCAGGGATCCAAGCTGTGTATTCAAGTTTTGCTCCTTCGGGAGCCTTTGTAACTTTACCGTCAGCAACTGTGTAGCCTGCCTTCTCCAAGAAACCGAGAGCTGCTTTAAGAGAAGCTTCTTCTCTTGCTTCCTTAGTCATGTCAGCAGTGTAAATATCCTTGCCGTCAACGTCCTTTGAGAATGCTGCTGCATAATCGGGATCCGTTGCTTTGGGAGCTGCCCATGATGTGTTGGAAATAGGATAGTTGATAACTTCGGCTGTGTCGCCGTAGTATGAGTCAACTGTAAGATCACGATAATTTGCAAATACGGTAGCCAAAGCCTTACGAAGAGCCTTTGATTCATCAGAACCGAGTTTGTCGCCAACCTTAACAGCTTTTGCGCTCATAGCCATGTAGCCGTAACCGAGGTTTTCAACAAGTGAGGTTGTGATTTTGCTGCCTGTGATTTCGCCGTTGTCATTAGCTTCCTTGATAGCTTTCTGAGTATCAAGAGAGTATGAAGGATCTGTGATATCAATGGAGTTTGTTATAACGCCGTTGAGTTTATCTGTGTCGTTTGTTTCTTTGAACTGAACGTTTGTTGTTTTCGGAGCGCCGAGGTAATACTTATCGTTAGCTTCAAAATAAACAACGCCGTTTTCAAATTTAACGAACTTGTAAGGACCTGCTCCCATAGGAGTCTTGGTCTTTGCTCTTACTGATGAAAGGTCGCCCTTGTCAAAGCCGAACATATTCTTGTCAATATCAAACTTTGCTTTGTCGCCGTAGTAATGCATGGGAGCAATGTTGATAGCTAAATTGTAGATAGCAGTTGCGTCAACTTCCGTAAGCGTAACTGTGAAAGAATTGTCGCCTGTTTTCTTGATGCCTTCGATGGAAGCAGCTGATTTACCTGTTTCAACAGCCTTTTTCCAATCGTCGGGATTTGAGAAGCACTCAAAGAAACCTTTGTCTGCAACTTCTGTTTCAACTGCTTCTGTAACTGTATCATAACCGTCGAGAATTGCGTTGAAGAAATCAGCGGCAGTAGCGTCTTCTTTAAGTTCATAACCCCAGTTTGCAGCGCATTTTGCAACAGAGTCGCCTTCTGCGTTGATGCCGTTGGCAATACAATAATCTACGATGGACTGTGCAAAAGCTTCGCCAGCTTTGTCAAATTCGCCCCAGAAAGCTGTCTGAGTAGCTTCATCCCAAAGTTTGAAATCTTTGTTGTCTTTGCCTGCTTCAAGAAGAAGAGTACCGAGAACTTCCATACCGCTGCGATAATCTTCCATACCTTTGATGGGAAGAGCAAAGAGTGTTGAAGATCCGTCATAAGTCGGGTCACAAAGAACGTACATTGAGAAAAGAACGTCGTCAACAGTAACTTTCTCGCCGTCTGAGAATACAACGTCGTCACGAAGAGTGAAGTTGTAATCTACTGTACCGTCAGTATTCTCTTTGATATCGAGATCTGCCGGTCCGTAATATGTGTAATCTTTACCGTTGTAGGCGATTGTTTCGCCCTTGATTCCCTTCTGAATAATTGAACCCATACGGTCCATAGTCAGAAGGCTGATCTGGGTCATTGTTGAAACGTCCTGATCGTAAGCTGTTTCCGCAAAGAACGGTGAGAACTTACTTGAGAAGTTTGAATAACCCACTACGAGAGGCTTGGAATTGTTTGCCTTCTCGCCTGACTTGCCTGAACAGCCGGCGAATACACTGAAAATCAGTGTGACTGCGAGGACAATTGCCAGAAATCTTTTCATGTCAATCTCTCCTTTTAATATTTTTTCGGCTCACGCCGATTAAGGACTAAAATTAAAGTTTCTGCCACGATGTTGAATCAAAAACTTTTTTGTAATAAAAAGCAAGTGCAAAAGCAGTGATTTTGAGAATAATATAACCGATACATTTTAATTTACCGCCATCAAATCCGTTGAGAGCAACAAATATAACTGAACATATCAGCCCGATACAAGCGAAAATCATAATCATCAAAGCGGCGGCAGGAACGTACTTCTCGGCGGAAATAAGATTGTATTCTTTAATTTTACCGCCCTCTTTTAGAATCTTCACGCTGTTCCATAAAAGCATAAAAAGCGCCGCAGCTTCGCCGATATACGGAATAATAACGTAGAACGAATTGTTCATTCCGGCTGCGTTGATACACCCTGAGCCGATAACGGCACACAAAAGCAGCAAATCAAAAGCAATAAACGTTCTGATTTTGTTCTTTTTTGTTTCTTCGTCGGCGTAAGAATACAGATTGCCGCAGTAAACGTATTTACCGCTTTGATCCTTCTTATAATCGTTTAAATATTCCCATCTTTTCTGTTTAGACATTATTCAATACCCGTAAGGTCAAAATTATCAAGCCACTGATTAGCGGCAGAGCATACGGTTTTAAGCGTATTTTCGTCAAACGGACTGTCAAGTCCCGCATTTTTAAGGATATTTACAAATGTATCAGAGCCGCCCTGCTCGGTATAAGCCATATAACGCGACCAGGCATTATCATAATCTGACTGCATCAGAGTCCAGATTTCAAGAGCGACAGTCTGGGCAAGACAGTAATCAATATAATAGAACGGTACGCAGTAGATATGACTCTGTCTCTGCCAGCCTTCACCTTCGCTGTAAAAAGGAATATCTCCGTCAAGCTTCATCCACGGCATATATTCGCCCAGCAGCTTTTTCCAGACTTCGTGGCGCTGACGAGGAGTATAATCGGGATTTTCATAAACTATATGCTGAAAATGGTCTACCATAGTTCCGTAAGGAATAAACGTTATTGCGCCAGCAAGATGACTGTAAAGGAACTTTCTTGTGTCCTTGCCGAAGAAATCCTCTGCGCTTTTCCAGGCAAGGAACTCCATTGACATTGAATGGACTTCGCATCCCTCAAGGCTCGGCCATATAGTTTCCATCGGAACACGGCTTCTGTTGTACCAGTCTGCAAATGCGTGACCGGCTTCGTGAGTTACGGTTTCTACATCGTCCCTCGTTCCGTTGAAATTAGCAAATATAAACGGAACGTCATAATCATAAATGCTCGTGCAGTAACCGCCGCCCTGCTTGCCTTTTTTGGAAAGCACGTCAAGCAGCTCATTATCAAGCATCATATTGAAAAATTCGCCCGTCTGCTCAGAAAGAGAGTTATAAAAGCGTTTTGCAGCCATAAGAATATCATCGGCGCTGCCCTGAGTCTTGGCGTTGCCCGAACGGAACATCAAAGCATTATCCGCAAAGCTCATGGGATATTCTTTGCCGAGTCTCTGAGCCTGTTTGCGGTAAATTGAATCGGCGACGGGAACGAGATATTTGACTACTGCTTTTCTGAATTTTTCAACGTCGTCTTTTGTATAACAGTTACGCTCCATACGGTAATAACCGAGTTGAGTAAATCCGCCGTATCCGAGCTTTTTGCCCATTTCGTCTCTCAAATGAACGAGTTTATCATAAATTTCATCGAGCTTCGGCTGGTGCTGTTTGTACCATTCACCGTCAGCTTTCCATGCGGCAAGACGGCGGTTGTCATCAGCGTCATTTTTAAACGGAGCAAGCTGGGAAAGAGTATATACTCCGCCTTCAAATTCTATCTGAGCGCTTGCAATAAGCTTCTCGTATTCAAGAACGAGGTCGTTTTCCGCCTGAAGCAAAGATATAATTTCAGGAGAAAACGTCTTAAAAGATATTTCGGCATTCAGGAATGTAATTTCTCCGAACGTTTTTTCAAGATCAGCTCTGTAAGGAGAAGCAAGAAGAGCCTCAGTCCAGCTATGGATATATTCCTGAAGTTCCGGCTCGGCGCCGCTCCAAAAATTCGCTTCGTCATCATAAAATTTATCGTTTGTGTCAATAGAATGACGCACTTGAGCAAGAGTCTGAAGAGACGAGAAATGCCTTTTGAGCTTATCAAACGCCCTGAATAACTCCTCAGCCTGAGAAGCGCTCTCGGCAGAACGCAATTTATTTGTATAATCAGCCAGCGAAGCCTTTACAGCGTCCAGATCCGGCCTTTCATATTTCATATCACTGAATTTCATGTTTATTATTCCTTTTTTGACTATTTTGAATATATCTTTGTTAATTATATCACAAATATATTAGAATTGCAATAAATAATATCAATTAGTACAGGTTTTTTTATATATATATGATTTAGATGATTATTCGTAATCATATTTCCTTATAGGAATTTTAAAGCGAACATATAAAACATATTAATCATAAAAATGTGCATTAAGCAAAAAAATTCCCTACGGAATAAAAACTCCGCAGGGATTGTGATTTATTTATACTGCTGTCCATTTAGCCGTCAGCGTTACATCTGAAGAAGGCTTGTATAAGTCCCCGCCTGCTCCGACGCGCGTTGAACCGTTGTACCAGCCGGCAAACGTATAACCTGTTTTTTTCGGAGTCGGCAAAGTTACGCTTCCGAGATTCCATTTTGCATAAAGCGTTCTTCTGCCGAGGTCATCAGTTCGAAGATTAAGAACAATATCATTATTGCCGTAAACGGATGATGAATAAGAATAAAGCGACCAGCCGTTGAATAAAGACACCGCTGTATCTTGCGTAACAGTATTGCCCGATGATGCGCCGTCATAATCATACGCAACAGTATGCGACCGGCTGAATTCATTAGATTTAAGCCTTTGCGGAATATCATAAATAAATTCCTGATCGGTCATTGAGCCGGATGTTGCTGCGTTGCCGCTGAAACCGACATAATAGCGGTTTGCTCTGTAATAAAAAGTATATATACTGTTGTCATTACCGCTGTTGACTGTAAAAGATTCGTTTTCATCAGGATTTTCAATATCTGACAAGTCAAATCCGTTCTTATATCCCATATAGGTATAGCCCGTAAAATTCATTTTTTGACAGTCAATGCTTTCGTCCTGAACAAATACAAGAAGCCTGGAATGAACATCTTTTATCTGCATAGCGCCGTTATTTTCATATACTTTAACGTGATTCTGCGTTATTGTTTTTAAATCACGCAGACTGCTGAGATCCTTGTCTATATAATCAAGAAGATCAACAGCGTGATCAATATCATCCTTATCAGATGACGGATTGCCCAGCACACTCTGAGCAAACCTTATGATCCTGAAATATGATTCATATTCTTCCGCTTTTTCGTCGGCGCCCTGCATCAGAATCGTTTTTAATGTTCCGTTATACTTCGATCTTAACAAAGCTTTATTGACATAGTTTATATCAATATAAAGCTTTCCGGTTACTGAATCAGTCCTGCTGAATCCGCCGCAGGATGCGAATCCCGTTATATTAAAGCTTTTCAAAGTCGTGTCAACAGGTAAACTGTAATTATTGCCGCTTTCGGCTGAATCATAAACTCTGTATCCGCTCATTTCACCGGCAATCTGATTTTCACAATCAAACACACGCTTGGAGTTGATTTCAACATACTGTGAAGCCGGTTCATTATCGTTTGTAACGTTATTTATATCCATACCGAATCGGAATCCAGAAATCTGATTTATATCAGTGTATCTGCTTGTGTCAACGGTAAGGTAACCTGTGCCGCTTTCAGCAGATACCGATGAAGATACGCCGTGAGAAGTGTTTGATTTTGTATTCATGCCCTTGCCGTCAACAGCAAGACTGTATGTTCCTGCGGCGCTCGTATAAGGATAATTACCGTTTGGCGAGAACTTATAGCCTGATTCGCCGCCGGCTATTGAATTCAACCCTGTTGCCCAAACAGAAGACGTGATACTCATTGCCGAGTGCATCCATGTTATATTTTTTGAAGTCTGAGCAAAGCCGCCTGCCGCTATTGCTGAATCATTGCCCGCAAGAGGAGCATAGCAGGTTGAATAAGCTCTTGCGATATGTGAAACACCGCCCGAAATATATCTTACTTCCCATGTGATAACGCTCGTTTCGTACTCTTTGATTGGATTTGCAAGAGTTCCGCTTAAGATTTTTGTCTCAAGGCAGAAAGTATCAGATGAAGTAACCGAAAAAGAAACGTCAGCTCCGCTGCAGGTGATGCTCTCGATCGAATCAGCATCACGGTTCACAAACAGAATATTCCCTTCGGTGTTCTCACCTGTGCGAAGTCCCAGTCCGTTTGCTGAAGTATCATAGTCAACATAAAAACTGAAAACCGAAGCATTTTCCGAAGGTTCAAGATAAACAGTTTCTGGTACGTAAAAAGCGTAATCTATGCCTGCTGCATCAGAAATATTAATGTTGTTATCAAGTTTAAGTCCGTTGTTTATAAGAATGCGGAAGTCTTTTTCGTCAATAATGGAATCACCGGTGATTTCTGCAGCCGTAACATATGCAATGTCATAATTGCCGGCATTCAGTATTCCGTGAGAAACGCAGGAATCCAGTACAGCGTCACGACCGTCGCGCAAACCGTCGCCGTTTAAGTCGCCGATAAGAACGATCGTCAGCGTTTCATTATTTACTTTGACTTTTGCGCCCGTTGCGATTTCACCGCTGAATGTAACCGTTCCTGATTTAAAAAGAGCCGCAACATCACAAAAATCCGGTATAATCAGCAGATCGTTATCAGAATCAAGCTTTGCATCCGCATCATCCCGAAGATGCAATATCTCTTTCCAGTAAGGCCTAATCGTTATATCTTTGGTATAGGAAAAAACAGATGAAGATTTAACGATATTTCCGCTTTCGTCGATCCAGCCTTTAAACTCATACCCTTCTTTGCTCAGAGTCGGCAGATAGCCGTAAGTCTGACCCGGCTCGAGTGATTTGACAGTCGTGGTCTCCGACAGCGTAACTTTATATTTCAGCGGCAGGCTGAGCACGACAAGATGCGTTTCCCGGTACTCGTTTGAATACTTGCTTGTTGAGCCGGTATCAATATACAGTTTATTATCAAGTATTCGTATGCCGGCTAAATACTCGGTATTTGAATAAATAACGGTTGTTGCGCCTGTTGAAACATTCACCTTTCTGATATCGTGCGAAGTATTGTAGTAATAATAAGTACTGTCGCAGGCGGTTTTGTTATAAGATGCCATCTGGCAGACTTTGTCAGCGATCTGTAAGTTTTTAACAGTCATCAGATATGTTCCTTCTTTTGAGATATATTTCGGAACATATAAGGTATTCTTTATGCACTGGATTCCGTAAGATGTGATGCTTGACCAGAACCAGCCGCTGTCATAAGTTGTGTCAACAGGTGTAGTATCAAAATCATCCGCCTTATGACCTGTGGCTATGATTCCGGCAGTAGAACGAAGAAAATTTTTATGACTCACCCTGCCGTATGCGTAAGTGGTATTGTCGCCGTCCCACGTACAGTCAACATGATATCTCTTGCCGTTGATTACAACAACGTTCCAGGCGTGATTCATCGTCTCTGACGTGACAACGTAGCATTCAACACCTAATTTGTTAAGCAGAGCTTTGTAAGCTTTTGCATACCCTGCACACACCGAAATATGAACGATCAACGAGCCGTAAGTAGTATAATCCAGAGTAGAATACTTGCCGTCCGACTGTTTTATCTGCTGATAAGAACAGCGCTGAATAAGCCTGTCGTGAAGAACAAGCGCTTTTTCGACGTCGGAAAGATTCTTTATATCATTGGTAAGCTGATTGATTGCAGTTGTCATTGCGTTTACCATTGAAACGATCTGACTTTGAGTATATTCTGTTTTGATTTTAAATTTCAGGATTTTACTGCCGGAGTATGTGTATGTATAAGCGTTTACAATATTACAATCCACTAATATATAATTAATAAAATACGTCAGCAGTTTGGTTGATTCCGAATTATAGGGATAATTGAATTTTTCGATATTTATTTCTGTATTGCCTTTTTTGAGTTCGGACGAACAATAGCTTAAGAATCCGTCATAATCGCTCACAATGGTTTTAAGTTCATCTGCGGCATTACAGCTGAATGCCGTCATAGTCATCGGTACGTCAACTTCAGTACCTATCGACAAAGCGCTGACAGCAGGAGAAAATAAGCCGAGTAAAACAACAGCAGTCATTATTATGCAAAGCAATTTTCTCATAAAATCCCTCCCGATTAATCTTATCATAATATAATATAAAAATCAATCATCAGTTTCAGAAAAGTAAAATATTCAGGATACACTGATAGGCAAACGACTCACATTGCAGGAAAGATAATGTAATAATAAAAAATCCTCAAATCACCGAAATGATCTGAGGATTTTGGTGCGGATGACGGGACTCGCCTGCTATGCAGGCTGCGTCTTCGCCGACCGTGCTTCGCACAGTACCCGCCTCAGACTTCGCGGCTGAAAACAATTCACAGGATTGTTTTCTTAACGCCGCTCACCCTCTTAGGCTTCAAGTCCCTTTATAAAATAAGAGTCGTCCAAAAGGACAACTCTTATTTTGGTGCGGATGACGGGACTTGAACCCACATGAACTTGCATTCACTAGAACCTGAATCTAGCGCGTCTGCCAATTCCGCCACATCCGCTCATATGCAATTGCAAGAGATATTCTACATCATCAAACTTAATTTGTCAAGTAAAATATTAAACTTATTTATACTGATATGCTCTAACATAGTCAACCGTAAAGCTTGAAGGCAGATATAAGTTATCTTTGATCTGCTCCCCTGCGCCGACAGAGATTA
The DNA here is from genome assembly GCA_902789095.1 of Oscillospiraceae bacterium. GTDB lineage: Bacteria > Bacillota > Clostridia > Oscillospirales > Acutalibacteraceae > CAG-488. The sequence continues at coordinate 18,102 of CADAMY010000009.1, read as the reverse complement.
TAAGATACAGCGGAACACGGCAGACGCCGCCGAAACTCGTTCTTGCTGTTTCAATTCCGTTGACATAAAAAATATACTCGTTTTCATTCCACTCAACTCCGTAAGTGTTGAATTTATTATACGGATCATCCGCATAAAAACTGCCTTGGAGTTCCTGCTTATGAGCATCGCCGTATGCGTCAACGTGAACCGTCTGATAAACTGAATTGTAGTCCTTGCTTGCTGAATCAAAATCTTTGTTGGTTTCAAGCACGTCGATTTCACACCCGGTCACTCCGCCGTCAGTATCGTCATCCCACATCCCGTCCGTCAGCAGCCAGAATGCCGGGTTAAGTCCCGCGCCTTTGGGCAGAATACATCTTATTTCAAAATAACCGTAAAGCTGTTCGTATCCCGTATGTCTGCCGTTGTAGTTTTTATTGGGATTGGTCTCCATTCCGTACGAATAATACTGCTTGCCTGCCGGTCCGTCTTTATACTCAACAGTTATCTGTAAGCAGCCGTCGTCGGTAAAACTGACCTGATCTTTGTTCCAGTATGCTGTATCTCTTTTTTGAGTATCATCATCACCGTAAACATAATGACCCTGCCAGAAAGTATCGTCAAATCCGTGATCAAATTCATCCTGCCATACAAGCTCAAATCGGCTCATATCGATCTTATCTTTATACGGAGTCACAGGAGTATCAAAAATCAGTGCGCCGAAAAGCTGGGGAATAACCGCCAAAAGCGCAATAACTCTATTAAAATCAAAATGTATCAATGCCTTTAATATCATCGGTATAACCGCAGGTAAAGCAGACAAAGCCGCAAGCTGACGCTTAGCTAAAACAGACATAATTCCACTCCCTTACTTCTTTTATTTTTAAAAATTAAATATTAAAAACCGTCCGTAAAAAATGTTGTTTTCGGAGTAAAAATTCTGAAGAAATCCGATTCGGGATCATTGACATAAAAACCGGGAATAAATTCATCCCGCCTTATACCGCCGAGCAATATCCTTGATGCAGCGGCAGTATCCATTATCACATCCGGCTCACCGTTTTGGGTTTTATTTATTGCAGTGCCGTCCGCAGAATAAGCGACGCTGAATATGTCCTCGCCGATTCCGAACGTAAAGCCGCCGTTTGAAGCGGGATATTTTTTTGATTTGAGAACATTTTCAACATTAAGTATTTTTGCGGCGCCTGTGCTTTGAACTCTGACATCGCATTTCTTTAAATCTGAAACATAGTTTAATATCGGTGAATTCTCGGGTATTTTGCCGAAGCACACCGTTTTCTGATTGCCCTCAAAATTACGCAGAAATCCGAGTATGCCGAGCATAGACTCACACGAATCATAATATATTTCTTCAACGTTCAAAACACTGTTTTCCCTGTCCACAGTAATTGATGCAAAAGAATTATTCTTCCAGATATATGTATATTTTTTTGAAAAATACGGTTTATTCGAAAAAGCCGAAGCATTTTCCCTGACAAAGCTGAGGTTATATAATGACGCGCATCTGTTGTAAATTTCAAGCAGTTTTTTACTGTCTTTTCCTTCGTACATCGTTACGTCATTGTTTCTTTTTATTTTTGACAGCTCACTGAAAGGGATCGATGCGCTTACGGAATTACTGACTCTTTCATATCCGAGTTTTCTGTAATACTCTTCTGAAAATGGATAAAGAATGCTTATATCATATTTTTCTGACTCAGATATGTATCTGAACAGTTCTTTTACAGCGCCCTTTCCCCTGTGCTCCGGCTTTGCGGCAACTCCGCCGACTGCTGCGCAGGTTAGAAGACCGCCGTCAAAATTGCACTTTCTGTCGATTATCTCAAGATCGGCATAAAGAGTTTTGTTATCGTCATCAAACGCTCCGAGCACTTTTTCTGCCGGCAATACGGAGTTTTTGTCATATATATCGCACTCGATTGAAAAAGCCTGCGAAGAAACCTTGTCGTGCTCAGTAATATCGTCTTGCGTCAAATACCTGATAATCATATTCTGCTCCTTGATTATAGTATGAATACTGTATTATCTTAACATAAACCTAATGTAAATTCAATAAGAAAAATTAAGGTTTGAACTTCAGCGATACTATTTAAGGAACATTTTGTTTATTATTAAAATAACGGACGACAGCGCCGTCCGTTTAAGTAGTTTATTATACTGTTATGCCGAGACTGACCGAAAGCGCAAGGTTCACACGGTGCATATCCCGTTCGTCCAGGTTGCCCATTTTTTCTTTAAGTCTCTTTTTATCGAGCGTTCTCACCTGTTCCAGGAGTATGATCGAATCCTTTGTAAGTCCGCAGCCGTGAGCGTTTACCTGAATATGGGTCGGCATCTCCGTTTTGAATCGTCGGCTCGTAATCGCCGCTGCTATAACGGTCGGGCTGAATTTGTTGCCGACGTCGTTCTGAACTATCAGCACCGGTCTGACTCCGCCCTGCTCCGATCCTATTACAGGACTCAAGTCGGCATAATATATATCTCCTCGTTTAACTGTCATTTATAATCACTCTCCGAAATTTAATCGACATCTTTATTTTTGCCGATAAGGAGCTAATTTAAACATCTGAGTTATAAATTTGTGCTTCAGACATTTAATTTGCCACTATTATCTTATTCCGAAAAGTGAATGAGTGATTATACCGAAAGATCAAGCGTATATTTATCCACATGAGCGCTGACAGGCAATCCGTCGGAATCGAAGCTGATGCTGTCGCCGCCGAAAGAGTATATATAAGTTCCGTTTTTTGATTCGAATTCTTCCGCGCCGAGTGCGCTGACGATAAGTTTATATAGTTCATTAAACAAAAAATTATCGCTGAAATCGCTCTCTTTATACTGCATCACAACGTCATTTTCACAGCATTTAATACCGTTCTCGTCGATAATAAACTTCATTTCTTTGAGCTCCGAAGGCTCTGAGAGGACAATCTCAGCAATATTCTCAGAACACGACAGCGTTCCTTTATACTCATAATCCTCTGCTTTTGCAGTAAAATTTACAGCTTCAAACACAGCAGGATCCAAAGAAAAACTGTTTATTCTTTCAGAACAAGATGAGAAAGAAATAATTACGGTAATAATTAAAAGCGTCAGCAATAATTTTTTCATATCAACCTATCCGTTATTCATAATATGAAAACAGCTCAGGCAGATGTTTTATCATAAGCGAAGGAGTCAGTCCAGTAAGCGAATACTTTTTGGCGGCAATATCTCCGCATTTTCCGTGAAGATAAACGCCAGCCAAAGCTGCATCTGCAGCATCCATACCTTCTGCAAGAAATGCGCCGATCATACCGCTTAGCATATCTCCGCTGCCGCCCTTTGCCATACCGCCGTTGCCGGTAGTATTTATATAAACTTTACCGTCAGGCAAAGCGATGACGGTATTACTGCCCTTTAATACGACTATTGCTTTACTCATCATGGCAAACTGCCGGCTGACGTTAATGCGCTCCGACTGGATCTTTTCAATTGAAAGACCGGTAAGCCGTGACATTTCGCCGGGATGAGGAGTTAAAACAACAGGCGCTTTAGCTGCTTTCAATATATTTATATTGGAAGCGAGCGCATTTATTCCATCAGCGTCAATAAGAAGCGGACATTTTGCTTTTCTTATAACGGAATAAACTATCAGTGACGTATCCTCGGTAAGACCTAATCCGCATCCTATAACACAGGCATCGGATTCCCCGAGACGCTTGACAATATCTTTTTCTGCGCCGAACGAAAGAAATCCTTTATCGTCGCTTGCCAAGGGCATCATCAAAGGCTCGGTAAGCTTTGGAGCTATTGCAGGATATGCTTTTGACGGAAACGCGCACGTTACAAGCCCGGCTCCGCTGTGAACAGCAGATTGAGCGCACAGCACCGCTGCGCCCTGCATATTTCTGCTGCCTGCGATATTCAGAAGTTTGCCGTAAGTTCCTTTATTGCTCTCATGCTTTCTTTTTACAAGTACATTCCTGATAAAAGCGTCATCTACTACGTTGAAAGATTCTTCAACACCGTAAAACTGAGCATCAAATCCGATATCGACCGTCAAAACTTTTCCGCAGTTTTCAGATGCAGATTTCAGAATATGAACAGGTTTTTGGCATCCTACGGCAAGCGTAAAATCCGCATTTATATGCTCACCCTCAGGAGTTTTTCCGTCACCTTCAAGGCCGCTCGGGATATCAACGCTTATAATCAGCTTTTTCATCCTGTTAATATTGCTGATCAGCTCGCCCGTTGACTCGTCAATCTTGCCCCTGAATCCTATTCCGAATATACAGTCAACAAGCATATCGCTATCCATAATGCAGTTTATGGCATTTTCAGCATCTTTATAAATATCATAGATCCTGACATCTGTTCCGCTGAGTTCATTGTACATCTGCAAAGATATATCGGTACTCATCTGATGATGGGTAAGAATCACACTTACGTCATATTTTTTTTCGCTCAGGCAACGAGCAATTACAAGTCCGTCGCCGCCGTTATTGCCTTTGCCGCATAAAATACATACTTTGCAGTTTGTCAGCTTTTTATTTTTCAGTATTTTTATAATATATTTTGAACAGTTTTTACCCGCATTTTCCATCATGGATAAATAGGAATATCCTGCCTCATTTGCTTTAGCTTCAATTTCTCTCATTTTTTTGCAGTCAAAGATTTTCATTTTATCCCTCAATCCTTAATATTTTAATAATTTTAACACAAAATACAATAAAATAGAATAAGTTTAATAAAAATTAACAATTACCCCTTGTTAATTGTAAAAAAATAGTTTATAATAAGTATTTGAATAAACGGAGGTGTTTGCAATGACTGACAGAACCATTAAATTTTCTATTAAAGAAGAGCATGAAAAAGAAATTCGTGAATCCTTACAGGCCGTTTACAACGCTTTAAAAGAAAAGGGTTATAATCCTATCAGCCAGATTGTCGGCTATATTCTTTCAGAAGATCCGACGTACATCACAACATATAATAATGCAAGAAGCATTATCAGAAGAGTTGACCGTGATGAATTGCTTCAGTCTCTGGTAAAGAATTATCTTGATTTATAATACAGGAGGTTGAGTAAATTGGCCAAGAAAAACACAGTTAAATTCTTAACATATAAGGATAAGCCGCTGGTAAGAAACGGTAACACCATCTATTACGGCAACATGAGTGATCCGTATGTTGTTATGCTTACAATTATGAGCAAGAAACCATACAAGGACACAGAAATTCCTGATAAAGTTATCGTTCAGCTTCTCAGCACTGACCCTAACTGCAAACCAAGAGAAAGAATCATCAAAAAAGCTGAAAAGAAAAGTCTTTATACAGCTATTGATATCGGCTCTATATGGCTGCAGCGCGCGCTTGGCAAGGAAGGCGCATAACATATTTACAATTTCTTTAATCCATCGGTTTGCCGGTGGATTTTTCTTTTGGTCTTATTTCGCTGAAAAGTGAGGCACCGATTATCAGAACTGCGCCTGCAATTTCAAATACACCGAGTTTTTCTTTCAACAATATTGAGGATAAAATCACCGCTGTGATAGGATCTATATAACACAGAATCGCTGTGGTCTGAGCCGCAAGCTTACCGATAGAACCAAAGAACATAATATAAGCAAATCCGGTATGAATCACACCTGCTGTTATCAGCAGAATCACCTGAGTCATACTGACGCTGCCTAAATTGAAATCTCCTTTAATAATTGAATAAGGAAGAATCACAACAGCGGCGAAAAAAAGCTGAACTATCGTTTTATCACTTGATGAAATTCCGGCAAGTTTTTTGTTGAACAAAGTTACAAATGCGTAAAGAATCGCAGCGCCTGAAGCAAGAGCTGCGCCTTTGATCTCTTTAACGCTGAAACCTGAGCTGAACACACCTGAAATCATGAACATTCCGCAAACGGATACAACAATACAGATAATCTTTTTTAAAGATATTTTTTCATTTAAAAATACCGCAGACAGAATTATCATAAACACAGGCGCCATATAATAGCAAAGCGTTGAAACTGCGACCGAAGTATAATTATATGATTCAAACAGCAGCATCCAGTTTACTCCGATAAATGCGCCGGAGATAAAGAGCAAAATTAGATTTTCCTTAATATCTTTTAATGATATTCCGCTTTTTGATACGAGAGAGAAACCAGCCAAAACGATGCAGCCGATAAATCCTCTTGCAACAGATATTATTCCCGACGGCAGAGCAATATATTTAACCAATATACCTATTGAGCCGAAAACAATCATTGAAAGAATCATATTTAATTCAGCTTTTGACTTTAAATTTTCATCCATAACTCACCATATAATCATTGCCCTGCCGTAAGACAGGGCAATTTAATCAGAACAATTTATAGTTCAGAACTTTTAAAGCAAGCTTTAAAAGGATATTTACAATAGTTTTAATGTAAAAGTTTGTTTTCTGAGAGATTGAAGAAACGTTTTCAGCGATATTGTTAACGTTTGCTGTAAATGAAACCGTGCCGTACCCTTCAATTACACCATTCTGATCCATTTCGCCGCCGTCGTCATAAGCAAAGCCGTAAATTATCGGGCTTGCAATAGCAACAAGAAGATATTCGGCAGCCGTATACGTTCCGAAATGGTCGATACAGAACTGAGTAAGCTCTTTGGAAATTCCTGAAAATCCTTCTTTTTCAAGAAGAGCATTTGCGACTTTAAGAAGAACGTCATCATTTACTGTTTCAAGGTCATTTCTTAAAATAAACGCAACCGTTCTCAGCAGTAAATTAACTTCTGCGCTGTCAAGATCAAAATGCTCGCCGCCCGAATAATGCCATGCCATAATCTCAGAAACAAGATCCCAGCCGTTTTCATACTCGGTTTCAGGCAGTTCGATCCCGTATTCAAGCGCCTGCTGACGCAGTCCGTTTTCCCCTTCCAGAGGAGTTTCAAGGATTTCAAGAAGTCGGTCGATCGCAGTTGCGACAACATCATAATAAAACGCATTTTCGTCGATATCAGTCTTATTCATATTAAGCGAGCGCCACAAACGGTACTCAACGCCGACTTTAAGGAACTGCTTAGAATATTCTGTCAGATCCTCATTCATCCAATTTATCTGCTCCTCGGTATATCCTTTTACGGTTTTAGTCAGAGCGTCGGTGTCAATGGATTCGATATTTCTTGTTGTAAATTCAATTTTTTCATCAGTGAAAGTGAAGTATCTGTAAGCCAGAGGATACATAGTAAGCGACGTCGTCGTCACATCATAAATCTTATTGCCAAGAGCGCTTGTAAATGACGCTGTATCACTGCAATGTTCATGACCTGTCATAACAAGTTTGATACCCCAGTCAGCAAAAAGCTCCGCTGTTGAAAAATGGAATCTTACAATAAAGTTTCTGCTGATAATGCGCTGGATAGGAAGATGATCAAGAAGATTATGATGCATCATAACAATGGGATATCTGCCGTCATCGTATGCTGCTTTTGCCTGTTTATGCACCCAGTTGAGTTTGTCAAGAGTCATTCCGTCTTCAGTAGATTTGGTCGGATGATTTGTGTCAAGAGCGATAAGTCTGTACTTTTCGCCTAAATCAGCAGCGTAAGAACAGTCGTCTTCACGGATGTCAAGTGCTTTATCATAGCCTAAATCCGCATATATCTCTTTAAACAGATCATAAGTTGTATTTGATTCAACAGAAGCATCGTGATTGCCGTTTATAACAAAAACGGATTTGCCGGTTTTTTCTTCAAAAGCTTTTAATTTTTCAGCTATAACTCTGTGAGATTCCGGCATAGGTCTGCCGTCATCAACAAGATCCCCTGCGATAAGAACGTATTCAACCGTATCGTCTTCAGCGCACTGATCAAGAAATTCATCAATGATGAATCCGCTTTCGTCCTCCATAGCGCATCTGCGGTTAGCATACCACAAAACAGGATCATTGTTTATATGCACAAGTTCTTCGCCCGGAGGATTGTAATGAAGATCACTCGCAAGAGCAAAGCAAAGATCCGGCTTTTCGCTCTGAGCGCTGACACCGATAATAACAGAAGAAACAATAAGTATTACCGATAAAACAACGGATATAACTTTTTTCATAATCATCTTCCTTAACTAAATTTTTAATTATATTATCACACTAAAATTCTTTTGTCAAATAATCAGAGCATATCTCTGTTATATCTGCGAGTCAGATCAAAACTGCCGTCATTATGAATTTTCATAACCGTAGCGCCCTGCATCCACTCGCTTTCCGGCAGGTCGAATTTATCCATAGAATAAATCTCATATCCGCCCATCTGAACATAAATAAGTCTGACGCCTTTATAAAGAACGTCGTAATCATTTATATGATCGTGCCCTGCAAAGAAAGCTTCGGCTCCCGCCTCTTTCGCCGCATCAAACAATCCGCTGTTATACCTCGAACAGCCGACCGCTTCGTGCATTTCACCGTAGAGAAGTTCGCCTTTCTCATTAGGTTTACCGGCAGGAATCGGCTGAGCGTTTTCATCAAAATCCATAGGCTCAGCATATTCCGGTACGGGTATGTGCATAAACAGCATTGATTTAACGTCTTCGCCGTATTCGTCTTTAAGGCTTTTGATTTTATTTACATACCAGTTTATCTGGTTGGTTTTTATAAAGTCGTAAGAGTTTACATAGTCCTTTGTAAGACCGTATTCATCAAGATAACGCTCGTATATATCTCTGCCCGAATCAAAGAAAGCAAAGCTTTTAAGAAGAGAATGAGGACCGTTCATTATATTGATAAAGAAATTGCCGTAACCGAAAAGATCTGACGGGCCGAACTTTGTAAGGCAATGTTCAAACTTTGCCATATTTTTGAGCATAAAGTACTTATGAAATTCCTTTTCTTCCCTTGCCTCGTGATTGCCGAAAACGAACGCCCAGTAAATGCCCATCTCTTCAAGAAGCTGAGCGAACTGAACAGAATCGATCTGCTGGTGATCGGTAACAATGATATCGCCAGTCAGGATAAGCAGATCAGGCTTAACGGCTTCAAGGTGCTGAACTAACATACCAACGGTTTTATTTACAAGCTCTTTATCCCGGTCAATATGCAGATCAGTTGCCAGAACGATCGTGAAATCATCCTGAGAATAACTGCCGTCGGGATTGATTTTTGCAATATAAGTTGAATCGTCTGTTTCTTTTATTATTCTGACGCTTGAACCGATATTTGAATGATTGACGTTTTTTATAAACATCATATCCGGTTTATTGCCTTTTGTTAATTTATGAACAGTACATCCGAGCTTCAGCAATCCGTTTATTCCTGCTTCTCTGATGGTCTCTTCAACAGGTCGTCTCATACTATAAACTCCTTAATAGATCAAATTTTCATCAATAACTGACTGAACGCTTATTGAAGCGAAAAATTCAGTATACTTTTTATACCATTTTTGAATATCCTGCCTGTCGTACTTCGACGGGAACGAAAGACGCAGCCGCTGCAGTCTTGCGCCGTAAGTTACGACAGTGAGCACCTTTTTAAGCAGAGCGGAATGATTTCTTAACTGATGACGGATTTCGTTTATTTTTGCAACATTGAATCCGCCTGTTCTGATACTGTCTGCAAGAGAAGTATAAAAATCGTCGTTATTGTTTATTACTCCTTCTTCAATCAGCTTTTTCAGATCGTTTGATTCAAGCTTGTTGAGAAGAATTCTGAAAATATCAACGTCGCATATCGAATTGCCGAATTCTTTGAAGAAATCCTTCTGATAATCCCACAAAGTATAAGCTGAATACTCGCCGTTTTCATCTTTAACAACAGTATCAGCGAGAATTTTACCCGCCATTATGCTGTAAGAAATACCGGAGCCGCTGCTCGGCAAAGTCATACAAGCGCAGTTGCCGATCGCGGCATATCCGTCAGACACCAGTACGGGAATCGGCTGTCGAACGGGAATATCCTCAATAATTCCGCCTTTTAGAATTTTCTGAGATATATACGGTACGTTTTTACGCAGTTGTTCAACGGCATTATGTGCCATTGAAATATTCATTTTACCGAATCTGCCGATGAGAACGTCAACATAATCTTCATAAGTTATATACCAGCCCAAACCGATATTGCCGTCTGTATCAAACAATACACGGTAAAAATCAGACGGAGTATCATAGCCCGGAACACGCTCATAATAAGCTCTGTAAGTATGAAGTATCTCACAGCCGTTAAAGTTCTTTTCTATTCCGAGATAATCAGGCAGATTCATTTTAACGGGAGAATACATGCCAGCCGAGTCGATAAGAAGATCGCACATCATCTGCCCTTCAGACGTATTAACTCCGCATACCCTGCCGCCGAACAATACGGGTGAAAAAACTTCGGTATTGAATACAAACTCGACTCCTGCTTCTTCACAAAGTGAAATAAGATAATCGTATAACTTAATTCTGTTCCCGAGCATTCGCGGCTCAGGATTTTTACCGTCAGATGAAAAGGCGGTAAAAGGTTCAAAGCTTAGTATAAAAGTCTTGGTTTCCTGCACTCCCTTTTCAAAATCCGGAAAAGGCAGGCCCGCATACTCAAAGCAGTTATAATCAAATGAATCTTCCCAGTCATATCCGAGCTGAGTACGGTCTTTTTTTTCAACAACGGTAACGCTTTTTCCTGCTTCAGCCAGTAAATAAGCTGCGCATAATCCGCCGTGTCCGGCTCCTGCTACTATAATCTTTGACACAGAAATCCCCCTTTTTTAAAAAGTACAACCGCTGAAAAACAGCGGCTGAAGCAGACCCTGCAGCAAAATTATCTGCTGTTTTCAGCTTTTCTGATAGCTGCAAGATCATCATAGTTTATAAGCTCAATTCCTTCGCTTTCAAGTATTTTTCTCGTCTGAGGATCAGAGAAAAGCTTAAATTCCCAGACTCTGTTCCACCATCTTGCCGTAATCGCTTCAATCTCTTTTGTTTCGATTGCCGGATGAATATACGCTTCGCTTATTCCCTCGGGAATGTTTACAAGTCTGTTGATAGTGAACTTTCTGAATGTATCATAATCAGCATAAGCTTCCTGCGGACAATCGGGATAAATCAGATAATCAAGGATCGGAACCTCGTACATATCCGCAATATTGGCATAGCTTCTGACAAATCTTTCATACATCGCAACAGGCTGATCAAGCCCTTCGGGAACGTAATCAGGATGAGGAAAACGATACATGCGGAAAGGAAGCTGATATTCTTTGCAAAGCTCAAAAGTCCTAGGCATCAGGTCAAAATTGCCGCCAAGACCGTAAAGAGCGGTCATATGGGTATCAAGATGTGATACTCTCAGACCGAGGCTCTGCGCTTTTGCGATCTGCGCTCTGATTTCTGCCGAAACATCTTCAATACTGCACTGCGCTTCAAACGCTTCGCATTCGTGATGAAAATAACCTTCGGAATCCCTGAGGGTTTCTCCGGCAGATACCGGTCCCCATCTGTAGCTGCCCCATTCGCTCGTAAAAGTCAGATGAACTCCGACAGAATACTCTTTATTTTTCTGGCACCATCTTACGGCATGCTTTGCCCAGCCGCAAGGCACCATCAATGAAGCGGACGTAATTCCGCCGCATTTGAAAAGCTCAAACGTGGCTTCATTATGAGACAGACACATTCCGAAATCATCAGCATTTATAATCAGTAACCTTTTGCGCATATAAACCTCTCAAAAATTTATTTTAAAATGTCGTGTGATTTTGCATAATCGTAGAACGTTCTTATACTCTTGAGTCTTGCCGGGCTGAGAGTAGTATTGCCTCTTGTAACATAAGTCATCGGCACGCCCTGAAGCTGGCAGAGATATTTGGCGCTTGCGCAGAAGCCGCTGTCAATAGCATTGTCAAGAAGGATAATATCTTCATAAGTCTTTTTGGCAGCTTCGTAATCTTTATCAATAAAGAATTCATCATACATTTTACGGAAAAGATTTGCTCCGCATGACGTGGGAGTAGCAACAACGCCTCTTGCGCCTGCTTCATAAGCTTCAAGAAGATAAGGAATATTAGCCTGCATAACGGCAGTCTCGCCCTGAACGGCAATCTTATCTTTAATTCTATCCATAGTACAGGTAGTATCCTTAATGCCAACAAATCTGCCTGTTTCAGCAAGCATTCCGTATGCTCTTCCGCTCATAAGATGCGGCTGCATTCCGGGAAATTCATAAAGGAGAATGGGAAGAGTAGAATGCTCAGCAAGCTCACAAAGATATGTAACCAATCTTTCATCGTTATCAGCCATACCTTTGCTGACGAATACAAGACCTGTAACACCAGTCTGCTCCATTCTTTTAACCTCTTCAACCTGAGCAAACCATGAAGGCTCAAGGTTTGCAGTTGCAAAGCAGGGAACACCGTTTGAATGTTTTACAGCAGTCGTGGCAATTTGGATTCTTTCGTCAAGAGTAAGTGATGTCATTTCCGAACTGCCGCATACAGGGAAAAGATAATGGGGTCTTCTTTCCGCCTGCCATTCAACGTAAGCCGCATAAGCGTCAAAATCAACAGATTTATCTTCTTTAAAAGCTGTCAGCAGTAACGCATAAACGCCTCTGTACTGTTCCATATTTTCGATTTTCAAAATAAACACCTCTGATAATTATTAAATTATATAAACGGATTATTCTCCGTCATCATCTTCATCTTCTTCAAGAAACTCAAGCAATTCTTTTGTTCCCTCGCCTGTGACTGCGCTCGTCAGAAAAATCTTTTCACATCCTGCAAGCTCAAGCAGTTCAACAGCGTCATCAATCTGCTGCTGAGTGGCAATATCAATTTTACTGACAACGCCGATAACAGGCATTGAAAAGAATGCCGCCTGACCCGGAGAAAACCTGAATCTTTCATCGGTTGCGTCCTGCAGGAACATAATAAGATCGCTGTCCGCCGCGGTGACGATAATGCCTTTATATAGCTGGCGGTTTTCAAGATATTCGCCGGGGGTATCAATCGTGTTGTTGATAACTCCGATAGTCTGCGTTTTCTGATATTCAATAGTCAGTCCGTTAAGACGCTGGCAAAGCGTAGTTTTACCGCAGGTGCTCGAACCGATAAGCATTACTTTTTTCATAAATTAAGTCCTTGTAATTTCAGTTGATGCAAATTTAAGTACGTTTTTCAGCGTTGAAAGTACATCTTTCAAAGCCGCCTCAACGCTGGCGACGTCGCCGCATACTACAAGAGAGCCGCTGAATCTGTCAACAAAAACAATATCAACGTCAGCAGCTTTCGTTGCGACATCTGCGCCGATAATGGCAGCTTCACTCGGAGTAATGGTCATAATGCCGAGCGCTCCTCGTTTTTTACTTACAACACCGAGTTTTTTATATAAGTCCTCTTCAGGGTTCGCGATCAGGTGAGCCATAGTGACCTGCTTACCGGGAACAAACTCCTGAATTATCCTGGTCTTATTTTCAAATGCTTCTGATATTTCAGACATTTTATTACCTCTATTACATCAATGAATCAAATATTTCCGGTCTGGGATTCGGGATAACAACGCTCGAAACAACCATACCGTTTGCGTTTTCTGTATTGATTCCGCAGTTAACGCTTTCTGCTACGGCGGCAACTTCGCCTGTTAAGATCACAAAAGATTTACCGCCTATACCGGTGCCGAGTCTTACATCCATAAGATTTACCTCGGCAGCCTTTACAGCCGCATCAGCCGCATAAACCGCCGCTGTAACGCTGAAAAATTCCATAACGCCTATTGCGTTTGTCGTCACAGGAGAAACAGCCGCATTTATAGCCGCAATTACCTGAGGATGAACCCTCGGGATTACGCATTTATCAACCGTATTTGCTCCGCCGATAAGCGCTCCGGCTTCAATAGAAGCCGTAACGGCAGCTACTTCTCCGGTAAAGAGAATGTAATACTTGCCGGGGCATCCTGCTCTGGCAAACAGAAGCTCTGTTTCAGCAGCTTTAAGAATAGCGTCCGCCGCTTCAATTCCCTTTGCAATACTGTTTAATTCAAGAAAACCTATCGTCTCATACATATCTCTTCACCTACTTTATATTTATTACAACCACATCTGATACGCTCTTGACAATTCCGTCAACAGATGAATGGATATTGGCTCCGAGCTTACCTTCAGGGCAGGCTCCGATGAGCTGACCGCAGCTTACCTTGTCCCCTGCTTTTACAACAGCCTCGGCAGGAACGCCGATATGCTGTTTGAGAGGGATACAAACTGTATCAGGTGTGAATTCTTTGCAAGTTTTGATTTTATAATCGTAATATTTACCTGTGCCTGCTCTGTTGGCAGCGCGCTTTGACGGTATTTTTCTGTATTCCCTGTTCTGATCAGGCAAATATTCTTTATCGGATTTCGGATATCTTACTCCGTTTTTTGCAAGCTCAGCCTTGACAAGCGTATTAACCTTTCTCGGCAGGAGCTGCATAGGACACGCAAACAACTCGCATACTCCGCATTCACAGCAAAGCAGCGCATTGACAGCTTCCGGATCCTGCGCCAACGATTCGATCGAACCGCAGGCAAGTTTTCTCATGATTTTATGGGGTTCTATCGGGTGGCCCAGCATATGTCTGGGGCAAAGCTGTGTACAATAAGTACACTGAATACACGCCGATTTTGCTCTGTTTATTGTATGCTGAATCGGTGTGGTATGAACAGACGGAAGTCTGCTCTCACGAGGAAGAATAATATATCCTGACGTTGTTTTGGTAACAACGGTTTTTGCAGCTTCCTCTTTAGTAAGCGGTTTACCCATCATAGGTCCGCCGCATATTACAAAACAATCGTCAATATTTGCTCCTCCTGCCTTTTCAAGACAATCGGAAAAACTCGTTCCGAGCGGAACGTGTAAAACAGTCGGCTCGCCGACTTCACCTGTCATAGTCAGGAATTTATGAGTAAAAGGTTTATCGTTCAATGCGTCGTTGACAGCAAGAACTGTTGCGACGTTTGAAACAACACAGCCGACGTCAAGCGGTATTCCCGCAGCAGGGACAACTCTGCCTGTAACCTCATGAACAATAACCTGCTCGTCACCGGCGGGATAAAAGCTGTCCATAGTATGAAGTCTTACCTTTGAGCCGAGACTGAGAATAGCAACTTCCAGTGAAGCAATCTCTTCTTTATATGCGCTTTTAAGCGCAATAATACAATCCTTTGCTCCGAGATGGTCACGGATGATTTCGCAAGCGGAAATTATTTCTCTTGCAAAATTGCACATAACGTATCTGTCAGTACGGAGTAAAGGCTCACATTCGGCGGCATTGATTATAAAATGCTCAACCTGAGCTTTATATTTAACGTGCGTCGGGAATCCTGCTCCGCCGCAGCCGGCGATACCGGCATTAAAAATTTTATCAATCAGATTCAATTACTTCACCTGCTTTTTGGCTAATTGTGCCGCCTCGCGGTCAACTTCAAGCGTATCGATTATGCCGACTATAACACAATCAATAGCTATATCGTCTCTTCCCAGCGCTCTTCTTGCCGTACTGCCGCTTACTACGAGAACCTGCTCGCCTACTCCGGCGCCGACAACGTCTGCCGCTACAAAAGTTTCACCGTCCGTCTGATCGGTTTCAACTTCCTTTACGACCATAAGCTTCTGACCGAGAAGAGTTTCTTCTTTTTTGGTGGCCCACACATGGCCAATAACTTTGCATATTATCATGGGGCTACCTCCTAATCAACAAACTGAACTGTAATCTGTGAATGATTGAATACGTCTTTAGCGGAAGGTGTAATAACCGTACCCTTTCTTAATCTTACGAAACCGTCGGCTGATTTTTCACAAAGCGATACTGCAAGCTTTTCGGTAATGACCTTATCAACGGAATTATCCTCAATAGCGTCTTTATTGAGGTTTTTGCCGAACCATTGCTCTCTGATAAATTCAACACCGAATGAGCGAAGAGTATTAACATATCCTTCAAGCATTGCATAAAACTTTCTGTCCGCAGTTTCTTTATATGCTCTGTGAGGCAATGCAGACTCAAGCAGATACACCTTTTTGCCGTTTAATAACGCTTTACATACGGCACAGGATACCGCGCCGGAATCCCTGCCCAAAGCGCAGTCGGCAAGCTGAGCCATGCTCAGTTCAGCTATAAAAACAGCGTCAAAAGGTGAAATATCGCCTTCGTATTTCTCAATAGACTCAAAGCGGTATTTTTCACCGGCAAATCCGGGAAGCGCTCCGCAATCCCCGACAACAAGCGCCAAAGGGCGTTTGTCAACGTTGCCGTTACAGTCTACAGAAGCTATTTTATTGTCTGCAAGAAGTTTTATCACTTCTTTTGTAATCAGCTCAACAAGAGCGTCGTAAGATAAATTTTCCATACTCAATCCCTGTTATTTAAAAAGATAATGTACCTGTCGAATCTTTTTCAAGACAACAGGCGTTTGCTTCGTCAAAGTCAATATGCATTGCCAAAGCAAAATTAGGATTTACGCGGATTATAACATTGTCAAATGTTACGGGTCTTGCCGTATTTGCGCGCACATGGACACACTGACCGTCTTTAACGCCGTATTTCTGAGCGTCATCTGGAGTCATATGTATGTGATTCTGCGCAACTATAACGCTGTTTTTCGCATCATATACTGCGTTTTCACTTACAAGATAAACACTGCCTGCGTTATTAAGGTCGCCTGAAAGGTTGACCGGAGCTTTAATGCCGAGCTGACGGCAGTCCGTCATAGACAGTTCTACCTGAACAGCTTTTCTCTCAGGGCCGAGGACTGCTACGTTGGCAATCTCGCCTTTAGCTGTAACGAGCTTGAGCCTCTGTTCGCTCAAGAATTCACCTGGCTGTGATAAATCTCTTTTTTTGGTAAGTCTCGCACCTTTTCCGAAAAGTAATTCTACCGCTTCGGTTGTAAGATGCACATGACGTGCTGAAGATTCAATCGGAACGGGAGCGCTGCATGTACCGATACTTGCAAGTACCTTTCCGACAATCTCTCTGATTTCATTTTCGTTCATACTTTTCACCTCTGCGAGCGAAATCAATCGTACTGACCTGCCACCTTTTTGCAGAACATTATGTAAACACAACTGCTCAGCCTGTTCAGGGCTTCAACAATATCGTTGCGGTTATCGCTTTCGTTTTCAAAAGCGCTGACGGCGTATAATTCCGTTTCTCTAATAAACGTTCTTAAAGTATTCAGAGCCGCGCAGACCTTTCCCATTGAATAATGGGGAACTGAATGCTGGATACCGAATTCTTCCGTAAGATGATGAGAAACATAGCGAAGCCGCTGTGAATTCATACCGAAAATCTTAATATCCGGTACTTTTTCATTTTTAACTTCGCACGCAAGAAGCATCTGAACAAAGTCCATGACTTCGTCCAGTTCTTTTGCTATATTTTCATACCCTTCGTCAACAGCCGTAATCTGTGTCTGCATAATAAGCGCTTCAAGGCTGTCAAACTTGCCTCGCAAGAGAATACGGGGATGATTCTTTACTACAAGAACATTTGAATAAAGATGAGTCATATTCTCAGGCTTTTCTTCATAGCCCTCACCGGTTATGTAATCTACATAACGGTGATCGCCGGATTTCGGGATAGGAGTATAGCTCATAACGCCTTTGCCGAAACTGCCGCCGCTTTTATTATCATTCTGATAAATCAGCTCAATATGATTATCCCTGATAAACTCTTTTGCAAGCGGTGTAACAAAAGTATCTTTTTTAACGGTAATTTTACCGCTTTTACTCACTACCTTACCCGAACGAAGGTCAGCCTCTGTAAGAATATCCAAACCGTATCCTCCTTTCTTAAAAAATCAGGCAAGTATTCCCGGCAAACGTCGGTTCAAAAAATTACTGACGATCGCAGTTGTCAAGTGAGGGAAGTATGTATTCAACCTCGCTGTGGGGTCTGGGAATAACGTGAACTGATACGAGCTCGCCAACTCTTGATGCAGCTGCTGCGCCTGCGTCTGTTGCAGCCTTAACTGCGCCAACGTCGCCTCTTACCATAACGGTAACAAGACCGCCGCCGACATGAACCTTACCAATAAGGGTAACGTTTGCAGCCTTAACCATTGCATCCGCAGCCTCTATTGAGCCTACGAGTCCTTTTGTTTCGATCATTCCGAGTGCCTGTAATGTTGCCATGATATTTTCCTCCTAAAA
>CADAMY010000008.1 GCA_902789095.1 Oscillospiraceae bacterium | reverse complement strand
ACTTTGTGACCGAGGAGTGCTTTGCCTACTGCCGACTGATCGGAAATAATTCCTTCATCGGGGTTTGCCTGTGACTCGCTGAGAATCTGATACTCCTCAACCTCATCATACTCTTCATCAAGAATTTTGACGCTTGAGCCAAGGTGAACGACTTCAGTGTTGATAGCGCTCTCATCAAGGATCTTAGCGTCTTTCAGCTCGTTTTCAAGTTTACTGATTCTCGCCTCAAGCTTAGCCTGCTCGTTGAGAGCTTCATCATACTCACTGTTTTCGGAAAGGTCACCAAAGGAACGCGCCTCCTTAATCTTTTCGGCAATATTGTCCCTGCCGGTAGTCTTGAGCTCTTCAAGCTCCGCATGCTTTTTTTCATAAGCATCTTTGGTAAGTAAAATTTCCTGTGCCATCGTCTTTCTTCCTTTCAACTGTATTGCAAATTGCATATACAGAAATAGCGATAATTATTATAGTTTAAGTTTTAACAAAAGTCAAGTATTTGTTTTTTCTTTAAAAATATCCGTTCCGGAAAACAAAGGAATACCGCCCTGTCTGTATCCGCATTCTTCGTACAAAGCGCACAAAAGTGTGAAACGGTCGATTTCTAAACTGTCTGATAAAGGCAAAATCACAGAATCACGACATTCGTTTAATTCTGATACGTTGTTATTGCTGCAGAATTTGCGGTAAACAACAGCTCTGCCAAAATAGATATCGTTAAAGCATTTATCATCAACAGCTATTATAATCCCGCATCCGTTGGCTGTAAAACGGTTTCGGCTCACAAGCATTCCTGCGCCGCAGTCTTTATACACTCGATCAGCGCATTTTTCATAAGTTTCGGTTTTATCTGTAACGACCCTGACGCATCTTACAAAGCGGCAGAGCGAAGCGGCTTCTTCACATGCGCAGGCAGGTTTATCAAAAATACCAATGCTGAGATTCCTGCCGTATTTCGGCCGCAGTTTATAAAACTCAGCAGCAGTTTTAACCAGCATTTTAAGAGGCAGTACATATTCTTTAAAAGACAAATATTCAAGACCTTCGGGAATGATGTTATTTAAAAAAACCGCTTTGCCGTATTTCCTTATTATTTTTTCAAGCAAGGAAAAATCAGTGTATTTCCTGTGAGCTTTCATTATAAAAACAGGCTGAGTCTTTTCAATATCCGCACGGCTGATTAAAATTTCGTGTTTTCTGAATTTTTCAAAAATGCGTTCCCGACTGTCAGTCAGGTCTACTATTGCCAGCATATTCACAACTCCGTGATACAGAAGTTATTTTAAGATATGCCGTTTTGATGTAAATTATTCTGAACTTATCAGTAAAACTTCTTCTTTTGTAAGTATGCGGCATTTACCGGGAAGCAGAGTTTTATCAAGCTCAAGACCGCCCATTTTGGTTCTTTTAAGCTGCGTGACGGCATTTCCCGCCGCTGCAAACATTCTTTTTATCTGATGATATTTGCCTTCGTGAATTATCACCTGAATAAGCGGAGTTTCGCCGTCTTCCAGCACGCAGAGCTTAGCAGGAAGGCACTTTGTACCGTCGCCAAGGGTGATACCGTTTTCGATCATTTCAAGTTCTGATGAAGATATTGAATGTTCAAGCCTCGCTTCATAAGTTTTATCTATATGATTTTTGGGCGACAAAATTTTATGGGCAAAGTCGCCGTTATCTGTAATAAGAACAAAGCCCGTTGTGTTTCTGTCAAGTCTGCCGGCAGGGAAAAGATTTTTCTTTTTGAATTCCGGCGGAACAAGATCAATTACGGTTTTTTCTTTATCGTCTCTTGCGGCGCTGACAACGCCCTCAGGCTTATTGAGCATTATATAAATATACTTTTCAAGAACTAAATCTTCGCCGTTTATGCTTACGGTATCCGACTCAGTGTCAATATAAAAGCCACGGTCCTTTACAGTAATACCGTTTACTCTGACCGTGCCTGATTTTATCATACGGTGTACTTCTTTTCTTGAAAAAGTACTTGTATTTGCAATTATTTTGTCAAGTCTTTCCATAATCTTAAAAAGAGCCGCCGCAACTAATGCGACGGCTTTAATTAAATTGTAGTGAATTATTTTACACAGAACAAATCGCCGTGAACAATGAAGTTGTTGGGAGTGATAAGACCGTGACCTTTAACATACATTGCAGCAGCTATTCCGCCGTTTCCCCAGTATGCGTTCTGAACGCCTAAGTCGTTAAGCATATATTCTGCAAGATATGCATAGCCGAAGCCTTCGCTGATGAGAACAATGTATTTATTGCTGTCGATCTGACCGATGATCGTACGGTTGTCATATAAAATATCTTCGTCTTCGGCAATATAATGATCGTACCAGATACCGGTATTTTCGCCGGCTTCGGGATGAACATATTTTTTGCCGCCCCAGATTACCGGGTATGTATAAGAAACCGAAGCGATTGTTCCTCTGTTGATAAGGTCGTTAGCCGTGGACATAGAAACTTTTACAGGATATTCCCATGTACCGTCTTTGTTGATAACAAGGCTTTCATTGCAAACTTCGCCTTCCTGAGCGACCTTGCTGTTCTTGATGACCGTACCGGTGATGGAATCGTTGCCGTTATAGAACACGTTGCCCTGAAGATTATCGTAATCCCTTGAACACATTTCGTTATTTACAGCAAAGAGGATGTCCTCTTTCGTCTGATTCTCATAACCCTTTACAAATTTACCCATAGACTCAAGATTCCTGTTGGAGAACTGACTCGCGGCAGGAACAACGATTCTTGAAGGCTTGGTATTAATAACAGCCGCATATAAATATCTTTTGACTGTTTTGTCGGTCTTTGTTCCGTCTGAGTAAACATTGAGATTGACGGCTATTCTTTCAGCAGTGACATTTGAAATAACGTTTGATGCAGTCCATCTGTGAGTAGCAACAGCGCCGCTGATGATTCTTGATGCCGAAGCTCCTCCTTCAAGAGTGCCGTCGTCATTTTTGTACTCCTTCTCCTGACTGATAGTTGTAGAAAGATTTTTTGTTATGTCTTTGCTTTCTTCACTAATTTCTTCTGCGTCTTTCTCTTCAGTTTCATCGCCTTCTACAATAACGCTGCCGGAGCCGGACGGCTCTTCTGATTCCGCCTGAATCCCCTGTGAATCATCCGCTTCATCCTCAGCATAAAGCTGAGCGCCGGAGACATCCTTTGAAAAAAGTCCCTTTCCTAAAACTGAACTGGTAATAAAATACGCAGAAACTATTACGACAAGCACAGACAGTGCAATAATCATTGGCTTGAAATTCTTTTTAGCCGTCTGCTTTTCATCCATCGCAATTCACTCCTACTTTAATATATTATATCATATCAATTATATCACAAAACATCAATATGTCAAGTAACAAAAATGCACATAGCCTACAACATATTTAAGTTTTTTTGTGCAAAATTCACATTTTTGAACATTAACCGTTAACTTTACGAGATGTAGTCGATTTGTTTGAAGATGTATTTTTTGATGAATTTGATGTTTTTTGGGTTTTTGAACCCGATGAAGCAGATACGGAAGATTTTGATGAAGAGGATTTGCTCTTCTGCGATGATCGCGAAGAAACAGATGACGATGCCGAATACTTTGAAGTTGACTTTCTTGACGTGGCCGCAGTCGTCTTCTCTGTTGACCTTGAAGGCGCTATGCCTTCTGAAATCTTTTTATCAACGCAGAGAATACCCCAGTCAGTACCGTTTTCGCTGGCAAACGCTCTGCCGTTATGGACAGTTGTAAGCGAATTGAATCTGCACGGTACAACTTCAGTCCCGTCGGATTTAAGTATCCCGTATTTTCCGTCTTTGCAAACCGTTACAAATCCCTCGCTTGATTCGTACGGAGTATCTTTATCCGTTTCATGCAAAGCGCTGTAGCCCTTGATTGCGTCATATTCAAAAGGAATGACCTGCTCGCCTTTTGAATTTACATAACCCCATTTGCCGCCCTTTTCTACAGCGACAATTCCGTCAGTAAATATTCCCGCCGCCGTGTAATCAGCTTCACCGACAGCAGCGCCTGCCGTTACAACAGTAAATTTTCCTGTACCTGTACCGTTTTCGGTTATTTCGGCAGCTTCCGGAGCATAGGCTTTTTTAACAGAAGCTATACTTTTTCCGTTTGTATAATACAAAAGACTTATTTTTCCGGATGTGGAGTTCCAGATATATCTGTATCCGTTCGTGCCTTCACATGTATGAGCTTTAGCCCAGACAGGAGTAAGATTTGACGAAGAAAAGCGATAATTAGTGGTATAACCGCTCTCTGATTTTGTTGTTACAATGTATTTATCCGTGCACGTGCATGTTTGGGCAGTTTCGTATTTCGGCTCAATAATCACCTGACCGTTTGAATCAATAAAACCTATCTTTCCGTCTGATTCAAATGCATAAATTTCTCCGAAAGAAACATCATAATGGCTTGAAGCCTCGTTGAAATCAGTTAATGGCAAAGACCAGATACGAGCCGCTTTAATAGATGGTGAGACGACCCATTCGGGACTGTACGTTTCAGCCGGCTGAACGTCAGATGTTTCCTCCTGAACAGGTTTTTCATTATCTTTTTTATCTTTACCGCATGCGGCAAATGCCACCGTCATCACAATGCAAAGTACGAAGCATATTATTCTTTTCATAAAGATAACTCCGATCAAAAAATTATATAAAAATTATATCATTGCCGTATCTTTTTGTCAAGAAATCAAATTGCTTTTATTATAGTATATATAATCATTGAAAATCTGTGGTTTTTTTTACAGCACCTGTCTGTTTCATAAATTAAGTGAAATAAGGATACTATGTTGTTGTTATCAGTACAGGCAACAGCGGTCTTACTGCTGCATCCAAAAAGGCGTTTAACGGTAAAAAAACACTATTGATTGAAAAGCATAATTTAAGACTGTATCTTTCATTGACGAATTGATACAGTCTTGTATTTTAAATATTATCTAAGAATTCTTCAATTTTTTTTATGCGTTCTTTAATATCAAAGTCAGCGCTGCGAATCTGTTCCTCCGCTTTATAATGTCTGAGCACAGACGGATCGTCAAGCACTTTCTTCATCGAATAATAAAGACCGTCATCGCTGTTTTCACATATTATTCCGCATTCTCTGCCGCCGAATATCTCACGCATTCCCGAACACTCTGTTGTAATTACCGGAGCACCGAGCACAACCGCTTCGCACACCGCAGTGCTGTAGCCTTCGGCATAAGACGAGCAGACGAAAGCGTCGGAGTTTCTTACATATTTATAAGGATTTTCCTGATATTCCATAAGCGTAACGGTGTCACTCAGCCCAAGACGGTTAATTAAATCTGAAATATTAGAATACTCGCTGCCGGAACCCATTATCCTGACTTTAAAATCGTACCCTTCTTTTTTCAGCCGGCTGCAGACTTCCAGCATTCTGTCATACCCTTTTACGGGTTTCAGACTGCCGACCATTACAAAGCTGAATCTGCCGTCATTGTCAGTCTCAACAGGCTCAAGGCTTTTTTGCTTTACGGCATCAAAATCAATCGGATTATACAGCACATGAACCTTCTGCTCCATACCGTACTTTTTTACAAACGAATCCTTCATAGTCTGAGATACGCAGACAACAGCGTCAAATTTTTCATAGCAGCTTTTTTCATTTTCCGCTCCGCCGTGAACACTCTCACTCCACGGATAATTCACAACGTCTGTATGAATCCAAGCGACTTTTTTAGTGCGTTTATCGGGACTGCCTGAAATGAATTTTGCAGAAAAGCCTTCGCAGAAAGCGATTTCAACATCATATCTGCCGTGAACAAATAACCTGTGAGCAAATCCGGGCGAAGCATTTTTGAGCAGTCTCATCCTGCCGGAATTTACAGCTCTGCCGAAAAATGAAGCTGCACGTGATTTTTTGGCTATGCTTTTAAAGTGCGCATTTGCCCTGACGGCATCGGTATGAAGCTCACCGTCCGTTTCACAAAGCACAGACAAATCAAATCTGTTTTTATCAATGTATTCAATTATATTGGTCAGAACGCTTTCCGCTCCGCCGTAACCTAACGATTCGTTAAAAAACAGCAATGATCTCATATAATCACCACAAAAGCAATTTATAATACTGCACCGCAGAAAAACTGCGGTGCCGAAAACAATTATTTATTTTCAACAATTTCCTTTGTATCTCTTGCAATCATGAGTTCCTCATTTGTGCAGACAACGTAAACCTTAACTTTTGAATCGGGAGTGGAAATCTCGCCTTCAAGACCTTTTCTGTATTTATTGTTTATATCGTAGTCGATCTTAACGCCCATAAAGTCGAGCTTATCGCATACACGGTCTCTGTACTGCGGGTTGTTTTCGCCGATTCCGCCTGTGAATACGATAGCGTCAAGTCCGCCCATAGCAGCGGCAAATCCGCCGATGTATTTTGTAAGCTGATGGCAGAGCATTGATTCAACAAGCTTTGCTCTTTCGTCGCCGTCTTTGGCTCTCTGCTCGATCGTTCTGTTGTCGCTTGTGCCTGTAAGACCGAGCATACCGGATTTTTTATTCATAACGGTATCAACTTCATCGGGAGTGAGGTTTTCTTTTTTCATAATAATCGGAACGATAGCGGGGTCGATAGAGCCGCAGCGCGTACCCATCATAATTCCTTCAAGAGGAGTAACGCCCATTGTTGTATCAAAGCATTTACCGTCCATAACAGCGGAGATTGACGAGCCGTTGCCGAGATGGCAGGTAACTATCTTGCTGTGCTCCGGATTGCCGAGAAGCTCGTTTGCTTTCATGCTTACGAATCTGTGTGAAGTGCCGTGGAAGCCGTAGCGGCGGATACCGTATTTTTCGTAATACTCATAAGGAAGAGCATACATATAAGCGTAATCAGGCATTGTCTGATGGAAGCCGGTATCAAAAACAGCAACCTGAGGAACGTCTTTCATAATCTTCTGGCAGGCTTTGATACCTGTAAGGTTTGCGGGATTGTGAAGCGGGCCCCATTCAAAGCACTCTTTGATAGCTTCCTCAACTTCGTCGGTAACAAGTACGGAACCGCAGAATTTTTCAGCTCCGTGAAGAACTCTGTGACCTACGGCATCGATTTCACTCATTGAGCCGATAACGCCGTGTTCCTTATCGGTAAGGGTATCAATAACGAGCTGAATAGCCGTTGCGTGATCGGGCATGGGATAAGACATATCCTTGATGTTTTTGGAAGGATCGGATTCAACCTTGTGGGTAAAGGTGCTGTCTGTTCCGATCTGCTCGCAGATACCTTTTGCAAGAACGTGCTCTGTTTCCATATCTATAAGCTGATACTTTAATGAAGAGCTGCCTGCGTTAATAACAAGAATTTTCATAAGAAACCTCCTAAATATGACTTGAAACTTTTTCATAACTGTTATATTATATATTTATACTGAAATTTTTTCAATAGCAAATTGAAACTTTTTGGAGGTAAAAATGAAAACTGCCGGAATAATTGCTGAATATAACCCGTTTCATAACGGTCATAAATACCATATTGAAAAAACAAAAGAAGGAACAGGAGCGGATCACGTTGTTGCGGTAATGAGCGGCAACTACGTTCAAAGAGGCGAAACGGCAATACTTTCCAAATGGGCAAGAGCTGAAACGGCGCTCGAAAACGGAGTTGATCTCGTTGTTGAACTGCCGACGATCTGGAGCATTGCAAGAGCTAAGGATTTTGCCGCCGGAGCAGTTCATATACTTAATTCTCTCGGCTGTGTTGACGTGCTGAGCTTCGGCAGCGAATTGGGCGATATTGAAACTCTTCGCCATATCTCCGAAATACTCAGCGACAAAAGAGTGGAAGAAAGAATGCAGGCGGATCTTGATATTGGTATGTCGTTCGCAGGAGCGAGAGCCGAAGCTGTGAGAACTTATTACGGCGACGCTTATTATGACATACTCAACGAGCCGAACAACATTCTCGCTATTGAATATATACTTGCAAACAGCAAATACGAAAACAAACCTGATATTTTTACGATTTCCCGCAAAGGAGCCGCACACGACAGCCTTAAGCGCAGCGAAAACATTGCGAGCGCAAGTGAAATACGCAGGATGATGCTCGAAAACGAAAAATGGTCGCCGTACGTTCCGCAAAGCACGGTCGATATTTTTGAACGGGAGAAAGAAAACGAAACAGGACCCACCCCGTATTCAAAGCTTGAATTCAGCGTATTATGCTGTATGCGTCAGCTCGCTGCGGAGGATATAGCTGAAACGCCTGACGTCAGCGAAGGAATAGAAAACAGAATCCACGAAGCCGCACAAAAAGCGAGAACTCTTGACGAATTGTTTTCTTTTGCCAAAACGAGAAGATACTCACACGCAAGAATAAGAAGAATCGTTCTCGCTTCATTCCTCGGATTCACAAAAGATCAATGCGAAGGTCTGCCGCCTTATATCAAAGTTCTTGCAATGAACGACAAAGGCAAGGATATTTTAAGAGAGGCGAAAGAAAAGGCGTCTTTACCGATAGTCACCAAAGCATCGGACATTGACGCTCTGGGCGAAAGAGCCAAAAAGATTTATTCGCTTGAAGGAATGTGTACTGACGTATACTCGCTCGCAACACCCGTTATACTCCCCTGCGGACGTGAGCAGACTACGCCCGTGATCGTTAAGTAATTGATTTGGATGTGATCATTTGATAGCGGAATTTTACGGACTCCCCGGTTCCGGTAAATCAACGCAGGTAAATCTGATGAAAGAAAAATTTCCCGAAAAAATTGAGCTGATAGTTTTTTCAAAAAAGCTGTTCAGAAAAAGAAATATCCGCAATATTTTTTCATTGGAATTTATCGGATTTTTCTTTAAACTTTTAAGGCTCTGGATCGTAAAGATTACTACTATGAAGACTGAGCTTTTCAATAAAAAAAGCTTTCGTGACGAATTCAAAACGGCGTTTTATTTTGCGTCGCTGTATCTTGAATTTATGTATCTGCGTGAGCATGACAGCGAAAATAAACTTTATATTGTTGACCATGGTCTTATCCAATGCCTTTCATCTCTCGTATGGGATAAAAAGAACGTCTGTGAAAAATCAGATTCAATAATAAACTACATCGCCGAGCATTTTTCTAAAAGCGTTGATTACGTTTACATCGCAGGGTGCGGCGCAGAGGAAACGTACAAGCGTATCATGGGACGAGAATGGGTAATAAGACTTCATTCTTACAGCCGAGATGACGGTATCGGAATACTCAACAATCTTGAGAATTTATTCAACAAAGCTCAATCGGTTTTTAAAGAAAAAGGAAGGCTTTTATTTATTGACAATTCTTCCGGAATAAACGAACAGCATAAAAAGTTATGTGATTATTATAATCTACAGGTGAGTGAATGATAAAAAAATTAGTTGAAAAAATCACCGGAAACGCATACGGATTTTCTGTCTTCGCCAAAATTATTTCCGTTGTAACAGGACTCCTTTATGCAATACTTTACAGCCGCTATCTCGGCGCAGAACTCAGAGGTACTGCGTCCGTTATCAACAACTACGTTGAAATGATAATGCTGGTGCTTTGTTTCGGCACGCATCACGCATACCCGTATTTTAAAAAGAAAACGGGCAAGGACATTTACAGAGAATTCATCAACAGCCTTTTCGGTATGGTCATTGCCTACTACATACTTGCGGCGATTTTCCTGGCTGTTGTAAGACCGGGTACCGATGTTTGCGTAATCGCAATACTTATCCCGTCATCCCTTGCAATAAGAGAGCTTAATTATATAGTTCTGATAGAAAACCCGAAAGTCAGGAATACTGCGCTCATAGGTCTTGATATATTCGATATAATTTTCCTCGGCGCGCTGATGCTCTTTACCGAAGCTAATTATTTTTACTGCATACTGTTTTTGTGCGTCAGAAACTTTGTATCGTTTGCAATAGCAGTAGAAAATCTGAAAGTAAATATTTTTTCACTCAGGCCTACTCTTAAAAACACCTGGAAATACGTCCGCTACGGATTTGTGCCGATGCTGACGATGCTGATGATGGAAATCAACTATAAAGTTGATATCGTAATGCTTGAAAGAATGGATATAAGCAAAGCGGAGATCGGCGTTTATTCGCTCGGCGTAATGCTAGCCCAGAAGCTGTGGATGATTCCCGATGCGCTAAGAGATATCTTAACCGGCAAGCTCGCCAAAGGCAAAACCGAGCAGGAAGTATGCAAAATATCACGGTACAGCCTGTGGGTCACAATAGCCTGCATCGCAGGAATGGCAATATTCGGAAAGCTAATTATCCGTCTGCTTTTCGGCGAAGAATACAGCGGAGCGTACAGAGTATTTATAAACATTTCACTCGGCGTTATCGGAATGGTTTTTTACAAAATGATCTACGCTTACAACATCGTAAACGGTCACAAAAACATAAACTTTATTCTTCTTTTTACAGCGGCGCTGTCAAACGTTATTCTCAATTATTTTCTGATTCAGTCAATGTCGATAAACGGCGCGGCGATTGCTTCGATGATTTCGTATCTCGTATGCGGAATAAGCTTCCTTGTTTATTTTGTTATTACTACTAAAACGAATCCGAAAGAATTACTGTTCATAAAAAAAGACGATATAAAATCGCTTATTCATTATATTAAAAAATAAAATTTTGCCCTGCTGTTAAAGCAGGGCAATTATTATGTGCTTATAATTTTTACGCCGATTGATTCAAGAGCACGGCAAAAACAGATGAACTGCTCGTCGCTTACGAATCCGTCGGTTATTTCATACTCGCTTGTCCATTTATCTTTACCGAATTCATGATAACGCAGGACTTCAACCGTCGTGTTCTTCATATCCGCATGGCTGAATAAATCAACAAAAGGTTTCGGGTCAGTATTCACATGATTAATCAGCGGAATCCTGATATGAAGCTGTGTTCTTTCCTGGCTCAATTTTTTAAAATTTTCTATCGTCTTTTTATTTGACGCGCCGATAAACTTTCTATGTATTTTGTCGTCCGGCTGTTTGATATCCATAATCAGAAAATCAATCAGCTCCGAGAGCTCCGGCAGTCTTTCTGATGAGCCGTTGGTTTCTATTGCGGTGTTGATCCCCTCTTTTTTAACTGAAGACAAAATTTTCTTAAGCTCGCTTAATTGCAGCGTCGGCTCGCCGCCGGTGAACGTCACCCCGCCGCCGTCAAAAAACATCATTCTGCTTCTCATTATTTCGTCAATTATTTCTTCGCAGGTGTAATCTTTCGCTTTGGTATAATCCGCCGCCATGCTTTCGGGATTTGAGCACCACTTGCATCTGAAATTGCAGCCCTGGGTATGATAAACAAGTCTGTTTCCCGGACCGTCCTGAGAATAATTAAAACCTTTTTGTAAAATTTTCATTGCCAAAACCTCTGAAAAATATATTACGATTATATCATAAATAACTGAATCAATCAACATTTATTAACTGACAACTGAAGATTATTTGTAACTTCTTGAAATAATTTAAAATTTATGGTATAATAAAAAATATATCAAATTGAAAGCAGGTGTAATATGCATAAGGTTTTATGTGCAATTCATAGTCTGATGGACGATAAATTCAATAAAAAAAGATATTTCTTGATTTTTACCGCTGCCTTTGGAATTACAGCACTTTTGGTTTTTTCTTGGTTCATTTTTTCAGGAAGAACTTTATTATGGAAAACCGACGGATGGGAACAACATTCTACCGCTTTGGTATATTATGGCCGCTACTTGCGCAGCATCGTAAAAAATCTTATTTTTGAGCATAGACTTGCAATTCCGGAATGGGATTACACAATCGGCGAAGGCGGAGACATTTTAAACACTCTGCATTATTATGTTATCGGCGATCCGTTAAACTTCCTTTCTGTTTTTGTTCCTTCAAGTCTGACCCATCATTTATACTCTGCTCTGATGGTTCTCAGGCTTTATCTTTCCGGAATCGCCTTCTCTTTTTTGTGCTTTAATACTTCCAGAAAAAATCCGTGGGCTGTATTGGCCGGAGCCTTAACATATTCATTTTCCGGCTGGGCGCTGTATTGTGTTATCAGACATCCTTTTTTTATTACTCCGATTATTTATCTTCCCCTGCTGATTTTGGGCGTAGAAAAAATATTCAAAAATCAAAAACCATATGTTTTGATTTTCAGCGTATTTTTTGCCGCAGTCAGCAACTTCTATTTCTTTTATATGCAGGTTATGCTTGTAATTATTTACAGCTTGATCCGTGCTGTAAATTTATATAAGAAAGATATAAAAAAAATCTTTTTATCTTTATTTCATATAGGTGTGCCTGCTTTTATCGGCTTGCTCCTCGCCGGAGTTGTTTTGATGCCGATACTTGAAACATTCCTGTTTGACGCACGAATGTCGACATCACACAAATGGTTCTTTGTATTTCCGATGTCATTTTACAGCACGCTGGCATCTACGCTTGTTTCAGACAGCTGCCCGGATTATACAATGATAAATGTTGCTGCTCCGGCAATACTTTGCGCCGCTTTGATTTTCCGTAAAAAAGATGATAACAAGCTTTTTCGCGCTTTGATAATTATATCGCTTATTTTCACAGTGATACCTGTATTCGGTCAGGTGTTCAACGGTCTGTCTTATTTAAGTAATCGCTGGACTTTTTCGTTGTCATTGCTGTACAGTTACATTCTTGTATATAAATGGGATTCCATCATACATCTTGACAAAAAAGACAGCAAGTATCTCTTCATCTGTACGATTGTTTATTTTGCTGTATGCATTATATCATCAAAATCAATCAGTGTTCAGACGTTTTCCGGAATATGTTTCTTATTGATTTCAATTTTAATTTTTATCTTAATGAACGGAAACCAAAAAGCTCTTTTCGCAAAAGAAGTTATTGTTTTTCTGTTGATAGTTGCTCATATTTCAACCAATGCGCTTTGGTCATATTCAGACCGGGGAAGAAATTTTGTGAAAGACAGATTTGAAGCCAAAGAAATAAGTGAAGAATTGTTGATGACCGACGCTACTGCGGTTAAATGGAACACCGATGAAGAAGAATTTGTGCGTTATTCAGGGCGTAATGTCGAAGAGAATAAAAATATGCTTCACGGCATTTCTTCAGCTTATTATTACTGGTCATTGACTAATTCAAACATGGTTTCATTCAGGGATAAACTTTCTCTTAATGATAAATATGTTGACTGGTTTAAAGGCTACGATTCAAGATCAGCTTTATTGGCTTTGTCTTCAACCAATTATTTTGTCACAAAAGCCAGCGACGATCTTCCTCTGCCTTATGGGTTTAAAGAAGTTGACGGCGTTAATATTCAAGGCAGCAGAACACAACAATATATCGAAGAGCTTAAGAAAGAACTGCAGACAGATGATCTTTCAGAAGAACAGATCAAGAAAATAAAAAGAGCATCAAACAATTCTTTTTATGTATATAAAAACGAGAACGCTCTGCCAATAGGTTATTGCTACGATAAAAGCATTACAAAAGAAATGTGGGAGACAATGACTTCTCTTGAACGCCAGGAAGCTATGCTGAAAGCAGTTTATATTGAAGACCAAAACAGCGTTGATCCCATTTCAGATATTGACAATGACATTCATGATATTCCGTATTCTTATGAATGCATGGATAGTGAAATAACGTTTGAAAACAATAGAATTGTAACAACTGCACCGAATCAAAAAATAAAGCTTACGTTCAGAGGAATGCCGGAATCCGAAACATATGTTCAGATTACAAATCTTTATGCAAGCCAAACAGCTGAGCATTCGCTTTATTTCGGAGATGAAAGCGTTGATCCGCAGAATCTTTATAACAAAACCAACTGGAAACTTCTCGATAATTCAGTTAAAAGGGACATAAAAAGAGCAAAAAAATTTTTTGAACAGCCCGCTACTATAAGAATTGATTTTTCATCTTCCATAAGTGAAGGGACCAAGAGTTTCTATCATCATACAGAAAACGACCAGTTTGCTTTCGGTAAAGTCAACTATCTTGTAAATATAGGATATTCAAAACAAGCTGCAGATACCATAGAAATATCATTCCCAACTCAGGGTGTTTACACATTTGATTCAATCGATATTGCATGTGTACCGGTTTCCGGTTTTACTGAAAAAGTCAATGCGCTCAAGGCGGACAGTTTACAGAACGTTGAATTCGGTACAAACAAAGTCACGGGCAGCCTGAACGCTTCATCAGATGAAGTTTTATGCGTTACAATTCCCTATTCTGAAGGTTGGACGGCATATGTTGACGGTGAAGAAACCGAAACATTCCATGCAAATGAGCAGTATATTGGTCTTAACGTTTCAAAAGGCGAGCATAAAATTGAGCTGCGTTATTCAAGACCGTGGAAGAATTTAGGCTATGCCTCAACCGCATTAGGATTGGTCATCCTTGCTGCATATATTGTAATAGAACGTATTAAATCTGCGAAATCAAAATCAGAATAACAATTCGGCTGATAAAATCACCTCGTCGTTTTTGAGCGGCAAGGTGATTTTTTTATGTCAAAATCTGCGAACAGGCATAGTATGGTATTGGGTTTCACCCCAAATAAATCAAAGGAGAATGGATATGAATTATACACCTGCTTCACAGATCCGTATGAACTCGCGATCCATGAATACGGTGCGTGACGATATGATGATTCCGGCGCTTCCGAAAAATCCTGAAGTTGCAATGTCATACGTTCCGTTCCAAACTGACACAGCGACATACGACGAAGTGAAAGCGCTTGCAAGCGGAACACTTTTCCCTTGCCTTAACAAGCCGTTCAAGGGATGTGGAACAAAATGAATGACGCAAAATCACTGAGCATTGCCCTGAGCGCTGTTCAGTTTGCCATGTGGGAATTAAGGCTTTATCTTGACACGCATCCGGAAGACATCGGCGCATTGAAGCTTTACAATAAATATGAAGATAAATACTACTTACTCAAAGATGAGTATGAAAAAAAATACGGTCCGCTTATGGGGACTGACGGCACACCCGGAATTAAATGGCTCAAAAATCCGTGGCCGTGGGATTATGAAGGAGGCGGCTGCTGATGTTTGTATATGAAAAGAAACTGCAGTACCCTGTAAAAATAGCAAACCCGAACCCCAAATACGCTCAGATAATCATTTCACAGTATGGCGGTCCGGATGGGGAACTCGGAGCTTCGCTGCGCTATCTTTCGCAGAGATACGCTATGCCCTACCCTGAACTCAAAGGCCTGCTTACAGACATAGGCACGGAAGTATTGGAAATGCCGTTTTTTCCGTTTTGGTCAATTTTTTTGCTTTTTCAATGGTAAAACTCCACTTTTGCGGAATCATTTTCAGGTAAACGTCAATATTTTGCCTGTCATGAATCACCATACGGTCAAGAATCTGTGAATAAAATTCTTCATTTGCTTCCATCGAGTTTATGATTTCAATGATATTCTTTTTTATATCCTGCGTCAGTTCGTGGTGCTTTTCAACCATAATCTGCTGTTCGTCTATGCTTTGTTTCATACTGTTAAGCTTTTCAATTTCGCAGTCATATTTTTCTCTGAGATGTACAAATTCCTCTTTATCTATGTCACCGCCTGTAAAAAGCTCAATAAGTCCGGTACGACGTTTTTTTGTATCCTCTATCTTTTCGTCAAGAGCATCAATATCTGCTTGAGGTATATCCAAAAGAATAATATCAGTTATGGATTTCATAAGATTTTCAACGACTTGCTCCTGATTGATATTCATATATTTAAAAATCATCTTCATTATATTCAGCGCATCTTCGTTGTTAATACTTCTGTTATTGCAGCCGACTGCATTGCCCGCCTTGTCTATATGAGCTTTGCCGTTTTTATGCGACTCAAAGCAGTTCCACGCTTTATATACCGTGCCGTCCTTACGTTTTTTATACCTTGCAACATAGCTTTTTCCGCATTGTCCGCACTTTATTTTACCAGAAAAAGGATACCGGTTGCTGTGCTTTGCCTTGCCCTCTTGTGACAAAGCTCTTGAATCAAGAATACGATTGGCTTCTTCAAAAATTTCGCGGGATATAATCGGCTCATGATGATCTTTAATAATAACGAACTCCTCCTGACCTTTGTTATATTTTTTTTCATGAGAAAGGTAATCCGGTGTATATGTCTTTTTCTGCACAAGGTCACCGCAGTATTTTTCATTACGTATCATTCGTAATATTACAGTATTTGTCCATTCTTTGACACGCATCGGCGCAATGCCTTCTTCACGAAGCTCACGGCAGATTGTGTGACAGCCTTTCCCTTCGTTCACAAATTTATGAAAAACGAGTTTAACAATTTTTGCGCCTTCTTCATTGATATACATTTTCCCATCCCGCACGTCATAGCCGATCATGCTCCTTCCGAATACTACGCCCTGTTCCATCTGTCTTTTTTGTCCCCACTTTACACGTTCAGAAGTTTTTCGGCTTTCCTCCTGCGCAATCGAAGACATTATGGAAAGGCGAAGCTCGGCGTCGCCGTCAAGCGTGTTGATTCCGTCATTCATAAAGATTACGCCTACACCGTATCGCTTAAGCTCTCTGGTATAATAAATACTATCGAGTGTGTTGCGGGCGAAACGAGAGATTTCTTTTGTAATGATTAAATCAAACTCACCGTTTTTTGCACAGGTAATCATTTTATTAAATTCTTTTCGCTTCTTTGTATTTGTTCCAGAAAGTCCTTCATCAGCAAAAATTCCGTAAAGCTCCCAGTCAGGGTTTCTTTGAATAAACTCACGAAAATATCGCTGCTGGCTTTCAAACGAATTTGCCTGATCTTCGTTATCGGTTGAAACACGGCAATAAGCCGCAACTCTTTTTTTCTTATCGACGAAGTGACGCTGCTGATTCATAATTTCATATTTGTTCATAAAACAACCTCCTTGTGTAAAGTATATAATACTTATTAAAAGTTTGTCGAATGTGCGAAATATATTTTTATAATAAAAGCCGAGATTCTGAAATCCCGGCTTAAAAATTATACTTTAGCTTTTCCTTTTTCTAAATTCTTACAGCATTTTTCTGCCTGTTCCTTTGTGATGACGCCTCTGTTAATCAGGGCAGTAAGTATGGATTTTTGATAAAGCATTGAAAATTCGGAACGATACAAAATAAAGAGATTTTCAGGATTTGCATTCGTACAAATGAATTTACGATTGTTTTTCAAACTCCGTCACCTCCTTGATAATCTTTATGAGCAACGGATTGTACATTATTCTGATTTTATCTTTCATCACGGCACATCCTTTTTCTAAGGGTGCGTTCATAGTGTTCACACGCTTTTAAATATTGGGATTAAATGTAAAAATCACCCTTCAATCGAACACGAATGGTTCAGATTTTGAAGGGTGATCACACGGAAAACGGTTTCTCAACTGTTCCAAAGATCGATCATGCCGGGATATTTTGTCTGCTCCTGATATAGCACGTCATAGTCAATATCATTTTCACGCAGCTCTTTGATAAAGGCATTCAGGTAGCAGTCGTTTTCAAAATACTGCATGAAATTGACGTAGAAGCTGCCGTTCATCGCACTGAGCTCCAGCGTTAGCGGCGTTGCCGAAGACGGCAGCGCAGTCGAGGGCAGCACATGAAATTCCTGAATAAATTTCTCCGCTTCGCCCATATCCGTTTTACCCACATAGCTGACTGTGGCGGTAAAATACGACGTCATTCGATCCATACGTTCTACGGCGTATCGATGCCGCGCCGCATGATCCGGAAGAGCTTTGAGATCCTGTACGATCTGCTGATATTCCTTGATCTCCTCCAGCACGATATCCGCATCTGACTGCAGGATTACCTTGCCGCGGAAAGACGTCGCCTGCGCGGAGAACGGCAGGGCGTTTATCTTTTCATCATAGACCAGCCGCACATCGCCTACAAGGCTTTGATGCGCCAGCGGCGCGTGGAGCATCCGTCGCTGATTAACGCACATTGCAATCACTATTGGGTCTTTTTTCATCGGTGTGACCCGCTGGATCGCCCGCGCAAGAAACAGGGAGATCACGGTGCCGGGGCTGCCGTCGTTGGAAAAATTAAAACGCATAAATTCCTTTTCAGGAATACGTATGTTGTAAACGATGCACTTATCGGAAAGTGCAATCCTTCCGCCGTCTTTGAGCTGAAAGCCCGGATCGTGCCATTTTTCGATCGGTGCGAAAGGTACGGAATCTATGGCTTTTTGTGCGGGATCCTCCCACTCGGCGGGATCGATCGGATCCCCGGCAAGGCGAACGTTTTGCGTGGAAAGGTCAAGTTTATAATACTCCGCACAGTAATAATGCAGCAGCGTTTTGATAAAAGAATATATTCCGCCGCCGTCGGTCAGCGCGTGCCATAAGTCTATGTGGATCTTATTTTTCCATCGGCAAACCGCAAGCAAATGTTCATTTGTTTGCTCGCCGCCCAAAGTGATGGGACCGTCCGTATGCAGCACTGGCAACGGCGCCGGATTGTCGGCGAAGAATATCTCACTTTCCGTCTTTTCGATCTTAACGCAGAAATACGGGTAGCGTTTTGTGGTCTTGCGCACGGCGTATTCCAGAATATCACCGTCAACCATATCCTTCATTTTGATCGTTACACGAAATGTGTGCGGGTTTTGCAATGTAGTCTCATAAACAGTTCTCAGTTCAGAATATAGCGGATGTTTCACAAAAAATCTCCTTTTCTTATCACGGTACGGCAAGGTTTTTGCCGTGCAAAATAAAGAGCCCGACGAAGCACGCTTACCGTTCTAATGGCTCTGTTCTACTTGTTTACCGCAAGATGCCGGTCATTGTCAATTATTTGTTGTAAAACTTTATGTTTTCCTTTCCAAAATATCAAACGGGCTGCATCCCTTTCGTAGAAGGATACGCAATGCGGCAAATCAAAAATGAATTCGGGCTTACCTGTAGTATTTACGCTTATTTAAACAAAGCGCCCAAAACCGTGAATTACAACAGTCATACGGGCGCGTTCATCTTCAATTAATACTTATCTTCTTGCTTTGTTAGTCAAGCCATTGACTGTCAAGCCACGCTATCCTTCCGTTAATGAAATCGGTCAAGTAATCAACATTAGATTGGAACGTTTTTCTCTTACGGAAGCCGCTCGGATCCTGCCAAATATAATGACCCAAAATCCTGAAACGTTGAAAATTAAGCTGCGCAGATACTCTTATCTCATCCGCTTTGGCTTGTAAATCGTTGTTTGCAAAATTATAAATATCATCACGCTTTTCGGCCCATCTGTCTTTAACTTTTTGATTAAACGCAGGATCCTGGAACAAACGCACATACCAGCCTGCCTTAACGTGGAAGTTCTCAGTTTTTGCTAATTCTCCCATGTAAT
Source organism: Oscillospiraceae bacterium (assembly GCA_902789095.1). Lineage (GTDB taxonomy): Bacteria > Bacillota > Clostridia > Oscillospirales > Acutalibacteraceae > CAG-488. The sequence goes on along the minus strand of CADAMY010000008.1, from coordinate 8,079 downwards.
TGCCGTAAGCTATGTCATTATCCCAAACCGGCGCCATATGCAGCAATTTATCTTTCGGATCATAATACATATACGTTGAAAGGTCAAAGACACCGTCATGATTCTTAGAAAGCTCCTCCATTATATACCAATCAACAAAAGAATCAACGTCTATATATGACGCATAACCGGTTTCTTTATCTGCAAAGTTATCGGAATAAATAACGTCTTCTACGCTTTGAATATAGGACGCTATATATTTTACTATATCCAAATTACCATCATTAGGATTATCCAGATCCGGGTCTTTCAAACTAAAAATAATATTTCTTGATGTTGTAAAATTATATGGCTCATTTTTAAACCTGTTCAATTCAACAATAAATCCACCGTCATCATAATTAATCACGCCGTCTTTATTTGTATCTTTCAGTTTTTCCGAAAGAATATCCGAAATATCAGGTATATCAATTCTTTTGCTGCCTATTTTTATAGTTGTTGCAACGTTATAGTTGCCATGATACTGACCATTAAGTATAAGGTCTACACAGACAAATTCTGTTTTCCACATTTCATCACGCGCAAATACCGTTCTTTCAAGTTCCGAAGCAAACCAGTTCCGAAGCAAAGATTTATCTCTGAAATTTGCCATAAGCGCCCATGTCTTATTCTTACCCATTCCGAGGACTTTGGTAGAATCTTCAAACTTAAATGTATATGGCTTTTTTGCAGTAGGGAAAATCCAAGTGCTGTTGCCTCTGCCTTTAATTCTTATTGTAGTCTTTTCAAGAGAATCATAATCAGTTCCGTTGCCGTCTATTGTAATAGATGCACCTTCCAGCCAGCTGTTATGATTTGATATAGCTTTTCCATCGGGAGTTTCTATATAGACAACCGGAATGCCTGTATATGCTGCTTGATACACTCGAGTTTTCACTGCGCTGACCGGTGTTTTTATTAAGCAATAATAATATCTGATTTCTGGACTTTCAAAATCAGGCGTAGTGTATGAGCTCGAAGTGGCTCCATCTATAGCTTCTGCGTTGTTTTTCTTAAGGTCGCTGCATGAATACCATTGATATGTTGTTTTTGATCCCGTTAATGCTTTATCGCTTAATTTTAGTTCAACGCCTTGTCCGCCCACGCTAAGGTTATAATACGGATCATTAGCAGATATTTTACCTATAACATCATCTATGCTAAAGATTACTCTGTTATAAATTGAAGACAAAGCATCTTTAATTTTGCTTTTAACATTGTCTTCACCTTTTTCTATTTTAATTTCAGAGACTGAACTGCCGGACGCCAATTCGGTATTATTAACATTGGCAAATGCCAAAACAGGTCCTGAAATAACAACTGCTAAGACGAAAGCAAGAATGCCAAATAAGACTTTTTTCTTTTTCACAAATAACACTCCCATAAACTATTATAAAAAGATATACTCGTATCGGTTTAGCTCAACCGGATACAAGATGCAGCAACAGCCCTTGACAATCTTGAAAAAAGTTGTTCAGGACAAAATCTGTGATTAAGGCGAAACAGTATTCGGCAGCAAAATAAGCACCGCCTAAAGTAAAACCGCAAAGGTTAATTGACATGACAAGCATCAGTGAAACGCATAAGAATTTTGATTATTCTTTTGATAATAATCACTCCTGGCTTTTTAAAAAACAGCGGATAATATCACCATCAGCGTAATATTATATTTAAAATTATAGCATGAAACAGTTGAAATGTCTATCATATTTTTATTAAACACTCGGGCTTTTTGCATTAAATAATGAAATAATCATAGCAAAAATCTTGTACTTTATCATTCATCCAAACTTAAGTTTGTGCATCTTATTTGACTTTTCAAGCGGCTATGATATAATAGTTCGGAAAGGATTGATCAATTTGAAAAAATATTTACTTCCCGAAAATAAAAACAATTATAAAGCAAATCTCCATTGTCATTCCACATTTTCTGACGGTAAGCTTACTCCGGAGCAGCTTAAAGAAAAATATATGGAGCATGGTTACAGCATAATAGCTTTTTCCGATCATGACAGATTTCATTCGCATAACGAACTGACAGACGAAAACTTTCTTGCACTCAATTCCTACGAAGCGGACATTTCCGAAAACAGCGAACCTGATTCGCACATCAGGCGTTGTTATCACCTTTGCTGTTTTGCAAAGACTGACGGCAAAGATTATAAAGAAATCGAGCCCAGACCCGATTATAACGATAAAGACGCAATCAATGCCTTCATCAAAGCGCTGAATGAAAAAGGATTTCTCGTTCAGTATAATCACCCCAACTGGTCGCTGCAGACGGCTGAGGATTTAAGAGGAATAAAAGGGCTTTGGGGAACGGAAATATTCAATTTCAGCGCAACAATAGACGGCATAGACGGCAATCAGGGATTTATGTATGATATTCTGCTTCGTGACGGAAACCGAATATTCTGCACGGCAACCGACGACAACCATAACGCTTATCCGTTTGACCATGAGCAGAACGATTCCTTCGGCGGTTACATAGTTATAAGAGCTGACCGGCTTGACTATCCGACAATAATCAGCGCCCTTGAAAACGGTGATTTTTATTCTTCATCCGGCCCTGAGATCAAGGAGCTTTATATTGAGGACAACAAGGTTAAAATCTCATGCTCACCTGCACGGCACATCAGATTCACTACTGACGGCAGAACTGCAAAAAGCGTTAACGCCGTCGGAGACAAATTTATTGAATACGGTGAATTTGAGCTGAACGGCAAATGTGCATACGTCAGAGTTCAGGTAACCGGAACAGACGGTACGCTTGCTCACTCAAATGCGTACTGGCTTAAATAAATAATTGTTCCGTTGGGTCATACATGAGAACAGAATCTGAAAAACTATTGAGAAAACCATTTTTCTTTGATATAATGTATTGCGTGCTTTTATAATAAACTGAGAGATGATGAAGTTTGAAGCAAAGAATAATAGCTGTAATTCTGCTCTGCACAACGCTTTTTTTGTTGCTGTGCGGATGCGGAAAAATACATACAACGCGCAAAACGATATTCATCTATATGTGCGGCTCTGACCTCGAAACAAAGCAGGGTCTTGCAGGAAAAAATATAGATGAAATATTGTCGGCGAATATCGGAAACGATATGAACATTGTTATTGAAACAGGAGGAGCGCAGACATGGCGTTCTCACGATATTGATAACGAAGCGATTCAGCGTTATGAGGTTAGGGGCGGTGAACTTCGACTGCTTGACTCCCTGCCGCAGGCAAATATGGGCGAAGCTGAAACGCTGGCGGATTTTCTTATCTGGGGACAAAAGGAATATAAGAGCGAGCAAAATATGCTTGTGCTGTGGGATCACGGCGGAGGATCTGCAAAGGGCGTTTGCTTTGACGAAAACTATTCCTTTGACGCTTTATCGCTGACGGAATTGAAAGAAGCTTTTGACGCTGCCAAGCTAAACAAAAAATTTGATTTCATCACCTTTGACGCCTGCCTGATGGCAACGATAGAAGTCATTTCGATCATGAGGAATTATGCGGATTATATGATTGCTTCCGAAGAAATCATCCCCGGCGGCGGCATGGACTATAAAGCTATTTGCGAAGCCTTTTTTTCTGAAAGCCAAAGTGAAGAAATCGGAAAAAAAATCTGCGACGCATTTATGGACAAATGTGAAAAAACAGGTAAAAATATTTATTCTACACTATCGTTGATTGATCTGTCAAAAACCGAAGCTCTTGTGGAACAGTTCAACACCTGTGCCGCTTATATGAATCGAATGTCAGAGACGAAAAATTATTTTACCCGCATTATCGCCGCTGCAAAAAGATGTGAAAAATTCGGCATAGAAAATACATTTGACGGCAGCTCCAATATGGTCGATTTAGGCGATTTCTTCGGTGAAGCGTGGGATAATCACATTATTGATGGCGAAGATGATATCCATATATCTCTCTTAGACGCAATGGATGAAGCCATACCGTATATAGTAAACAGCGGCGAGCGCAGTAACCGGGGCGTTTCCTTCTATTATCCACTTACTTATGATAAGGCTGAGGTGGCGGATTACTTAACGCTAAGCGTCAGTGAAGAATACAGTAAATTTTTAAAGAACCATTATTACGATGTGCCGCAGATTCCGATTGCATTTACGGACAAAGGCAGCATCAGCGAAAACGGTGCTTTTTCAATATCACTTACAAAGGAAAGCTACGCATATCTTGCCGCTATTGACTTTATGCTGATGAAAAACGACAGCGACGGCACGCGCCATATCCTTTGCACAAACAATGACATTGACAAGGACTATGAAAATATGAATTTCAAGAGCAATTTCAGGGGCGTTACACTTGCTCTGAACAATCATAGGATGTATTGCTCCGCTTTGAGCAATACAAACGATTTTTTGACTTATGAAACACCCGTCATCGTTAATTCAGACAGGGAAGGACTTAAAGATATTGAACAGGCTACACTTCAATATAACTTTTTCTGGGATGAAAACGAATTCAACAACGGGCATTATATGATGGCAGGAATACATAAAAACCCTGACGAAAACGGTATTCCCGACAACTACATTTATCAGCTTGAATCGGATGTAAAGCTGAAGGTGCTTACCGAAAAAATTATAAAAGACGGTAAAACTCAGGATGTTTACAGCGAGGAATTTGAGGTTGGCGAGCTGTATGATGAGGGATCGCCTGCAATCACCGAAATGCCGCTTGACGGGAACGAATATCAATATGTTTTCTTTGCAACGGACATTTTCGGCAACGTTTATTATTCGGATATGGCGACGATGAAAATGAAATACACCTATGACGAGCTGCTCAAAAATCCTTTGCCGGACAGAACGCCGGCGGCGGATATTACGAGCATAGAACCGTATCAAACGAAATAACCATTAAAAAACGGAGCGGGTTGTTTTAAAACCTCGCTCCGTTTTTTGTTATTGTTAAATTATCATATTGTCTTTTATGTTTCAGAATTGGTGCGGTTATTTTAAAAATCAGCCGTCGGACGGTAGCTTGTGATGCGAACCTTGGAACCGACGTCTATAATGTGGAAAAGAGAACCGTCCTCAAGCGGACAAATTGCAATACCCTCTCCCTCAGCGTCAAGCTTGCCTGTGCAGCGGACGAATACCGGCTCAACGTGTCCGTTCTGCAAATCGACTGCATACATCGTTTTGTCACGCTTGCCGGAATTGGTAACCATGTAGAGCGTGCCGTTGTAAATCTCACCGCCCTGCACCTTAAAGAGCGTCGTGTCGATTTTTAATGCGCCGAGATAGGAGTAGTCCTTAAGGTCAAGCATACGGATTTCGTCTACGTTATTTGACTGTGAATAATAAAGCACATCATCCTTTATAACGCACCAGGGAATACGTCCGTTTCCCCTTCCTTCATCAGGCAGCGTATGGAAATCAACCGCCTCAAGCGTATCCGGATCATATACGATTACGCCCGGATGACGGAATCCGAAATCCTCAAGAGCAATATACAGCTTGCCTTTATACAGGCAGCCGTCACCGAGATGTGAATAACCCTTGAGCAGGAGATCCTTTGGCAGACACATTTCACGACGCTCGATTATTTCGCCTGATTCAATATCAATCTTTGTAATTGCGTTATAGTCCAGAAACTTGTAGCAGCCGATACCGTAAAATATTTTTCCGTCCGTCGCAAGACCCTGACAGAAGCTGACACCGTCTGCATAGGTGTACTCCAGAGTTTTGGTAATTTCCATATTGCCGGAACGTATATAAGGATCGCCGGACAGCGAGCCTCCTATCCATGCAATAAGCGCAAACCATAATGTGAGGCTGCGGCGAATGAATGATGCAAGTTTCACCATAGAATTTTATCCTTTCTTTTATTTGATTTTCAGTTATCGAAAATAAAATAATTTGTCTTCCAGATTGCGGCGCAGATTTCTTCTGTCATAAAATCTCCCATTATCCAGCCGTAATACCGACCTTTGATAAGTTTATTTTCAGAATAAAGACTTTCGTTTACCTTCTTTGAAATTTCATAAGGTGTTTGCCTTAATACCGCGCTCGAATTTGTTTTAATTACATTTGCATAAGCTAAGTGATTTTCCGTATCTTTGCTCATATCGGTTGAAAAATCTTTAATGAAACTTTCAATGTATCTCGTTTTTTTGCGTGCCGTTACGCTCCAGTGGTTTTCATAATTGAACGTCATTCCCATAAAATCGGTTTGCCCTGCTTTGTTTTTGGCGTCCAGCATATCGCCCGTCTGAAGCTCCTCATAAAAAGGAGTCATGAGAATGATTTTTCCTCTTACCTGAGAAAGAACAGGCATTTCAGAATAAATACCTTTGCCGTTTTCGGTATAAAGAAATTCCTTTTGCGTCGAAGGATTTATTTCTGTTTTCAGCATTTGGATCTGCTCATTAAAAAGCTTTAAAAACTCATCCGTGTCACCGTTTTCTTTTTTTGCGGTGATTATAACAGTTTCACTCGGATGCTCTGTCAGGAATTTCTTCACCTGTTCCAGAGCACTTTCACAAGTTATCTCAACGGTACATTCTTCGTCTTCATAAGCGTAAAACTGAGTATCTAAGCTCAAAAACGGACGATCAAAACGTTCAAGCAAAAGAAGAATCGGATTCAGATAGCTCAGGATTTTCACCGCTTTGTTCACAGGAGCCGCTTTTTCATTGTTTCCGTGGCAGAGAAGAAGCTTCCCCTGCTTGGCAGAAAATCGCAGATCCAGATATCTTACGCCTGCATCGAGCTGCTGCTGAAGGGTAAGCGACTGTGTTTTTGCATACTTACCCGAATTGTAAACAGGGATATCGAAAATTTTCACATAATTGTCTGTTGAATTTTTGCTGTTTGCCGTTGTGCTGTCGTGCGTACCCGGAAGATTTATTTCATAAATATACCTGTTGTCTGGAATTCCCGACATCCAGTTTTTTCCGTTCAGGCTTTCATTTATGACGTCGCTGCTGCCGTTAGCTTTTGCATAAACTGCGCCAAACGGGAACACGCTCATAAGCAAAACTGCAATAAATCCTATACACAATGCTCTTTTTAAAAACTTTTTCAAAGTATCACTCTTTTCCGATCACGTTCGCATTTTATTCAAATGCCGTTTCACACCTTAATTAACATAGTCAAGCTTATAGTTTACATCGTTGATAAAGTCATCCATACGATCCAGCAGATAACCGCCCGGAGCGTCGGTATTAGTATAATAATCGCTGACCAGCGTAACATTAGCTCCGTTACTATGATTCTTTCGTACGTCTTTATCATCAGACCATACCAGCTCTTTTATTCCGTACTGATCACAAAGATACGCTGTTAAATCTACAAGCTTATTATACGTTTGTTTCGTAAACGTCCTTTCACCGTTTTTTGCGGATGACAAAACGATCGTTAACGCCCTTTCGTCGTTTTTACGGTTTCCTGTGTAGTATGAACAGCCTGTGTCAGGCACATACTGACCGACTTTTCCCTGAGTATCAATGGCGTAATTTGCGCTGAGCATATACTTGAGCCCTCCGCTGTAGCTTTTTTGGAAAGCTTCACCGAACTCCTCCAGGGTTGTTATTTCATTCCATACGTCAAGCGTGACAGAGTCCTTTTTGCAGCCGGACAAAATGCAGTTTGCCGCACCCCTTGAGTAGTCAATCTTAACCTCCTGCGGTTTTTCCGTCGCTTTCGTGGGCACAGAATTCAGCGTATAATCAAACAGCTTTAAATAAGTACAATTAGTATCAATGAGTTGATCATTCTGCGTCTGCAAAGAGTTTGAGCCGCTCATAATTGATTTTCCCGTAAAGAAACTATAACTGCTCCAGCCTTTTACTTCAACAAGCAATCTGTATGTAGTACCTGTAAATCCGGCGCTGTTAAGCTCCTCATTCCACGTTTTGCCGCCCGCTCGGCTGATAAAGTTATTTATCTCTTCATCAGACCAGTTCCGAAAGCTTCCGTCAGGTTTCTGGAGAGCTCCGCCGGCATTGCCGTTACATATTGCCGCTTTTGCGCCAAGAACATAGGAAAACGGGTAATACTCGGGATCGTTATCTAAAACAAGACCTGTCTCGTTCTCAAA